>LJUQ01000054.1 GCA_001304505.1 Bacteroides sp. SM23_62_1
GTGCACTGATCCGGTATCGTGAAATAAATGGGAGATTTGATGAAATTGATGAAATCATAAAAAATCAGCTGCTTCCGGAAGATGTTTTTGAAAAAATCAAGCCTTATCTCAGGGTGGATTAAAGAATTATTTCTTTTTTTTTAGCCCAAAATTTTGTAAATTGTATAGCGTAAAAAGAAGAATGGAGTGATGGTGAATTTGTGAATTAGTAAATTAGTGAATTGGTGAATTGGTGTGTGTGGGGAATGGGGTGTTGGGTGTGGTGAGGGCAAGTTGGTCTGGATGTTATCCGGAGCTGATAATATTGTGGTGAATGAAAGAAAAGTCCGGTTACCAACCGGACCTGTTGATAAATTGGTAAATTGGTGAATTGGTATGTGTGGGAATTGGGGTGTGTGAGTGTTGAGGTTTGTGAATTCGTGTGAATTTTTTCTGAATAGTTTTGAAATATTCTGAATGAATTTTTATTTTTGCGGCTCAATTTTCAACAAAAGAAAGGAGAAATTATGATCATAGTGCCAGTCAAAGAAGGTGAAAGCATTGAACGTGCGCTTAAGAAGTTTAAGAGAAAATTTGAAAAGACAGGTGTCGTCAAGGAATTGAGGACCAGGCAAGCCTTTACAAAACCTTCAATAAAGAAAAGACAGGTTGTCAAACGTGCCATATACATTCAGAAGCTTCAGGAAAAAGAACAATAAAATCATCCCTGTCCCGATTTTTGGGACTTATCTATCAATATTTTTCTGCATACATTTATTATTAGTCTCCTGGTGTTTTTATGGGCTATAAGGAATCATTTTTAAAATGGCTTAAGCTTGAGAAGAGGTATTCACCACACACTGTTCGTTCCTATCAAAATGATTTGAATCAGTTCATATCATTTTTAAGCGGCCAGCAACAGGATGCTGATGGAATATCTGCAAGTTTTAAGGATATACGGTCGTGGATTATATCCCTGATGGAAAATAACATTTCTCCAAGATCAGTAAACAGAAAGATTACTACGCTCAAATCATACTATAAATTTCTGATGAGAGGGCAGATTATCCAGCGTAATCCGATGGATAAAATTTTTCCGCCGAAGTCCGGCAAAAGACTTCCGGGATTTGTAGAAGAGGAAAAGATGGACATATTGCTGGATCACGTGGATTTTGGTCAGGATTTTAAAGGTGTCAGGAACAGGCTTTTGATCGATGTGCTTTATATTACCGGGATGCGATTGTCTGAACTGATCAACATGACACACCAATCCGTTCAGCTTGATGACCAATCTATCCGGGTACTGGGAAAGCGTAACAAGGAAAGAATCATTCCTTTCAATCCTGCTTATGTAAAAATATTCCGGGATTATATTGATTTAAAGAGAAAAACTTTTCCTGATCTGAGCCATGATTTTTTCTTTGTGACAGATAAAGGACAGCCATTATATGAAAGGTTTGTTTACCGTATTGTTAATAAATACCTGAGGTTTGTGACCACGATGGTAAAGAGGAGTCCTCATGTGATCAGGCATACCTTTGCCACACATATGTTAAACAGGGGAGCCGATCTGAATGCCATCAAGGAAATCCTGGGTCATGCAAATCTTTCAGCGACACAGATATATACCCATACGACTTTTGAGAAATTAAAAACTATATATAAACAGGCCCATCCCAGGGCATAAAAAATGGAGGAATTACTATGGTCATCAAGATTCATTCGATCCGTTTTGATGCTGACAATAAATTATTGACTTTCATCAGGGGTAAACTGGAGAAGTTAAACATATTTTATGATGACATTATTAGTGCCGATGTTTATCTCCGGCTTGACCGTTCGCAGGATTCCGAAAATAAGGTAACCGAAATAAAACTTATGATACCTGGAGCAGAGTTATTTGCAAAACGACAGACCCGTACATTTGAAGAATCTACAAATCTTGCTGTAGAAGCCCTCCGAAGACAGATCAGGAAGCATAAAACCAAACTTAAAAGAGCCTAAAAAATAAGGACTTATTTTTTGTGTTATAAATAAAATATTTATACATTTGCGAACCGATTTTCGGGGGTATCCCGAAGAGACGTTCTTCGGGGGTATCCCGAAGAGACGTTCTTATACGTATTGTGCCGATGTAGCTCAGTTGGTCAGAGCAGCTGATTTGTAATCAGCCGGTCGGGGGTTCGAGTCCCTTCATCGGCTCATGCCCGATGGGGAGATACCAAAGCGGTCAACTGGGGCAGACTGTAAATCTGCTGGCTGATGCCTTCGTAGGTTCGAATCCTGCTCTCCCCACGATGGAAAACAGGTAGCCTGTGCATACAGGCTGTTTTGTTGTATCTAAGCGGGAATAGCTCAGTTGGTAGAGCACAACCCTTCCAAGGTTGGGGTCGCGAGTTCGAGTCTCGTTTCCCGCTCAATGATGATGAGTCTTGAGGGGGAGTCAGTAAGTGATCAATTACACCAGCTTACCCGCTCTAAAAAGCCGATGTAGCTCAGGTGGTAGAGCGCTTCCTTGGTAAGGAAGAGGTCACGGGTTCAATTCCCGTCATTGGCTCTTATTACGATAAGAATCAACAAAGCATATTAATATTTAAATTTCTAATTCATTACAAAGTTATGGCTAAAGCAAAATTTGAAAGGACCAAACCGCATGTTAATATTGGGACAATCGGGCACGTTGATCATGGCAAGACAACCCTGACATCAGCCATCACCAGGATTTTAAATAAAAAAGGTCTTGCCGATATTAAATCGTTTGATGATATTGATAACGCTCCTGAAGAAAAAGAGAGGGGTATTACCATTAATACCGCACATGTTGAATATCAGACTGAAAATCGTCACTATGCACATGTTGATTGCCCCGGACATGCTGACTATGTTAAGAACATGGTAACCGGAGCTGCGCAGATGGACGGAGCTATCCTTGTTGTGGCAGGTGATGACGGACCGATGCCCCAGACAAGAGAGCATATCCTGCTTGCACGCCAGGTAAATGTTCCCAAGATTGTTGTATTCCTGAATAAAGTGGATATGGTGGATGATCCAGAACTTCTTGAACTGGTTGAAATGGAGGTGAGGGAATTGCTTGATTTCTATGAATTCGACGGTCATAATGCGCCTGTTATTTACGGCTCAGCCCTCGGGGCTATGAACGGGGATCCTAAATGGGAAGCAAAAGTACAGGAGTTGATGACTGCTGTTGACGAATACATTCCTGTTCCACTTCGGGATATTGAAAAACCTTTCCTGATGCCGGTTGAAGATATCTTCTCTATTACCGGCAGGGGAACAGTTGCAACAGGCAGGATTGAAACAGGAGTGATTACAACAGGTGAAGAGGTTAATATTATCGGACTTGGTGCGGAAGGAAAGAAAACTGTCGTGACAGGTGTTGAGATGTTCAGGAAAATCCTTGACAGGGGCGAAGCCGGAGATAATGTAGGATTATTGCTCAGAGGAATTGATAAAAAGGAGATTAAAAGAGGAATGGTTATTGCTGCCCCGGGTTCCATAACCCCACACACAAAATTCAAAGCTGAAGTATATGTCCTGAAAAAAGAAGAAGGCGGACGTCATACTCCTTTCCATAATCATTATCGTCCACAGTTCTATCTTAGAACACTTGATGTTACTGGTGAAATTGCACTTCCTGAAGGAAGGGAAATGGTTATGCCAGGCGATAATGTCACCATTTCAGTTAACCTGATTTATCCGGTAGCCATTAACCAGGGATTGCGGTTTGCAATTCGTGAAGGTGGACGGACCGTTGGCGCTGGACAGGTTATCGAAATCGTCGAATAATCCTTGTACTGATCAGACCTGGACCATTAAGAGATACACTGGAATCCGGAAAAATATTATGCTCCGGATTCCCTTCATTTGCCGGCATATTTTACACGGGTGTAGCTCAATTGGTAGAGCATTGGTCTCCAAAACCAAAGGTCGGGAGTTCGAGCCTCTCCACCCGTGCACAATCTGGATAGAATGAAAATTAGAACATACATTGAAGAATCCTGGAATGAGCTGATACATAAAGTATCCTGGCCTACCTGGTCAGAATTGCAAAGTAGCGCACTTATTGTTATGATCGCCTCACTGATTATTGCATTGATCATCTTTGCAATGGATGTGAGCTTCCGGAATCTGATGGAATTGATATACAGTCTGTTTTATTAATTGTCTGGGAGATGGGAGAAATAGAAAAAAAATGGTATGTCCTCAGGGCTATCGGAGGAAAAGAGAAGAAGGTGAAGGAAATCATTGAAAGTGAAATAATCCGGTTGAATCTGCAGGATTATGTTTCCCAGGTACTTATTCCAACAGAAAAAGTATATCAGATCCGGAGCGGGAAAAAAATCAGCAAAGAGCGGAATTTTTTCCCAGGATATGTGCTGGTTGAAGCGGCCCTCGTTGGGGAGATCCCTCATATCCTTAGGAATATGCCCAATGTTATTGGCTTCCTGGGAGCAAAAAAGAATGAAGATCCCACACCTCTCAGAACAAGCGAGGTGAACCGCATTCTTGGAAAAGTAGATGAACTGGCTGCCGGTGACGAAGAATTAACAGTTCCATTTTTCGTTGGCGAGTCAGTGAAGGTGATCGACGGACCTTTCAACAGCTTTACAGGAGTGATTGAGGAAGTGAATGAAGAGAAGAAAAAACTGAAGGTCATGGTGAAGATCTTTGGCAGAAAAACTCCTCTTGAACTGAGCTTTTTACAGGTCGAAAAAGAAAGTTAACCTAATGGATTGTCTGTTTGCTGACTGTACATCTTACCGTATGAAGTAGCTTCCTGTACAGATAAAGCATATGAAGACAGTCTGGAATTCAATTATTTAACATGGCAAAAGAAGTTGCAGGATTAATAAAGTTGCAGATCAGAGGTGGTGCGGCAAACCCATCTCCACCTGTAGGACCGGCCCTCGGTGCCAAAGGTGTGAATATTATGGAGTTTTGTAAACAATTTAATAGCAGGACCCAGGATAAGGCCGGTAAATTGTTGCCGGTTGTTATTACGGTATATGCAGATAAATCCTTTGAATTTATAATCAAAACTCCACCTGTGGCTGTTCAATTACTGGAGGCATCAAAGGTTAAGAAAGGATCTCCGGAACCAAACCGTGAAAAAGTAGCCACGGTTACCTGGAATCAAATTAAAGCAATTGCGGAAGATAAAATGCCCGACCTGAATGCCTTTACACTTGAATCAGCAATGAAAATGGTGGCAGGTACCGCCAGAAGTATGGGAATCACAGTAACAGGCGATTTCCCTGCCAATATTTAATCCTTATACAGAAATGACAAAACTGACAAAAAATAGAAAACTGGCTCTTGAGAAGATCGAGGAAGGCAGGCTTTATAAACTGACAGAGGCAGCTACTCTGTTAAAAGATATCACAGCAACCAAATTTGATGCTTCAATTGATATTGACGTTCGCCTAGGTGTGGATCCGCGAAAAGCAAACCAGATGGTACGTGGTGTCGTAACCCTTCCTCATGGTACAGGGAAACAGGTTAAAGTGCTTGTCTTATGTACACCCGACAAGGAAACTGAAGCGAAAGAAGCAGGTGCTGATTGGGTCGGACTAGACGATTATATTGAGAAGATTGAGAAGGGATGGACAGATATGGATGTGATTATTACTATGCCCCCGGTCATGTCAAAAATAGGAAAACTCGGGAAAATCCTTGGACCCAGGGGACTCATGCCCAACCCTAAAAGTGGTACAGTAACAATGGACATCGAAAGAGCCGTCAGGGATGTTAAGCAGGGTAAAATTGATTTTAAGGTCGATAAATTCGGTATTATCCATTCCCGAATCGGAAAGATTTCCTTTAATCCCGATCAAATTACAGATAATATCAGAGAATTTGTCAATACCATCATCCGATTAAAACCCACTGCTGCCAAAGGTACTTATATCAGGAGCATCTATTTGTCCAGTGCAATGAGCCCGTCGATCAGACTGGATCCAAAAATCCTGGATGAATAGTACAGAATCATTAAACGTACTCTTTAAAAATCATGAGACGAGAAGATAAAAATGCCATCATCAATAATCTGGAGGAACAGATCAGCAGGTACAACCATTTTTACCTCGCCGACACATCCGAGCTGAATGCTACTGATACCGGCATGCTCAGAAGAAAATGTTTTGAAAAAAATGTGAAACTGGTGGTCGTAAAAAATACCCTGCTGAAACAAGCTCTGGATCGGTTCGATGGCACATTTGATGAAATGTATAAAATACTGGAGAACTCAACATCCATCATGTTTTGTGATCATGGTAATATCCCTGCAAAACTGATTAAGGAATTCAGAAAGGACCGTGAAAAACCATTGCTGAAAGGTGCGTATGTTGAAGAAACAATCTATCTGGGAGATGATCAGCTTGACATCCTTTCAAGCTTGAAATCAAAAACTGAACTGATTGGTGACGTTCTGGTATTGCTGCAATCGCCAATGAGAAACCTCATGTCGGCATTGCAATCAGGAGGAAATAAACTTGCAGGTGCACTCAAAACACTTGCTGAAAGAGACTGATAATTATTAATAAACTTAAAAATATCTAAAGAAATGGCAGATGTAAATGCATTAGCAGACCAACTGGTAAATCTAACAGTGAAAGAGGTCAACGAGCTTCTTGATGTTCTGAAGGAAAAACATGGCATAGAACCTGCTGCTGCAGCTGTTGCAGTAGCAAGTCCCGGAGCCGGTGGTGTGCAGGAAGCTGCAGCCGAAGAAAAAACAAGCTTTGATATTATTCTGAAATCTCCGGGAGGAGCAAAGCTTCAAATTGTTAAACTGGTTAAAGAACTTACCGGCTTAGGCCTGAAAGAAGCAAAAGGAGTGGTTGACTCAGCTCCAGCCCCTATACGGGAGGGAGTTACTAAAAATGAGGCTGATACAATTAAAACCCAACTTGAAGAAGCCGGAGCAGAAGTTGAGATTAAATAGAAAACTTCTAAAATTATTTAAACAGGGTTTAGAATCCATAAAGGAATCTAAACTTTTTGTTATATATAGCTATATAGATATATAGATATATGCTATTGATGAATGTTCTTTGATAATCTCACGCATGTTGTTTGGTTGACAAATGGAAAGATGGAATGTTGGAAAAATGGTAGGATGGAATGTTAGGAGAGTAGAAAAATCCATTATATCAATATTCCAATAATCCAATAATCCAGTATTCCATTCTTCCATTCTTACAATCTTCCATTTTGAATCCAAACACAGTTTATATTGGACACATATAATTAATAATCAAAATACATGGCCCACAAAGATCTTGTTGAAAGAATAAGTTTTTCTTCCACGAAAAATCAGCTCGATTATCCTGATTTTCTGGAAGTGCAGTTAAAATCATTCAAGGAATTTTTCCAGCTCGGTACCTCTCCGGAAGAAAGGAAAAAGGAGGGATTATACAGGGTATTTACTGAAAACTTCCCAATCACGGATACCAGGAATAATTTTGTACTTGAATTCCTTGATTATCAGGTCGATCCGCCAAGATACACCATTGATGAATGTATTGAAAGGGGATTAACCTACAGTGTTCCGTTAAAAGCCAAGCTCAAGCTTTACTGTACCGATCCTGAGCATGAGGATTTTGATACAGTTATCCAGGATGTTTATCTTGGAACGATACCTTACATGACTGAGAGAGGTCTTTTTGTTATTAACGGTGCAGAAAGAGTTGTTGTATCCCAGTTACACAGATCACCCGGGGTATTTTTCGGACAGAGTATTCATGCCAATGGAAGCAAATTATACTCTGCAAGGATAATACCGTTCAAAGGTTCATGGATAGAATTTGCCACAGACATCAACAATGTCATGTATGCATATATTGACAGGAAAAAGAAACTTCCTGTAACGACGCTTCTGCGGGCCATAGGTTATGAAAGTGATAAGGACATTCTGGAGATTTTCAATCTGGCTGATGAATTCAAAGTTTCAAGAGCTGGATTAAAGAAGGTGGTAGGGAGGAAACTGGCAGCCCGTGTCCTGAAATCATGGATTGAAGACTTTGTGGATGAAGATACGGGTGAAGTAGTTTCCATTGAAAGGAATGAAGTTGTAATTGATCGGGAGACGGTTCTGGAAGATGAGCACATTGATCTGATCGTTGAATCCGGTATCAAGGCTATCCTGCTGCATAAAGATACCACAGGGGTATCAGATTATTCCATTATCTACAACACCCTCCAGAAGGATCCCTGTAACTCGGAAGAGGAGGCTGTTCTTCATATCTACAGGCAGCTGCGTAATGCGGAGCCACCAGATGAGGCCACGGCCCGTGATGTTATTGATAAATTGTTTTTTTCTGATAAGCGCTACGACCTTGGGGAAGTAGGCCGATACAGGATTAATAAAAAGCTGGGTCTGGAGACTCCCATGGATATTAAAATACTCACCAAGGAGGATATTATTGAGATCATTAAACATCTGATAGAGCTTATCAATTCGAAAACGGATGTGGATGATATTGACCACCTCAGCAACAGGAGAGTACGGACAGTAGGAGAACAGTTATCCAACCAGTTCAGTATTGGGCTGACAAGGATGGCAAGGACTATCAGGGAGCGAATGAATGTGAGGGATAATGAGGTTTTTACTCCAATTGATCTGATCAATTCAAAAACTCTTTCTTCCGTAATCAATTCATTTTTCGGGACGAACCAGTTGTCTCAATTTATGGATCAGACCAATCCTCTTGCTGAGATGACCCATAAAAGGAGGATGTCGGCTCTTGGTCCCGGTGGATTATCAAGGGAGAGGGCTGGTTTTGAGGTGCGTGATGTTCACTATACGCATTACGGTCGTCTGTGTCCGATTGAAACACCTGAAGGACCGAATATCGGTCTCATAAGCTCGTTATGTGTATATGCAAAAATCAATGATCTGGGTTTTATTGAAACTCCTTATCGTCAGGTAACCGAGGGTAAAGTGGACCTTTCTGACAGGGGTGTGGTCTTTCTCAGTGCAGAAGAGGAAGAAGCCAGGGTTATTGCACAGGCAAATGCCCCCATCAGTGATATCGGAGAATTTATTAATCCGAGGGTGAAATCACGTTATAATGGTGATTTCCCGCTATCCGAAGTAAAAGATATTCATCTGATGGATGTCGCACCTAACCAGATTGCTTCCATTGCCGCTTCACTCATCCCATTTCTTGAGCATGATGACGCTAACAGGGCACTGATGGGATCCAACATGATGCGGCAGGCTGTTCCTTTAATAGGTTCAGATACTCCGATTGTTGGAACAGGGATAGAGAAAGTAGTGGCAAAGGATTCACGGCTCTTGGTCATCGCTGAAGCTGATGGCGTC
Organism: Bacteroides sp. SM23_62_1; assembly: GCA_001304505.1. Taxonomy (GTDB): domain Bacteria; phylum Bacteroidota; class Bacteroidia; order Bacteroidales; family SM23-62; genus LJUQ01. Next base: position 9,326 of record LJUQ01000054.1, read on the forward strand.
GTTGAATTTGTTGATGCTAACGAAATTGTAGTCAGGTATTCAAGAACAGAACAGGAAAAATTTGTTAGTTTCCATGACGACGTTATGCGCTATAAGCTTCCCAAATTCAAAAAGACCAATCAGAATACCTGTATAAATCTTCGTCCGATTGTGATGAAAGGTGAAAAGGTATCAAAGGGACAAATACTGACAGAAGGATATGGTACGAAGGATGGAGAACTTGCCCTGGGACGTAACCTGAAGGTGGTATTTATGCCATGGAAAGGATATAATTTTGAGGATGCTATCGTTATCTCTGAAAAAGTAGTCAGGGAAGATCTCTTTACATCGATCCATATCGATGAGTATTTACTTGAAGTAAGGGATACGAAGAGAGGACTGGAAGAGCTAACCTCCGATATACCAAATGTTAGTGAGGAAGCCACCAGGAATCTGGACGAAAATGGATTAATCATGATTGGCGCACAGGTTAATCCGGGAGATATACTCATTGGGAAAATTACTCCTAAAGGTGAATCTGATCCCTCTCCGGAGGAAAAGTTGCTTCGTGCGATTTTTGGCGATAAAGCGGGAGATGTCAAGGATGCTTCATTAAAAGCTCCCCCTTCACTTGAAGGTGTTGTCATTGATAAGAAACTCTTTTCAAGATCAATCAAAGACAGGAAGGTTAAAGTAGCTACCAAATCTATTCTTGATAAAATAGAGGATGAATTCAAGGTTAATGAGAAGGAATTAAATGAAAAACTTATCGATAAGCTCTTTATCCTGGTAAATGGCAAGACATCGCAGGGTGTGAAAGACTATTTGAATGCAGATGTGATCCCCAAAGGAAGTAAATTCACCCAGAAGGTATTGCATGAGATTGATTACTTAAATGTGAATCCCAATAAGTGGACTACAGATAAGAAGAAGAATGATACCATCCGTACCCTCCTGCAAAATTATGTCATGAAATATAAAGAGATGGAAGGGATCTATAAGCGGAAGAAGTATAATGTTACCATCGGGGATGAATTGCCGACCGGGATTGTACAACTGGCCAAGGTTTATGTTGCCATGAAGCGCAAGATAAAGGTGGGGGATAAAATGGCAGGCCGGCATGGAAATAAAGGTATCGTAGCAAAAATTGTTCGCGAAGAAGATATGCCCTTTCTGGAAGATGGTACGTCGGTCGATATCGTCCTAAATCCCCTGGGTGTTCCTTCCAGGATGAATCTTGGGCAGATCTATGAGACTGTGCTCGGATGGGCCGGAAATGAACTTGGTGTAAAATTTTCAACACCCATTTTTGACGGTGCCAGCATTGATCAGATAACCGAATATACCAATAAAGCAGATTTGCCCTTATATGGTAAGACTTTCCTCTATGATGGAAATACAGGAGAAAAATTTGACCAACCGGCAACAGTTGGAATCATTTATATGTTGAAACTCGGACATATGGTTGATGATAAGATGCATGCAAGGTCAATAGGGCCTTATTCACTCATCACACAGCAGCCTCTCGGTGGGAAAGCCCAGTTTGGCGGTCAGCGCTTCGGGGAGATGGAGGTTTGGGCAATTGAAGCATTCGGAGCAGCCAATATTCTTCAGGAATTGCTGACAGTGAAATCAGATGATGTGGTAGGCAGGGCAAAAGCATATGAATCGATTGTTAAAGGGGAAAATATGCCTGTGCCGGGCATACCCGAATCATTGAATGTGCTTCTGCATGAGCTCCGCGGGCTGGGTTTAAGTATTAACCTGATCTGATGCCGGACAATTTGATTTAATAACATATGTTAAACCAGTCAATAATTAAAAATATGTCATTCAGGAGAGAACCTAAAATTAAAAGCGACTTTACAAAAGTCGGTATCGGTCTTGCTTCACCGGAAGAAATCCTTGAACGATCCAGCGGTGAGGTATTAAAACCTGAAACAATCAATTATCGAACCTACAAGCCTGAAAGGGACGGATTATTCTGTGAACGGATATTCGGCCCTGTAAAAGATTATGAATGTCACTGTGGAAAATATAAGCGCATTCGCTATAAGGGGATTGTATGTGACCGTTGTGGGGTTGAAGTCACGGAGAAAAAAGTACGCCGGGAAAGGATGGGACATATTTCACTCGTCGTTCCTGTTGCCCATATCTGGTATTTCAAGTCCCTGCCAAACAAGATCGGGTATCTTCTCGGATTACCAACAAAAAAACTTGATTCAATTATTTATTACGAGCGGTATGTTGTTATCAATCCTGGTATAAAGGAGAATGACGGGGTTAACTATCTTGATTTTCTGACAGAAGAGGAATATATGGATATACTTGAAAGTCTTCCAAAAGAGAATCAATACCTCGATGATGACCATCCTGATAAGTTTATTGCAGATATGGGTGCAGAAGCCCTTTATCAATTACTATCCAGGCTTGATCTAGACGAATTATCCTATGATCTGAGGCACAAAGCCAGTACTGAGACATCGCAGCAGAGGAAGACCGAAGCATTAAAAAGGCTTCAGGTAGTTGAAGCTTTCAGGGCATCAAAAGGAGTTAACAGGCCTGAATGGATGATCGTAAAAGTCGTACCGGTTATTCCTCCGGAGCTCAGGCCACTTGTGCCACTGGATGGTCGTCGCTTTGCAACCTCTGACCTGAACGATCTTTACAGGAGCGTTATCATAAGAAATAACCGTCTGAAACGACTGATAGAAATCAAAGCTCCGGAAGTTATTCTCAGAAATGAGAAAAGAATGCTGCAGGAAGCCGTCGATTCATTATTTGATAATTCAAGAAAAGCAAGTGCTGTAAAAACTGAAGCGAACAGGGCATTAAAGTCTCTGAGCGATAGCCTGAAAGGTAAACAGGGGCGGTTCAGGCAGAACCTGCTGGGAAAACGAGTAGATTACAGTGCACGTTCCGTTATTGTCGTCGGACCTGAACTTAAACTTCACGAGTGCGGGCTGCCAAAAGATATGGCGGCTGAATTATATAAGCCTTTCATTATCAGGAAGTTGATTGAGAGAGGGATTGTTAAGACAGTTAAATCAGCCAAGAAAATTGTAGATCGTAAAGATCCGGTTGTATGGGATATCCTGGAGAATGTGTTGAAAGGTCATCCGGTATTATTGAACAGAGCACCCACCCTGCACCGGCTCGGGATCCAGGCTTTTCAGCCCAAGCTGATAGAGGGTAAGGCTATTCAGCTCCATCCACTTGTTTGTACCGCCTTTAATGCCGATTTTGACGGAGATCAGATGGCAGTACACTTGCCTCTTGGCAATGCAGCTATCCTCGAAGCACAGATACTGATGCTGGCATCACACAATATCCTAAATCCCGCAAATGGTGCTCCCATTTCTGTTCCGTCACAGGATATGGTACTCGGGCTATACTACCTCACCAAAGCCAGGAAAGGTATACCGGAGCGACCGGTTAAAGGGGAAAATCAAAAATTCTATTCTCCCGAAGAGGTGAAGGTGGCTTACAATGAAGGAAAGGTTGAACTCCATGCAATCATTCATGTTCGTCTGCCACAGAAAGAGAATAATCAGACAGTTTATAAGCTTGTTGAGACAACTGTTGGCCGGATTTTATTTAATGATTATGTGCCGGCCGAAGTTGGGTATATCAACGAGTTATTGACTAAAAAATCGCTAAGGGATATTATCGGGTGGGTACTCAAGCAGACCGGTACAGCCAGGACAGCACAGTTCCTTGATGATATTAAAGACCTCGGATATGAAATGGCCTTTAAAGGAGGCCTGTCCTTTAACCTTGATGATGTGATTGTCCCGGTAGAAAAGCAGGAATATGTTGATGAAGGATACAGCCAGGTTGATGAGGTCATGGGTAATTATAACATGGGCTTCATCACAAATAATGAAAGGTATAACCAGATTATCGACATATGGACACATACCAATGCCAAGCTGACCCAGACACTGTTACGGAGCCTTAGTTCCGACAAGCAGGGTTTCAATCCTGTTTATATGATGCTTGATTCAGGAGCCAGGGGATCAAAAGAACAGATCAGGCAGCTTTCCGGCATGAGAGGATTGATGGCGAAACCGCAGAAATCCGGTTCAACCGGGTCGGAGATTATTGAGAACCCTATCCTCTCTAATTTCAAAGAAGGATTATCTGTCCTGGAATATTTTATATCCACTCATGGTGCACGAAAAGGACTTGCGGACACTGCCCTTAAAACAGCAGATGCTGGTTACCTGACCAGGCGGCTTGTGGATGTTTCACAGGATGTGATCGTTTCAGAATATGACTGTGGAACATTAAGAGGTATCGTGGCAACAGCTATCACTAATAACGAAGAGGTTGTTGAATCCCTGTTTGAAAGGATACTGGGGCGTACCACCGTTCATGATGTATATCATCCGATGACAGGTGATTTGATTATTGCTGCAGGTGATGAGGTTACTGAAGAAATAGCCAAGGAAATCGATAATTCTCCACTTGAACAGATAGAAATCCGTTCTGTGCTTACATGTGAAGCTACAAGAGGTGTGTGTGCAAAATGTTATGGGCGGAACCTGGCCACCGGCAAAATGGTCCAGATCGGTGAAGCAGTCGGAGTTATTGCAGCTCAATCCATCGGTGAACCCGGCACACAGCTTACTTTGAGAACATTTCATGTTGGAGGTACTGCATCCAATATTACTACTGAATCAAATGTATATGCACGATATGATGGTATAGTGGAAATTGATGAGCTGAGGATCGTTGAGAAGGTAGAAGAAGGAGGTAAAAATGTAGATGTTGTGATCGGACGCCTGGCGGAAATGCGCATTATTGATAAAAATACAAAGTTATCATTAACAACACATTCCATACCCTATGGGTCAAGATTATATGTTAAAAATGGTAGTGAAGTAACCAGAGGGACACTGATCTGTGAGTGGGATCCCTATAATGCTGTAATTATTTCTGAAAGTGCAGGATCAATATCATTTGAAGCTGTTGCTGAGGGAATAACCTACAGGGAGGAATCTGATGAACAAACCGGGTTCAGGGAAAAAGTGATAATCGAAACAAGGGACAAAACCAAGAATCCGATGATACGAATTATGTCGAAAAAGAATGAAGTGGTGAAGGCCTATAATCTTCCGGTAGGAGCACACATTATGGTGAACGAAGGAGACCAGGTTCAAACGGGTGATATCCTGGTTAAAATACCCAGAGCGGTTGGAAAATCAGGTGATATAACCGGTGGATTACCCAGGGTTACTGAGCTCTTTGAAGCAAGGAATCCATCGAACCCGGCTGTTGTATCGGAAATTGATGGAGAGGTTTCATTCGGCAAGATTAAACGTGGCAACAGGGAAATAAGTATTATTTCTAAAGAGGGTGAGGTAAAAAAATACCTGGTCCCCCTGTCCAAACAAATCCTTGTTCAGGAGAATGATTTTGTAAAAGCAGGAACCCCGCTTTCTGATGGAGCTATCACACCCTCAGACATCCTGGCTATAAAAGGACCAACAAAAGTACAGGAATATATTGTGAACGAAGTTCAGGAAGTTTATCGTATGCAGGGTGTTAAAATCAATGACAAACATTTTGAAATTATTGTCCGCCAGATGATGCGTAAAGTCGAAATAGAAGATCCGGGCGATACAAAATTTCTTGAGAAACAGATCGTTGATAAATGGGAATTTATGGATGAGAACGACTGGATTTACAACAAAAAGGTAGTTGTGGATCCAGGGGATTCCCAGGCTCTTAAACCGGGACAGATTATTACTGCACGAAAATTAAGGGATGACAATTCCATACTCAAGAGAAAAGATATAAAACAAATCGTGGCACGTGATGCCGTACCCGCAACATCGAGGCAGATCCTTCAGGGAATTACCAAGGCTGCCCTGCATACGCAGAGCTTCTTCTCCGCTGCCTCATTCCAGGAAACGACAAAGGTTTTAAATGAAGCAGCTATTTATGGCAAGGTAGATTTACTTGAAGGGCTTAAGGAAAATGTTATTGTGGGACACCTGATCCCTGCCGGTACAGGAGTAAGAGACTATGAAAGACTTGTAGTCGGTTCAAGGGAAGAATATGAAATGCTCGTCGGCTCCAAAAACAAGGAAAGTGAAGAGGTTATTGAAAACAAACAACCTAAATAATTCAGCATGGAAGAAGATAAAAAAGCAAAAAGGACACAGATTAATATTGAACTTAAAGATGATATAGCTCAGGGTACCTATTCAAACCTGGCAATCATTACACATTCCAGTTCTGAATTTGTAATAGATTTTGTCAGGGTTATGCCAGGTATTCCCAAAGCTGAAGTGAAATCCAGGATCATCCTGACTCCAGAACATGCCAAACGGTTGCTGCATGCCCTGGAGGATAATATTGGGAAATATGAGGCTGTGCACGGAGAAATCAAGAAAGTCGAAAGTGCCGGCACTCCCCTGATCCCAATAAATTTCGGGGGGCCAACTGCCCAGGCATAAATGATATCTTTTTTCAATGATAATAGCCCCGTCGGTATGACAGGGCTTTTTTTTTAATGATTTTAGATTATACCGGATTGTTAGCATATAATGGATATTATTTTATATTTGTCTGATTATTAATTTGTAATAAGGTGTTAAACACCCTTAATTTCAGAATGTTATGAAAATTCTGGTTTGTATAAGCAATGTTCCTGATACGACAACAAAGATCAGATTCACATCTGAGAGCAAGAAATTTGATACTACAGGAGTACAATGGATTATCAATCCGTGGGATGAGCTTGCCTTAACACGTGCTTTGCAGCTTAAGGAAGATCCTGCTTCACAGGTTGAAAAGATTGGTGTGGTCACTGTAGGCCTGGCCGGGGCAGAACCCACTCTCAGAAAAGCATTGGCAATTGGAGCGGATGATGCCATCCGGATTAATGCTGATCCCACTGATGCATACTATGTGGCCGGTCAGATTGCTGCGTCTGTGAAGGAAAAAGGATTCGACATCCTATTATGCGGGATCGAATCCAGTGATTATAACGGCACATCAGTAGGTGGAATGCTGGCAGAATTTTTGGAGATACCTTCTGTATCTGCTATCTCATCACTGCGTATTGAAAATGGTAAAGTTCAGATAACGAGAGATATTGATGGTGGCAAGGAGGAACTGACCCTCTCCTTACCATTCGTAGGGATAGTTCAGAAAGGAATTGCCAAGGAACCACGTATACCTGCTATGCGCGGTATAATGATGGCCAGGCAGAAACCGATGGAAGTCATACAACCGGCAGATATTGAAACACTTACTGTCACCTCCAGCTTTGAATCTCTTCCTCCTAAGAAAGCATGTAAAATGATTGAACCGGAGAATATTCAAGAACTTGTCAGCCTGCTTCAGAATGAGGCAAAAGTAATTTAAATACAGATTATGAATTAATTGTTAACAGTTGCCAGGATGCTATGATTAAACACCAGGATTATTCTTACCCAGAACCGCGTCAACATGCGGATCTTCAAAAATAAAATTCCATAACATTGGTTTAATCATGTAATCCGCAAACAATCTAAATTATAATTTATGTCAGTACTTGTATTTACAGAAAACTGGGATGGTAAATTTAAAAAACTATCATTTGAACTTGCTTCATATGCTTCAGGGGTTGCTGAAATGATGAAAACAAATGCTATTGCTTTATCGATAGGAAATGTTGATAAGGATGAGCTGAAGAAGCTGGGTAGTTATGGCATATCAAAAATTATTGATATCCGGGATGATAAACTGCACCATCTTGATAACCAGGTTTATACGCAGGTAATAGCATCCGTTGCTGAAAATGTTGGGGCTACCCTGCTCGTTCTTTCACACAATCATACAGGTAAGGCACTTGCTCCCCGCCTGTCTGTAAAACTTAAGGCAGGACTTGTTGCAGGAGTAATGGGATTACCGCTATCCACCGATCCAACAATTGTCAGGAAAAAAGTATTCAGCGGGAAGGCATATTCCCTTGTAGAGATAAAAACGTCACTTAAGATACTGACTCTATCCCAGAATTCATTTGTGCTCATACCCCGGGATACTAGCCTGGTTATTGAATCTTTCAGTCCTGATTATGATTTCGGATTAATCAGTACAACAGTTATAAATGTTGAGAAACAAACAGGAAAAATTATTCTCACCGATGCAGAAATTGTCATTTCCGGTGGCCGTGGTATGAAAGGACCTGAAAACTGGGCTCCCCTTGAAGAACTTGCGGAAGTCCTCGGTGCCGGTCTTGCCTGTTCAAGGCCTGTATCAGATGAGGGATGGAGATCACATGAGGAACATACTGGTCAGACGGGAAAGATCATTGCTCCCAATCTTTATATGGCGTTTGGGATATCTGGCGCCATACAACATCTCGCAGGTGTGAGTTCCTCAAAATACATCGTTGCCGTTAATACCGATAAGGATGCTCCGATTTTTGAAGCTGCTGATTATGGTGTTGTTGGAGATGCTCTTAAAGTGTTGCCCGAATTGGTAAAAGAAATTAAAGCTGCGAAATCATCATAAAAATACGTTTTGGGAGTAAACCATAACTTTGCTGTATAAATATTTGTAGACAAGCACCTCTGCAGGCCTCTAAAATTATTTTACCTAAAATTCAATAAGAAACATTACGTGTGCCAAAATAAGTTTCAATGATCAAACAAATCGTATTTATTGTTTCCTTTTTTATCACATTATTGGTTTTCGGTTATACTGCAAGGAATTATATCAGGTTCTTCAGACTCACCGGACGAGGTTTTCCTGTAAAGAATATTGGGAAAAGGATTGTTTTAACACTGAAGGTAGCATTCGGTCAGACAAAGATACTCCGCAGGCCACTTATCGGACTTTTACATGCATTTGTATTCTGGGGTTTCTGTGTGATTCTGATAGGTAGCATTGAAATGACTATCGATGGACTGTTTGCCACGGAAAAAGCACTCAAGCTTTTAGGTGTGATCCATGATATTATTATGGCTTCAGGTGACCTGTTTGCCGTGGTTGTTCTGCTAGCGATTCTGGTATTTCTTTTTCGAAGGCTATTTATGCATGTTAAGCGATTCAGGGGAATTGAAATGCAAAAAATATCACATTTTGATGCCAATATTGCCCTGACATTAATATTAATCCTGATGGTAACCCTGATTGGAATGAATACATTTTATATCCGTTCCATGGCGGCTGAAAGAATGCCGGTGTATGGTTATTACCCATTGAGTAACCTCCTATCAGGAATATTTAATATGAGTCCTGAGATGAGCGTGATTATTTACCAATCCTGTTGGTGGTCCCATATTCTTATCATATTTGTATTTGCCAATTACCTTCCTTACTCAAAACACTTTCATGTATTTATGTCGGTTCCCAATGTCTTTTTGAGCAGGATGGAGTCGCTGGGGAAATTGGATATCATGGAAAGTATAACCAGGGAAGTAAAAATCATGATGAATCCGGACTCAGCCTATTCCACCCCGGATGAAACCGGTGCAGTTTCCGGGCGTTTTGGAATACTAGATATTGAAGATGTTACATGGAAAAATTACCTTGATTCCCTTTCATGTACCGAATGTGGAAGATGTACTTCGGCCTGTCCTGCAAATCTTACAGGGAAAAAACTATCTCCACGGAAAATTATCATGGATGTAAGGGCCAGGATGAAGGAGAAGGGACCACAAATGATTCGACAAGGTAAAGAATACTCAGATCAAAAAACACTTATCCGGGATTATATCACTGAAGAAGAATTATGGGCCTGTACCTTATGCAATGCCTGTGCACAGGAATGTCCGGTTAACATTTACCATCCTGCCTTCATTGTTGGTATGCGCAGATACCTGGTGATGGAGGAATCGGCTGCACCCGGGGAGCTGAATGCGATATTTTCCAATATTGAAAACAATGGTGCCCCATGGCAGTTTTCTCATGAAGACAGGCTTCTGTGGGCGGAAGGGACGGGATTAAATCTGCCAGTTATGGCTGAGGTGTTTGCCCGCGGTGAAAAACCTGAATATTTATTCTGGGTTGGCAGTGCCGGTGCTTTTGATGACCGGTATAAGAATGTTACCAGGGCATTTGTGAAGGTACTGAATCACCTCAACACAAATTTTGCCGTACTGGGTACAGAAGAGATTTCAAGTGGAGATGTTGCCAGACGTTCGGGCAATGAAATGCTTTTTCAGATGCAGGCACTGATGATCATTGAAAGATTGAATAACTATGGAGTAGACAAAATCCTGACGTGTGATCCCCACATATATAATACTTTTAAAAATGAATACCCTGACCTGGGAGGCAATTTTAAAGTGGTTCATCATTCACAATTTTTAAAAGAGCAGATCAAACTGGGTAATTTGAAATTTAGTTCGGGATTATTCAGGGATAAAATAATTACATATCATGATCCCTGTTACCTTGGAAGGGCAAATAATGAGTATGAATCACCACGATTTGTTCTGGCTGCCCTGTTGGCAAGAAAGACTGAGATGAACAGGAACAGGAGTTATGCATTGTGCTGTGGGGCAGGAGGCGGGCAAATGTTCAAGGAAGCCGAACAGGGTGAGAAGGAGGTGTTTATTGAAAGGACAGAGGAGGCGCTCAGGACAGGGGCTGATATTATCACAACTGCCTGTCCCTATTGTATGACGATGTTAACGGATGGCCTGAAATATAAAAATTTGGAAGCATCAGTGAAAAATTATGATATTGCCGAGCTTGTGGCATTGGAGCTTGGGTTGTAGATCCTGCCGTACTCACCCCCCTTTGGTTCCCCCCTCGCTCCTGAGAGAGGGGAGACAGAGGGGTGAGTCCACAAAATCATAATCAATAATCCCGGATATAAATAAAGGATTGTTAAATTTGTCAGATTAAACTTGGTATAACTCTGGCTAAAAATTTTCATTATGGAACAGAACATTCCGATAAAGGGGGGGGAGTTTCTCGTAAAAGACATTTCTCCTGAACAGATCTTTATTCCCGAAGAGTTCAATGAAGAACAAAAGATGATCGGACAAAGTTGTCAGGATTTCCTGGAAACCGAGGTTCTGACAAATCTTGACCGGATCGATGCCCAGGAAGAAGGATTAATGAGAGACCTTCTTACTAAAACAGGTGAACTTGGATTACTGGCAATTTCAATCCCTGAAGAATATGGCGGATTTGAACAATCATTTGTGACGGCCATGTATACATGTGAGGTGCTGGGAGCAGGATTTTCATATGCTGTAGCCTATTCCTGCCACACGGGAATAGGTACCCTGCCAATCCTGTATTATGGTAATGAAGAACAAAAACAAAAATATATACCCAAACTTGCAACTGGGGAATGGGTAGGTGCATACTGCCTTACCGAACCAGGGGCTGGATCAGATGCAAATGCCGGTACTACAAAAGCAACTTTATCAGAAGATGGTAAATACTACCTTTTGAATGGACAGAAAATGTGGATCACAAATGCAGGATTTGCCGATGTATTTACTGTTTTTGCCAAGATCGATAATGACCGTGTTCTCAGTGCATTTATTGTTGAAAGAACCTTTCCGGGCCTGACTTTTAATCCGGAGGAAAAGAAAATGGGAATAAAGGGTTCCTCAACGAGGCAGATTTTCTTCAATGATTGCCAGGTACCTGTCGGGAATCTCCTCGGAAAGCGGGGAGAGGGTTTCCGAATTGCACTGAACATACTTCATATGGGGAGGATTAAACTGGGGGCAAACGTGATTGGTGCGGCAAAGCTTGCCATCAATCACTCGGTTCAGTATGCGAATGAAAGAAAACAATTTAATTGCCTTATATCTGAGTTCGGTGCAATTAAATATAAGCTGGCAGAACAGGTGATCAGGACATTCGTAACCGAGTCGGCGGTTTATCGTGCCAGTGAAGATCTGGATAAGGCAATTCAATTTTATGTTGCACATGGTGAAGATAAGGGACGGGATACCATGGAAGCCTTTAACCAGTTTGCTATAGAAGCTGCGGTTATGAAGGTATTTGGTTCGGAGATGCTGGATTATGTTGTTGATGAAGCTGTTCAGATACATGGAGGCATGGGATTCTCTGCTGAGATGCCGGTCGACAGGGCATACAGGGATTCAAGGATAAACAGGATTTTTGAAGGAACAAATGAAATAAATAAATTGCTGGTGGTTGATACGATCCTTAAAAGGGGTGCAAAAGGGGAACTTCCCTTAATGAGCGAAGCGCAGAAGATACTGGATGAGATTCCCGGACTCAAACAGGCAGAAGTATCCGGGGATGATTATTTCGAAACAAAGAAAACCTGCATCCGGAATTTTAAAAAATTGGCACTGGTTCTGATCAAAATCATTTCAGATACATTCGCACGGACACTGATACAGGAGCAGGAAATCCTGAACAATATTTCCGATATTATCATGCTTATATATGCCGGGGAATCAACAATGCTCAGGATTCAAAAGGCCGGCCAAATAAAAGGTGAGGAATCAGCAAAGTTACATTGTAATATCCTTGATGTGTTTGTCTATGACGCTTCTGCCAGAATACGGAAACTTGCCCTGGATATAGTCTTTTCATTTGCATCCGGCGACATCAGGAATGTGTTGTTGAAGGCAATTGATCATTTTACCCATGTTGATGGTATAAACGTGCGTGATGCAAGAAGGGGGATAGCGGATATGCTTATTTCCGAGAATCGTTATTGCTTCTGAAATAAATTCTTTTGGTTAATAGTTTACGCAATATTGTCCTGGTTGGTGCCGGCAATGTAGCAACTCATTTGGGTTTTGCCCTTAAAAACCTGGGGTATCAGATCACTCAGGTTTACAGCCGGACAAAGAAATCAGCAATCAGATTATCCTCTCTGTTGGACACCGGTTATACCACCAACATTAACCTGCTGGATAACAGGGCAGATCTCTACCTGTTTTGTCTTAAGGATGATGGGATTATGCCGGTTTTGTGCCGGGCCAGCTTCACTAACCAGGTACTTGTTCATACTTCCGGGACACTGCCCTTATCAGTTTTCCAGGGTTGTAGCAAGAATTATGCGGTTCTATATCCTGTCCAGACCTTTTCAAGATTGAAAAAGCTCGATCTGAAAGGAGTGCCATTATGTATTGAAGCAAACAACCCTGATATACTCGCTACTATTGAAACAATGGCGAAGGAGATATCCGGGAATGTCCTTTTTATGGACAGTGATAAAAGGAAAATATTACATCTTGCGGCCATTTTCGCCTGTAACTTCCCGAATCATATGTATTTCCTGGCTGAAAAGATCCTGTCAGAAAGTGGTTTGAATTTTGACCTTTTGAAGCCCCTGATCATGGAGACAGCTTCAAAAATCCTGGAGATCGATCCATTCAGTGCCCAGACCGGTCCGGCCATGCGTGAAGATCAGAGGATCATCGAAGAACATCTTAGGATTCTTAAGGATCTGCCCGATATACAAAAATTGTATACATTTGTAAGTGACAGTATTTCTGCTTACAGGGGGAGCCCGGCAAGGCGGACAAACAAAAATATCCCGGAGAAAAATGAGTAATTTCAAAGAGGATCTCAGGTTGGTGAAAGCTTTCATTTTTGATGTTGATGGCGTACTATCCAGCCCAAAAATTTACCTGTATCCTGGTGGTGAGCTCATGCGCTCAATGAATATTAAAGATGGATTTGCTATTCAGTATGCCATCCGAAAAGGATATCTTATAGGTATTATTACAGGAGGAAATCCCGAACCAGTTAAAGCAAGATTCAGTCATCTGGGTGTGAAGGATATTTACATGAAATCAAGAGATAAAATGTTGGATTTCAGCGACTTTCTTAAGAAAAATAAACTGGAACCCCAGCAAGTCCTTTACATGGGTGATGATCTGCCTGATTACCAGGTGATGAAAGAGGTGGGGTTTGCAGCCTGCCCATCCGATGCAGTTGAAGAAATAAAATCGATTTCAAAATATATCTCTGATAAGAAAGGCGGAGATGGTTGCGTCCGGGATATCATCGAACAGGTTCTTCGCTTGCATGGAAAATGGATGGAGGAGGATGCGTTTCACTGGTAATTGAAGTATAGCCCCTGAAGGGGCCAGGTGGGGGTATTGTGTGTGTGGCCTTTGGCTCACGGTGCCCGGTGGGTATGGAACTGGAGGAATAGGGTATGAAAAGTTATCGGTCTCCGGTTGGTCTGGGTGTGAGATAAATAGTTTTGAAGATCTCATATTATTTATGCCTGTGAATTTTAATGAATTGGGTTA
>LJUQ01000258.1 GCA_001304505.1 Bacteroides sp. SM23_62_1
ATGCAAAACCAAGGGATCGTAATAAATATGGCAATTGTGCCCCCCTATTAAGGGATGCTGCCTTGTGATGATTCTCAATTGACTTAACAAGATCATTAACTAAATATAATTGTCCTTTTCTATAATAAGCCTCCCAATCGTTTGGATTTAATTTTATGGCTCTGTCATATGCAGCTATAGCCTGGTCTGGTTTACCAGTTTCATAATAATAATGTCCTTTTAAGGTATATGCTTCTGGCAGTTGATCGTCATAGGAAAGGGCAGTATTTACAAGAATTATTACTGAGTCCAGAAAATTTTCTGAGAAAAAAGTATCCCAATAATCTTTGTACAAATATACCCATGCTAATCCGGTATATGCCCGGGCAAATGTCGGATCATATTTAAGGGCTTCATGATAGAAATCTTCCGCTCTTTTCAGTTCTTCCATTTTATTACCACCCAATGTGTACGCAAAGTATTGCTCATTTGATAAGTTTTTCAAGTATTCCTCCCTTCCTCTCTGGTAAAAATCGTATGCTGTGAGACTGCTGGTTGGTGTTTTTTCAATGAGTTCTTTTTCCTCGGGTGTGATAATTGCTTGTAATTCATCTGCGATTGCCTGTGCAATCTGGCTTTGTATCTTGATAATATCTTCAATGTCATCCATTCTCTGCTCATAAGATTCTCCCCAAAGATGCCTGTCATTTGAGCCTTCCAAGAGCTGTACCCTCAAAACGAACGTATTTCCATATTTCTGACCACTTCCTTCGACTATATAATTTACGTTCAGCTTTTTTGCAATTTCAGGAGAGGTAGGTCTGGATGGATCCCTGTATTGTTCGACAGACGAACGTGAAACGACTCTAAGATCTTTTATTGTTTGAAGATTAATGAGAACTTCATCCATGATGCCATTTATAAAGTAAGTATTTTCCTGATCCTGGCTGTCGTTGAAAAAAGGAAGAACAGCAATTGATTTTTCAAGTTCTTTAGTTTGCTTTCCGCCGCCAATAATATTAAAAACGAATAGAGCAACAATAACAATCACAACAACCAGTGCAAGTCCGGAAAGCAACAAAATCAACTTTTTTTTTGGTTTCCGGTATCTTTCTGTAGAATCAGTTCTAACTTCACTTTCATACCTTTCTGCTTCGTCTGCCGCTGCTGGTTTACTGATTGTCCGGGCATCCCTATATTTTAGACACCATTTAATAATTGTTGTCAGGTTATTCAGAACTGGTTTTACCTGTTCAGGATCAAATTCTTTGGGATGGGCACCGAATGTCGACAAACTGTTCAGGCTCTGCATTGAAGCGATGATGTTTGATGGTACCTTTTCTTCCCTGTTCAACTTATCGATGATACCTTTAAGTGGTTCAGTTTTACGAGGTCTTTTTAACTCACATTCACAGAGATCGGTGATGATTACTTCGAGGCATCTCCTGGAATAGAGCATAACAACATTCGCATCTTTAGTCCCTATCAACTGCTCCAGTTCATTCTCCAATTCAGGAAACCTGCCTTTTATGGAGGTGTGTAATGTTTCAAGTTCCCTTATTTCGGTTGACCAGATCTGCATGAAAGCAGGAGTTTATAATGGAGGTTTGATTATATAAAAATACGGTATTTTAAATTTTAAATCAAATATTTATGAAGGCTGAGGCCAAGGAAGAATTGTTACTGGATTATTAATGATGTAGAAGGAATCATGTCATCCCGGTCCGCCGGCAGGCGGCGAGGGATCTCGTAATCACTACTGACCTTCTGAAATTTGGAGCATGGTAGATTACTCATGCCGGCGGAGAAGAATCGACAACGAAACATAACAGACGACTATTGTATATCCGTTAAGGTGAGGCTGTGTCACAATTAAAATTTTTTCAAAGATCCTATTCACAAACTTTTCTCCGGACTATATTTGCCGGCACAACGTATCTTAAATAGATAACCTGCCTTGTAAATCTTAAATTCATTATCTTTGAATGATGATCACAAAAAATGACATATTAAGTAAATTGAAAGAATTAAAGCCAGAACTTTCCAGGGAATATTCGGTTAAAGAGATTGGTTTATTTGGTTCTTTCTCTGATGAATCATATTCTGAAGATAGCGATATTGACATACTTGTGGAATTAGAAAAACCCATAGGTTGGAAGTACTTTTCTCTGGAAATATATCTGGAGAAGATTTTTGGACGAAAAGTTGACCTGGTAACAAAAAACGCTTTAAAAGATCAGATAAAGGAAAACATCTTGAGTCAGGTAAATTACGTCTAGGTTGAAGAAAGAAAATCGTACATACAAATTATTCCTTGATGATATTCAATTAGCTATGAGCCGAATTGCTGAATATATTCAGGGATATGATTTTGAACGGTTTAGGAAAGATTATAAGACAGTAGACGCGGTAATCAGAAATCTTGAGATTATTGGTGAAGCATCAAAAAACCTGGAAGAAAAGATTAAAAGGAAATATTCTGATGTTCCCTGGCAGGAAATGCATTATTTAAGAAACAAGGTATCGCATGAATATTTTGGTGTGGATCACGAGATAATATGGGATATTGCAACAAATTATCTGCCGAAAAATAAACTCCAGATCGATTTAATTATTGAGAAGGAAGCATAATGCGCTAATTTGTATCCAAACACGCAATACTTAAATCCTCCAGGAACCAGGAATTATATAAATATTTCGGCCGGATACTGAACATCCGTTAAAAACAAACCTTTCGCCGGTACTGATGCACCTGCTGCTGACCTATCTTTTTTATTAATGATCACCGTAAGGTCTTCCGGCTTTAGCCTGCCATATCCAATATCAAGCATGGTTCCAACAATGGCTCTGACCATATCACGTAAAAACCGGTCAGCGGTAATGGTAAACACAATTTTTTCTTTGTCAATTTCCCAGTCTGCCCTGCTGACTTTACAGATATTCGTTTTTACATCTGTATCAACCTTGCTGAAGCTTGTAAAATCTGAAACATTTAATAATAGGGCTGAAGCGGTTTTCATTGCTTCGAAATCAAGCTCACCATATATATAATGAGCAAACTCTGTGAGAAAAGGATTCTTTACCCGGGTGATATGGTACTCATAAGTCCGGTTGATAGCATCGTACCGTGCATGAGCGTCATCTTTAACTTTCAGGATTTCGTGAACTGCAATATCTTTTGACAGCTTGCCATTGATCCTGAAAACCAGGTTCGTGTCCTTTTGAAGATTATCTTTTTCTGAATCGAAATGAGCATAAAAAACTTTTACATGTACTCCGGTATCCGTTCTTCCGGCTCCGGTTGTTTCAATCTTTTCACCGAGTACAATACTCAAATCCCGGTTCAGGATACCCTGCACTGTTGTTGCATTGTGCTGAATCTGCCAGCCGTGGTAATGGGTACCTTTGAAGGATAGTCTTATAAAATATCTGTTTTTCAAATTACAAAATAATTCATAGCCACTAATTCACGAATTTAAAACGAATTAACAATATATTTATATCATTATGCGGATTAAAAATTTTGGAATCAATATTTGTAAACTAATCAAAATTGCAAAATTATGAGCAAGTTAATATATAAGGAAGAATCATATGAATTAATAGGCAAGTGTATGGAAGTGCATAAAAATCTTGGATCAGGTTTTCTTGAAATAGTCTACAAGGATGCCCTGGAATATGAATTTAGAAATGCTGAGATCCCATATGAAAGAGAAAAGTAATATATTGTTAATTATAAAGAGAAAGGATATTACCTCACAAATTCTATGCAGATTTTGTTGTTTTTGATAAAATTATTCTGGAAGTGAAAGGGATTTCTGGTATTTCAAATGAACATATTGCTCAGACTATTAATTATCTGAAAGTTTCGGGAAATAAATTAGGACTGATAGTTAACTTTGGAGAATTATCTTTGAAATATAAAAGGATTGTCCTGTAAATTAGTCTTTAATTTGTGAATTTGTGGCGACAAATTATAAGGAATACCAATAAATCAATAATCCTACCTAAAAATGAAAAGAAATATTGTCTTATTATGCATTGTGTTATTAATTAACACATCTGGATTCTCCCAGAAGAAATCCCCGATCACAGATGGAAAAACTAGGCTGGAGATGTTTGAGAAGCATCTGAAGATGAAAGATACCTCGGCTTTCAGTGATCTCCAATGGCAGTTGCTCGGTCCCACGAATATCAGTGCCAGGTGCACGGATGTGGAAGTAGTCAGTCCCAAAGGCCAGTCGTATACGCTGTATGCGGCAGTAGCATCAGGTGGTATATGGAAAAGTGTGAATGAAGGGACAACCTGGGAACCGGTATTCGAACAGGCTGCATCCACCAGCATCGGGGATATTGCACTTGATCCTGCAAATTCCGAAGTATTATGGGTGGGAACAGGAGAAGCCAATATATTCAGAAGTTCTATGGCAGGGTGTGGTATTTATAAAACGAACGATGGTGGTCAATCCTGGGAATTCAAGGGACTCGAAAATACCAACACAATCGCCAGGATTATTGTTGATCCTGAAAATCCCAATGTGGTCTATGTTGCTGCGTCGGGACATGAATGGACACCAAACAGGGAGAGGGGAGTATATAAGACAGAAGATGGCGGAAATACATGGCAGAATATCTTGTATATCAATGATATGACAGGAGCAATTGACTTGGTAATGGATCCGGAAGACCATTTGACCTTATATGCTGCAACATGGCAAAGGATCAGGAAAAAATGGAATGATCCCAGGACTGAGGAGAATTATACAGGAAGTGGGATCCATAGAACCACTGATGGAGGAAAAACCTGGACGAAAATCAATAGTGGTTTGCCGGAAGCACAAAATAGCGGGAGGATCGGAATTGATGTGGCACGTTCAAATCCTGATGTGCTCTATGCTTTTGTAGATAACTACGAAGCAGCCCGGGAGGCTGAATCTGAAGAACTGGATTCGTACGGGCGCCCCAGGGGAAAGGTGATCAAAGGAGCAACAGTTTACCGGTCAGAGAACAGGGGAGAGTCATGGACACTGGTCAGCGGGCTCACTGAAGAGATGAAGACCTATATGGAAAGGCATTCTGCAACATATGGCTGGGTGTTCGGACAGATACGGGTGGATCCGAATGATGAAAACACCATTTACACCATGGGACTGGGATTAAATGTTTCAGAGGATGGTGGTAAAACATTCAGGGATCTTCCCGGTATGCATGGCGACCATCACGGTTTATGGATTGATCCGGAAAACAGTAATTACCTGTTTAATGCAAATGACGGAGGTGTTTCTGTCTCCTATGATAAAGGCAAGAGCTGGAGATCGTTCACGGATAATCTTCCGGCAGCCCAGTTCTTTAATATCGCTCATGATTATTCAGATCCTATCTATGTGTATGGTTCCATCCAGGATCATGGCAGTTATCGTGGACAGGTAATACTGGAGAGGGGCAGGGATAAAATACCTGCGGTTGAGTTCGAAAGAGCCCCGGGAGGGGAGGGGAGCAACCACGCCATTCATCCTGATAACCCCGATCTTGTCTATTCGGCAGGTTTTTATGGAACAATTCAGAGAAGTGATATGAGTAAACCGTGGGATTCCAGGACTAAAAGAGTGTTGCCCGGGACCTATGAGGATGAACCACGCTTGAGAGGACAATGGGTTGCACCATTCATCATATCACCCCATAATCCCGAAATTATTTATCATGGTATGCAGTATGTGTTGAAATCCATTGACGGGGGATTGACCTGGGAACGGATAAGTCCTGATCTTACATATAACAATCCTGAAAGAAGAGGGGATATCTCCTTTCAGACGGTCAGCTCTATTTCAGAGTCACCTTTGAAGTATGGCCTGATCTATGCAGGCACCGATGATGGAAGAATCCACCGGACAAAAGATGGTGGTAAAACATGGACGGAAATCTATCCTGATGGCCCGAAAAATAAATGGGTGTCAAGGATTGTTGCCTCGAAATACAAAATGGAAACCGTGTACCTGACACAGAACGGAAAACGCGATGATGATTTTGCGGTATATATATGGAAATCTGATGATTATGGCACTACCTGGAAAGACATTTCATCCAATATTCCCCTTGGCCCCGTAAATGTTATAAGGGAAGATCCTTTCGACCGGAATATTTTGTATGTTGGAACTGATATTGGAGTATACGTAACAAAGGATGGTGGCACTACCTGGAATGTCCTGGGTGACCTTCCTTCCTGTTATGTTCATGACCTGGTTATTCATCCTATATATAACATCATCGTTATCGCCACACATGGAAGAGGTGTATGGGTGATGGATGTGGAACCGTTGAATAACAGTAAGGAGTAGGAAGTAGGGAGTATGGAGGTGGGTGCAGAGTGCAGGGTATGCCAGAAAAAAATGATCTACCCAAACCTCTGAAGAATGTACTGGAGTAAAGTCCGGTTGCCAACCGGACACATTCAGGAACCTGAGGTCAACAGCAAGACTGTCTGGATCCGGATGGACGTAGCTATGGAATCGAATCTCAATTTTTAACCCCCATTCATACTAACCTTTCTTCGTGTTTCATTTTTGATCGTTAAATTTGCGGTTTGTTGGCACAAATTTTGAAAATCAACGAATACGTATTTATCAATAACATTTTCAAAACTTCACATATCATGGCAGAGACAACCAATATTAAAGAACTGAATGAAAAAATTGAAAAAGAAAGTGCGTTTGTGGATATGATCACCATGGAAATCGGTAAGGTTATAGTTGGACAGAGGCATCTTATTGAGAGCCTGTTGATAGGGTTACTTACCGATGGACATATCCTCCTGGAGGGTGTGCCGGGACTGGCAAAAACCCTTGCTGTGAATACACTTGCCAGCACTATCGATGCAAAATTCAGCCGGATCCAGTTCACACCAGACCTGTTACCTGCCGATCTGATCGGTACAATGATTTATAGCCAGAAGCAGGAAGATTTTACTGTAAGAAAAGGCCCCATTTTTGCGCATTTTATCCTGGCAGATGAGATTAACCGGTCACCGGCAAAAGTCCAGAGCGCCCTCCTTGAAGCGATGCAGGAGAAACAGGTAACCATCGGCAGTGAATCGTACAAGCTTGATCAGCCATTTATGGTTCTGGCAACACAAAATCCTATTGAACAGGAAGGTACATACCCTCTGCCGGAAGCACAGGTCGACAGGTTTATGCTGAAGGTTATCATTGGCTATCCCTCCAGGGATGAAGAGAAGCTGATCGTGCGGGAAAACCTTGCACAGGTATTTCCTACTGCACAAAAGGTGATAAAACCGGCTGACATCCTGAAGGCAAGAAACATTGTGAAAGAAGTGTATATGGATGAGAAGATTGAGAAATATATCCTGGATATAGTTTTCTCAACCCGTTATCCCGATCAGTATGGCCTTGAAAAGTACCGGAATATGATCCAGTATGGCGGATCACCAAGAGCCAGTATCTATCTTGCCCACGGGGCAAAAGCATATGCATTCATCAAACGCAGGGGATATGTGATTCCCGAAGATATCAGGGCAATATGCCATGATGTGCTCAGACACAGAATCGGCCTTACCTATGAAGCGGAAGCCGAAAATATTACAACAGAAGATATTGTAACAGATATTCTGAACACAATTGAAGTACCATAGATCAAATATCAAAACATTGGCAAAGAGCATGTTATTGATTATCTTTTTGCTCACATCAGTTAAGTTATGTGATGCCCAGGTTTATATTGGGAAAAATAAAGACAGGGTACGTCAGCTGATGAAAGAAAACAGGAAAGACCTATTTGTTGATGAATCGTCGAGAAATACTGTCTATAACCTGTTGAAATATGTTGATAATAATGGAACACAAACAATGCTTTTTGTTTTTGATGATAAGGATATCTGCCAGTATTATCAGCTGACATGTGATTATGCTCTTCTAAAAAAAATCCAAAAGGAACTGGACGAAAAACACACAAAATCGGAAGAAGGACTCTGGCATTTTACGGAAGAAGGAAAGAAATTCCAGGTCACACTGAAAAAGCAGGAATGGTTTTTTTCTGTTCTCACAAAAGAGGTTAAATAAATGGTCGAGTGAATCGTGGAAGCAACTGAACTACTTAAAAAAGTCAGAAAGATAGAGATCAAGACCCGTGGATTATCCCGTAATATTTTCGCAGGGGAATATCACAGTGCATTTAAGGGGCGCGGCATGGCTTTCAGTGAGGTGAGGGAATACCAGTATGGTGATGATATCAGGAACATTGACTGGAATGTTACGGCGAGGTTTAATCATCCTTTTATCAAGATCTATGAGGAAGAACGGGAACTGACTGTTATGCTTCTGGTTGATGTCTCCGGATCGCGCAATTTTGGAACAGTTTCACAGCTCAGAAAAAATATGATCACTGAAATCTCGGCTGTGCTATCCTTCTCAGCTATCCAGAATAATGATAAAATAGGCGTAATCATGTTCAGTGATATCATAGAGAAATTTATTCCACCCAAAAAAGGAAGACAACATATACTAAGGATTATAAGGGAACTTATAAACTTTGAGCCCGAACACACACAGACAAATATTTCCGAAGCACTCAGGTACCTTACCAATGCTATTAAAAAGAGAAGTACTGCATTTATAATTTCTGATTTTTTTGATGAAGATTATGAGGATGCTTTGAAAATAGCCAGCAAAAAGCATGATATCGTTGCGTTAAACATATATGATAAGCGGGAGACAGAATTACCACCGGTTGGTCTATTGAGAATCAAAGATGCCGAAACAGGAAAGTTGATGTGGATCGACTCAAATAACAGGAGAATAAGAGACAATTTTACCAGGTGGTGGCACAGAGAGCAGATGAAACTGGGTGAGATTTTTACCCGTTCCGGGATTGACTGGGTGAGTGTCAGAACAGAAGAGGACTATGTAAAACCGTTAATCAATCTATTTAAAAGGAGATAGGGAGAAGATTGCAGGGAGCAGGGAGTAATGACATTACCGGAGAAGAATGAAATGGAGAAAAGGGGTTGTGTCACAACTGATTTTTCACGCAAAGAACGCGAAGAAAGCATTAAGTTCGCAAAAATCAAATACCTGTTAATCAGAGCTTTGCGATCTTTGTGATAACTTTGCGGGCTTTGCGAGAAGCCTTAAATTGTAGTTGTGACACACCCCCACATTCAGGAACCTTCTGTAACCGCCATACCATCTGGTTTCTAATAGGCATGGCTATGGAACAGAATCCGGTTGCCAACCGGAAGGTGTATAAACATCGGATGATAGTAAACCCGGTTGAAAAACCGGGGCGATTGGTTCCGATATTGAAATCAACTTTATATTATTATTCTCAGGATGAAAGAAGCTAATGCGAAGAATATTAATAAGGGAATGATATCAGTGATGATGATCCTGCTCAGTTTATTTTTTTCACCACAGGAATCCTGTTCTCAATATGTTGAAATACTTGCAGAGCTGGATACAAACATGATCACTATCGGGGATCAGTTCCGGCTGAACCTGAGTATCAACCAACCTGCCGGGATGGATGTTATATTTCCCGTCATCCGGGATACAGTCATGAAAGAGATTGAAGTACTTCAGGAATTTAAAACAGATACAACATTGCTGGATAAAAATCAGCTGGAGCTGAAGAAAAGTTACCTGCTTACCTGCTTTGATTCTGGCTTATATGAAATTCCTCCGCTGCCTTTCAGGTTGTCATTCGATAACTGGACGGATACTGTCTTTTCAAATCCAATGTATTTGCTGGTATTTACCGTGCCTCTTGATTCAACAATCCGGGATATCAAGACACCTGTTGCAGTACCGGTCAGTTTTACCGAGATTCTTCCATACCTGTTAATCGGGGTGGGAATTCTGGCTCTGGCATATTTTGTCATTTATTACCTGCGTAAACGTAAACGGAAAGAACCTGTATTTGCGTTTACCAGGCCACAGGATCCGCCACACGTGATTGCATTGCGTGAACTGGATGAACTGAGGGAAGCAAAACTATGGCAAAGAAATGAGTTTAAGGTTTATTATACCAGGTTGACAGAAATCATCCGGACATATATTGAAAGACGATTTGCCATACCTGCCATGGAACAGACTACATATGATATTCTCCAATCCTGGAAAGAAGCAGGAATGTATGATCCTGAATTGAATGATATGCTGAAACAGCTATTAAACCTGGCGGATCTGGTAAAATTTGCAAAAGAAAAACCATTGCCGACAGACAATGAAATAAATATGGATAATGCCTATGTCTTTGTAAAAAAGACAAGGCCCGTGGTAATTATCCCTGAAGACGCTGAGAAAGAAAAAGTTATACCTGAAAAATCTGTAGTGAATGGATAATATTCAGTTTGCCAATCCGGAATTTTTCTGGTTGCTTGTCCTGCTGGCACCAATGATCTTCTGGTATATCTGGAAGAACAGGGATGCCTATGCAACATTACAAATGTCGACTAGCAAGGGTTTTTCAGGATCAGACAGGACGATTAAATATTATCTGAGACACTTTCTTTTTGTCATCAGGATACTTGTAATCATACTGGTTATTATTGTTCTTGCGCGGCCCCAATCAGTTAACAGATGGCAGGATGAAATGACGGAAGGGATTGATATCGTTATTGTCCTGGATATTTCAAGCAGCATGCTCGCCCAGGATCTCAAACCAAACCGTTTGGAGTCTTCTAAGAATGTTGCAATGGAATTTATTTCAGGCCGCCGCAACGATCGGATCGGACTTGTCG
>LJUQ01000055.1 GCA_001304505.1 Bacteroides sp. SM23_62_1
AATAACACCTGTTATGGCAGTAGCGGCTGCAGTGAGCGGGCTGGCAAGAAATGTTCGTGCCCCCGGCCCCTGTCTTCCTTCAAAATTTCTGTTTGATGTTGAAACACAATATTTTCCTTGTGGAATTTTATCATCATTCATACCAAGGCAGGCTGAACAGCCCGGCTGACGAACTTCCATCCCGGCATCTTTAAATATTTTTAAAAGCCCTTCTTCCTCAATTTGTTTTTCTACCTGTCTGGATCCAGGGACGAGATAAACATTGATATAATCAGCCTTCTTCTTTCCTTTCACGACATGTGCAACTGCACGAAAATCTTCAATTCTTGCATTCGTACAACTTCCGATAAATACATAATCAACCGGTTTTCCAAGCAGTGATTGTCCTCCCGACAATCCCATGTATTCCAATGATTTATGAATATCCTGACGTTCCGGAATCTTTTCAGTTATTTTCATACCATGTCCCGGATTTGTTCCGTAAGTGATCATCGGTTCAATATCATTTGCATCAAATACATATTCCATATCAAAAACTGCATCTTCATCGGAATACAATAATTTCCAGCGTTCTACAACCTCCGTATAATCATCTCCCTGCGGTGCGAATTTCCTGTTCTTCAAATAATCAAATGTAATCTGATCGGGAGCTATCAAGCCTCCCCTTGCTCCCATTTCAATACTCATATTGCAGACTGTCATCCTTGCCTCCATGGACATCTGATGAACAACCGGACCACTGTACTCTACAAAATATCCGGTTGCTCCACTGGCAGTGAGCTTTGATATAATATACAGGATAACATCCTTTGATACAACTCCTGGTCCGGTTTCACCATTCACTGTAATTCTCATTCTTTTTGGCTTATTCTGAAGCAAACACTGGGTTGCTAGTACCATTTCAACTTCACTTGTGCCAATCCCAAAGGCAATTGTTCCGAAAGCACCATGTGTAGCAGTATGACTGTCTCCGCAGACAATTGTCTGACCAGGCTGCGTAAATCCCAGCTCAGGCCCGATAACATGTACAATGCCCTGCCATGGATGTCCCAGTCCAAAAAGGGATATCCCGTATTTCCTGCAATTTTCTGTGAGCTTGTCAACCTGTTGCCCGGATAACACATCACGAATTGAAAGGTGCTGATCTTTTGTGGGAACATTGTGGTCAGCTGTTGCAATAACCTTAACCGGACGAAAAACCGGAATACCACGTTTTTCAAGGCCGGCAAATGCCTGAGGACTGGTCACTTCATGAATCAGGTGCCGGTCGATATAAAGGATATCGGGGCCATCGGGTATCGTATCAACAACATGCCGTTCCCATATCTTATCAAATAAAGTTTTTCCCATAAATTTTTCTTAATCGGAAGAAATTATTATCTGATGCCTAAATAATCTTATACTTTTTCAATTATTCAAATGCCGCGGATAATAACCAGGATTACAGGGGTTATTCTTCATAGATTGCCGCAGTTTTAGTCAATGGCAATTGATGATGTAATTCTTATTCAATCTGAGCAAGTGCATCCACAAAAGCCTCAACAGAAGCGGTGATAATATCTGTGCTTGCAGAAAAGCCATAATACATGACACCCTTATAAAAAACCTGCACATGTACTTTTCCAATATCGTTGCTCCCTCTTGTAATAGCCTGGATAAGAAACTCTTCCAGTCTGACTTTTTTCTTGATGATTTTCTTCACCGCGGTGAATGCAGCATCAACGGGGCCATTTCCCATTGCCGATTCTGTATAACAGGTTCCATAAACATTCAGGGTAACTGTAGCGGTCGGGTGTGTACTTTTGCCACAAACGACCTGGAGGGATTTAAGCTCTATGCTTCGGGGTCCCCTTTGTTCTTTTCCTATCAGGACATGCAAATCTTCATCGTTTACATCTTTTTTCTTATCGGCTAAATTCAAAAATTCCTCATAGAGATGCTCAAGCTTTTCATTACTGAGTTTATAACCCAGCTTCTCCACACGATGTTTCAATGCCGCTCTACCACTTCTGGCAGTGAGGACAATCGATGATTCAAGAATCCCGACCGATTTAGGATCAATGATTTCATAATTTTCCCTATTTTTCAAAACACCATCCTGATGAATACCTGAGGAATGTGCGAAAGCATTCCTGCCAACGATAGCTTTGTTTGGCTGAATTGGCATTCTCATCAGTGTGGATACCAGCCTTGATGTTTTGAATATTCGTTTGGCATTGATATCTGTATAGAGATTCAGATGTTTCCTGCTCCTAATAATCATGGCAACTTCTTCAAGGGAGGTGTTACCTGCCCTTTCACCGATACCATTCATGGTTACCTCCACCTGTCTTGCGCCATTTATCACACCGGCCATCGTATTTGCAGTTGCCATGCCAAGGTCATTATGGCAATGAGTCGAAATAATTGCACGATCAATCCCTTTAACATGCTCTTTCAGATATTTGATTTTATTTCCAAATTCATCCGGTAAAGTATAACCTGTTGTATCGGGAATATTTACGACAGTTGCTCCTGCTTTAATAACCGCTTCAATAACTCGTGCAAGGTACTCATTTTCAGTCCTTCCAGCATCTTCTGCATAGAATTCCACATCCTCAACAAATTTTTTTGCATATTTCACCGCTTCAACAGCCCGTTCAAGTATTTCTTTCTGATTTGACTTCAATTTATAATTAATATGGTAATAGGATGTGCCTATACCTGTATGGATACGAGGCCTTTGAGCAAATTTGAGCGCATCGGCAGCGACTTCAATATCTTTCTTCACTGCACGTGTAAGGCCACATATAACAGGGGTTTTAATTTCTTTTGAAATTTCCACCACAGAATTAAAATCACCCGGTGAGGAAATGGGAAAGCCTGCCTCGATGATGTCCACCCCGAGTGCCTCAAGGGCTTTGGCTACTTCTATTTTTTCAATTGTATTCAGCTGACATCCAGGCACCTGCTCACCATCCCTGAGAGTGGTGTCAAAAACAAATATTTTTTCTGCTTCCATAATTATGATTTATTGATTACCTCTTTTTGATTTATCACATAATAAGAAAGCCATTCTGATTACTCGAGAATGGCTTTCTTAATACATTGTATTTTTAAATCATACCATTCTCATCCGGCTCCGGAAATAAGACCCAGGATAAGAATTAAAAGTATGATTTGGATGTTATTCATGAAATCGACTTCGTGCCCGCAAATATATTTATTAATCTTTGAATTATGAAAATAATGTTAAAAAAATATGGCTTGATAAGGATATTTTCACATTTATTGCATGGAGCAGGGAGCAGGGAGTATGGGGTTTTGTGTGGAGAGTGGGTAGTCAGACTCTGGTTACCAGACAAGGGTAATGCCCTGTTGTCACATTAACATCATTCTTACATAAATTCCGATTTGAGCTGTTCAATCCATTTTGATATTCTTTCTTTATTCATGGATCCCTGATTTTCAAAATCAATGGCCAGGCCAAGGAATTTGTCGCCTCTTACTGCTCTTGAACTTTCGAAGGTGTATCCCTCCGTTGAGGTAAATCCAACAAGGCGAGCGCCCTGTTGTTCCAGGATCTCTGCCAGGATCCCTACCCCATCCAGGAAATTTTCAGGGTAACCTTTCTGGTCTCCCAATCCATAAATGGCGATATATTTATTACCCAGGTCTATATCTTCAAGCTCAGGTAGGAACTCATCCCAGTAATTTGGTAATTCACCATCAAACCAGGTTGGTACGCCACAGATAATGTTGTCATACGACAGAAATTGTTCAGCGGTAGCCTCTTCCACGTTAACAGGTTCAATTTCAGCTTCTTCAAAGCTGGACTGTAATTGTTCGGCAATTTTTGAAGTTTTTTTCGTATTAAAGCTGTAAAAAAGGCCTATTTTTTTCATGATAAAATAGTTAATGATTTAATATTCCACGAGTTCTTTAATTGCTGCATAAATTTTATCCACATTCGGAAGGATGGCAGCCTCTAGTATCCTGTTAAAGCCTACCGGGGTAAATGTAGATCCGATTCTTTTAACTGGTCCATCGAGGTACTCAAATGCTTCAGAGGTAATGAATGCAGCTATCTCAGCTCCAAAACCGGAAAAAACCTTATCTTCATGCACAACCAGTGCTTTCCCTGTTTTGCGCACGGAGGTCAGCAGGGTTTCTTTATCGAGGGGGATCAACGATCTTAGATCTATTACCTCGATACTAACTTTCTTTTCATCTGCTATTTTTTCTGCGGCCTCCAAGCACATATGGGTGGTATTCCCATATGTTATCACCGTGAGGTCATTTCCTTCCCGTCTGATCCTGGCTTTTCCAAAGGGGACCTCGAAGTCATCGGGAATTGGTGTGGCAGTTATTGGTGAATTATAGAGGGCTTTTGGTTCAAGAAAAAGGGTCACACCCCGGGAACGGATGCTTGTCCTGAGTAATCCTGCTGCATCATCAGCATATGAGGGATAAACAATCCTGATACCGGGCAATGTTGCCAGGGCCCCTTCAATCGTCTGGGAATGATATAATCCGCCACCGATATATCCTCCCGATGCCAGACGAATGGTGACATTGGCAACAAACTGTCCCTTTGACCTCCAGTAATCATGTGAACATTCAACCAGCTGCTCCATGGCGGGCCAAAAATAATCAGCAAATTCAGCACCTTCAATAACGATCCTGATCTTATCACTATAACGGCTCATACCATTGGCGGTTCCAACTATAAAATCCTCGGCAATAGGAGCATTAAATATCCTTTCTTTACCAAATTCCTGTTGCATTCCTTTTGTAACATTAAATACACCCCCTTTTTCCTTATGTGCCACATCCTGCCCCCAGAGAAAAGTATCAGGATTATAATGAAATTCAGCCTTGAGTGTTTCATTTATAGCTTCAATAAGTTTTTTCTTTTCACCATCAGCCTGATGGACACCCTCAGGATATTTTTCTGAAACATACGGTTCAGGCATAACATAATCAAATATCGATTCGGCGTCAGGTTGGGGAGCTTTCATTCCTTCTTTATGTGCTGCCAGGACAATCTCTTTTGCTTCCTCCTCAAACTTTTCAATTTCTTCAACAGTAAAACGGTTATACCTGAGTAAGAGTCTGCGATATTTTGCCAGTGGATCGTATTCACTCACATAGTTCAACTCATAGTCATCACGGTAGAGGTCATGCCGGTCAGAGTTTGAATGAGAATGGATCCTGACACAGTTCGCCTGCAGGATCACAGGTTCATCATATTTTTCGATATGTTCCCTGGCCTCTTGGATCGCATTCATCGAATCAAAAACATCTTTGCCATTACAATGCATAATCCGGAGGTTTTTAAAACCGGTAAAATTATCTGCTACTTTGCGCCGTGCTGTCTGATCCTTTTTTGGTACTGAGATTCCGTAACCGTTATCCTGGATTACAAATAAAACAGGTAATCGTTCGCGGCTGGCACCATTGATGGCTTCATAAACATAGCCCTCAGAAACAGAAGACTCTCCCTGGGAACAGATGGCAATTCCCCTGGTACCATACTTTTTGATAGCTCTTGCCACCCCAACAGCATGAAGGGCATGATTACCCGTACATGATGAGACATTATGAATATTCCATTCAGGTTTTGCGAAATGATTTGACATGTGCCGTCCACCACCGGCTACATCGGTATCTCTTGATATACCGTTATATATGATTTCCTTAGCTGAAAGACCTGCAGAAATAGCAGTAAGCATATCTCTGTAATATGGAAACAGGTGGTCATTTTCGCGGTTAAAGATCTGTCCTATTGCTAATTGTATACCATCATGACCGGCATAAGGTGCATGGTAAGACCATCCAATTGCCTGCTTGAGATAATTGGGTGCCCTGTCATCAAGGATGCGTCCCAGTACCATTAACCTGAACCATTTCTCCAATGTTTTTTTATCCGTTTTTTTTATGTGATATTTCCTGTCTTTATTCATTTTATGTCATTTAATCATTCGTAAATAATAGGTTGATATTTTCTCTCCAAGTGTTAATCCTTTTACAAATAGTTATACACCTCTGGAAACCTGCCTTGAAAAGGATGTAGATTGCAACAGCTATATTGTCCAGTGGAGATAAAACGCATACAATGTTGATTAAATAGTACGGTTGCTGTCAAAATCTTCGATAAAGTCCGCAAGTTTTCGGAGGAATGCACCACCATATGCTCCATCAATAATTCTGTGGTCATAAGTTAATGAAAGGAACATTTTATGTCGGATACCAATTAAGTCACCTGCCGGTGTCTCAATAACTGCTGGTTTCTTTTCTATGGTGCCAATTGCCAGAACGGCAACCTGGGGCTGATTTATGATAGGAGTCCCCATAACATTACCGAAAGTACCAAAATTGGATATTGTAAAAGTACCCCCCTGTATATCATCCGGACTGAGCTTATTATTCCTTGCAGCTTCAGCAAGTTTGTTAAGCGATTTGGTCAATCCGAGCAGATTCATCTGATCGGCATTTTTGATGACAGGAACAATCAGGTTACCCGTGGGCAGTGCAACGGCAATGCCAAGGTTAATATTTTTCCGGATAATTATCTTATCTCCATCGACTGATGCATTGATCATAGGATAATCCTTAATGGTGTGAATAACGGCTTCAAGAAAAAGAGGCAGATAGGTTATTTTTTCTTTTTCTTTCTGATAAAAATCATCCTTAATTCTGTTCCGCCAAAGCACCAGATCTGTAACATCAGCTTCAAGCATGTTTGTAACATGTGGTGATATCTGTTTTGATCGGACCATATGTTCGGCAATCAATTTCCGCATACGGTCCATTTGAATGATCTCATCTCCTGCACTCAGCGAAACTGATACTTTAAACGATTCCTTAGCAGGCTGATCAACAGAAATTACATTCTTTGCAACAGGTTCCTGAACCTCCCCGGATTGGCCGGCATCTTGTTTACGCTGAGCGAGATAATCCAGGACATCATTCTTCTGTACCCGGCCATCATGTCCACTTCCCTTTATGGAGTTTAATTCATCCATACTTATGTTTTCCTCATGCGCAATTTTTCTTACGAGAGGTGAGTAAAATCTTCCTTGATCAACTTTCTGGGCTGTTTCGGTTTCCATGACAGGCTGATCAGTTAAATCCCTGCTGTCAGCCTGAATTCCCGGTTTTCCCGGAGATGTTCCGGCATTAACATCAGAACCAGGTTTTTCACTTTCAGCCTGCAAGTCTGTTCCATTGGTATCGATGAGAGCAATTACGGTGCCTACCTTGACGATTTCATCCTGATTAAAAAGAATCTTCACAACTGTGCCCGTAACAGGGCTGGGAATCTCAGAATCTACCTTATCAGTAGCAATCTCCAGAAGAATGTCATCATCATTTACCTTATCGCCTGGTTTAACAAACCATTTGGTAATGGTGGCTTCTTCTATACTTTCGCCCAGTTTGGGCATAATCAGTTCAAAATTGTTCATAATCCGGGTATTTTTGTGCGTACAAATATACGAAACTTAAATTAATTTATAATGAATCTAAATTAGAACATGAATCAGAAAGCATGGGATTGATTAAATGGTTCTGGATTATTGTGTTATTATGTCCTGATTGTCAAATCAGGGGAAAGCAGGTATTTATCAAATACAGGTGCAGGGAGCATGGAGTTTAGTATCATTTCAGGTTCTTGATATTAATGTGGAGAAAACAGAGTTGGATGAAAGAGTTAAATTCCAGTTAAATATTCATATGTAACTTATTGATAATAATAAAACCCCTAATAATCCTCTTCAGGGCCGAAATCAACACGATATACCAGTGGCTCCCCGAACGGTTCGCGGTTATATATACTTTCTGAAGTACCGGCACTTACCCGCCACACTTCGATATCAGGGTATCTGGCAGCCAGGATCAGACAACAAAGAGCAAATGGTTTGGGACCCAAGGGTGCGAGAATAATTTTGTAATTCAACCGGAGATCAAGGCAAAGGTCTGTCAGGAGGGCGTCCACTTTCTTAAGATCGCGCACAGGATAACTGAAAACACAATCTCTGTGCAAATTATCAATTAACCTGAAATTATTCACATATACCTTTTCTGTAAATCTTTGATCATCAGCGGGATCAGTATAAAAAATATATGTTTCCTCAGGATCAATGGCTTTACGGAGAAATTCAGCCCGGTCTTTCTCATAACCCAATCCGATAACCAGCGCAAGGGGTTTACCTTTTATAATCCCATGGGCACTACAGCCTATTGGTTCAACAATTTTAAGTGGTTTTGGTTTTTTAGGTTCCGTATATCTTGAGGGAGTATAAGAAAAATAGAGGGATACTTTGTTACAGGGTAAATCAGTTCGTATAAAATAATTAATTATAGAAGCATACCATAATTTGGTCATACAACTATAATCTATAAGGATGTTTAAAGCTTCTTTGTTTTGATCCGCTACCAGATGGACCAGATACTCATTGTCAAGGCATTTATTCCCTGATTGGGGAATGAATTGAAAACCCAGTTGTCTGTATTTGCTGTCATTCTCAAGCCGGAACAATTCATCCGGTTTCTCCTCAAAGGCAAGTACTATCTTTAATTCATTCTGAAGTTTAATCTTCTCGACCATATAGGTGCATCTGCTCTCGTACCCGGAAACAGCCAGAATAAGATCAAAATTGCTGATATACAGGTCATTAAAAGTTACCTGCTCAGTAGATATCAATTCCATATGAACGGAATTACCAGAATCTCTAAGTTAATGAAAATGGCTGATTGGTAAAAGGGAATCGCGAATGTTTTTTATTTATTTCAGTCAGCCGGGTTAACGTGGGAAAAGAACCTTGATGGTTGATATTCAAAAAGGTCATAGGCAGGCCATGAATCAATACCGGCGATAACTCTGAACATCATACGGGATGTTTCACTATGAATTCTTGATTTCCTTGTTGTGGTAGTGTTTGTCACAACCATCCAGCTAATCCCGTTACTCTGCCTGACTACCAGTGCTGACGTCCCGGTCAATGTACCCGTTCTCCACCAGGTACCGTTTCCATCTGAACCTTTCCATCCGATCATTTCTCGTCCTGTCCTGCCTCTTGATGTCATCATACGAATACTTTCAGGTTGCAGGATATCGGGTTTTGTATCAAAACCATCAATGGCTGCGACGAGCTTAAGCAATTCTGCCGGTGAAGCTACCCATCCACCTGCAGCACCAAGAGATTTAATATCACTCCCACCATAGGTCTTGGGAACCCAATCCCGGTGACTATCATAGGCCAGTACTTTAGCTGACTTGAAAGCCTCATAGTAGATGACCTCATTTACAGCTTTTTCTTCAGGATAACTATTTCCCAGATGCATGTCATAAATACCCAGTGGATTTAAAATAGCTATATTTACATAATCCTCATAACCAATCCCGGTGACCTTCTCGATTACTTCACCAAGGATAACATAGCCGAGATTGGAATAGCTGTATCTGGTGCCAGGTGTATAATTTAACTTTTTTCCGAGTGTATACCGTATAATCGTTTCACAATCAACCGGTAAATCAGTATTCATCTTCCTGGCTATGGCATGAGGTGTAAACATCGGATCACCCGACCTTCTCGACCATCCTGCTATATGTGTCAGTAATTGTCGTATCGTTATCTGTTCAATCCGTGAATCTGTATAATCCAGGTATCGAGGGTCATTCAATATCCCATCAGGACCAAATACGTGGTCATCAAGATCAAGCATACCTTCTTCACTGAGGTGCATAATGGTCATTGCAGTGATCAGCTTTGAAACACTGGCAATCCTGAAAAGGTGTCCAGGTTCAACTTTTTGGCCTGCTTCCTCATTTGCATATCCAAATCCTTTTGCATAAACAAGCCTTCCATCTTTGGTGATGGCTATAGACATTCCCTTAATACCCCACTTTTTCTGGAATGCCAGAATGGTTTCATCCAGTTTCTCAGAACCTTCAAAGCTTGAATATTGATTTCTGAGATTTGTAGTAAATCCGGTGGATATTTTATCTTTTTCCGAATAAGATGTACCTCTCCCTGATATGATTAAACCAATCTCCCAAAAAAAGAAAACCAGGACCAGTAAGCCCTGGACAACTATGAATTTAGTTTTCATCTTATTTAGATTCAATCAAAATAAGTCACTAAAAAATTGTCGCAAATGTATGCTCTTTTTCAAAAATTCAAAACAAGTGTTTTTAACAAAGTCTTCCTGATATCCTGAAAATTAATACATAGTTAACTGATTATCTTAACATTTGAAGTAAAAAGAGGTATCATCGACGATTGTTAAAACACAGATAAATCACATACCTTCGCAGTAACAATCAGGTCATTTATCTCAGTAATTACTCCAAAAACTGAATAATAATAACCATTAGTCAAATGTATAGGTGATGTTGATAAAAAAAGAGGTAAGAAAAGGCTTGTTTAGTGGATGCACTGATCCATAAATACGGCTTCAAAAATATCCCTATTTTCGAGTATTTCGTAGAATATCTCGATATTTTTGAAGGTTTCGGCTTTATAATTATACTCCAGGTATGGAAAATTATAGTACAGGTCAAAAATTTCCTGCCTCTTCGACTGAAAAAACCTGACTGTACTTTTTAAATCCCTGTTTTTCACGCATGGTCCCTTATAGATCCTTTCCGGAACTCTCGTTTTCAAACCATTAACCGTTGGTACCTCATAAGGGATATTGATTAATCCTGACCAGTCAAAATCGAAAGGTACCGGTATGGGTGGATTGAAATAATCAAGAGATAAAAGATTAACATTATGCATGATTGGAAGTGACCAGTCAGTATTTACAATTAAATATTCAAAAAAGGCAACCAGAAGATAGTAGTCAGGGTCAACGTAATCAGGATCAACAGTTTCTAAGTCCAGCAGGTTCCCATCTAATCTCTCTTCAAAATCTTCATCATCCTCCAGAAAGAATGCACACTTCTCAAGTACATAGGTGGAATCATTTTCGTCCAGGTAGGTAACCCTCAATAAATTTACATTATAACTATAATCGGTTAATATATTATACAGTTTATATATTAGATATTCCTGGAGAACATACTGGTTATATTCTGGTAAATTCGTCTGACAATGGGTCACTATCTTTAGGTTCTTGACATCCTGAAAAATGGTGTTCTGGCGTGCTTTTTTTCCAAATCTTAACCTTAGTGGAGGAAAATCACAGTTGGCTGATTGTTTTCTGAAATTGCCACGTACTCTTACCTCAGCAACCACGTCCACCCATGTGCTATCCTTATTTTTATAACGGACAATGGCATCGTGATAGGAAGGATTATCACCCTTATCCTGCAACAGGGTACCGTAATCTGTTATAATCATTATTTCAAGGCAATCCTCCCCTTCAAATAATCGATGTTCCATATCAAGGCTATCCCGGGAAATAACCTTATAATCCTTACACCCCTGTGCTATTTTCTGATTGAAAGGAATGATTGCCAGAATCAGAATAAATAAATTAATAATTCTCTTTTTTATCACTTTATCTGAAAACAATTTATGTTGATCTTTTCTATTATTAAGTCGTTGATATTTATCTTTTTATCCAGAGAATCCCCTTATGTTTTTATTTTATTATAAAATTATTCTGAATACCCGGGTAATCTTATAATAACTTTTAGGATGTTAAATAAATATCGATCCGAATATATCTTGACAGCAAATTATTGTTCAATTGCTTAGAAATTTGATTCAAATTACATGGTGCAAATTTACTAAATTGGGAAATGTTATTTACACAAAGAGGCAAATTAAGATATTTTTATCCGTTATTCTGATAATATCAATTATTTAACATAAAAATAATATATTGTAATACTGGAACTTATTCCCATAATTGGACATTTTGCCATGTCAAAAACAAATTTCTCTTATGTTCAATTCATTTTTTTTTCTAATCTTTGCCTAATATATTGAAATAAAATCCTGCTATGATAAATAAAGTACTTGTCGCCAACAGAGGTGAAATAGCCGTCAGGGTGATGAGATCGTGCAGGGAGATGGGTATAAAGACGGTTGCAGTATTTTCTGATGCAGACAGGACTTCTTTCCATGTGAGATATGCAGATGAAGCTTACCACATAGGCTCCTCCCCTTCCAGTGAAAGTTATCTTAACATTAACAGGATCATTGAAACCGCCAGGCGTGCTGGCGCTGATGCAATACACCCCGGATACGGGTTTCTCTCTGAAAATGCTGACTTTGCCCGCCGCTGCAGTGAGGAAAAAATAGTTTTTATTGGTCCATCCGAGCATTCTATCTCAGCCATGGGTGATAAGCTAACGGCCAGGGAAAAAATGATGGATGCAGGTGTACCTGTTGTTCCTGGGACAAAGGAAGGTATTAAGGATGAAAAAGCTGCGCTGACTTTAATCAAGGATATCGGCTTACCAATTATGATTAAAGCATCTGCAGGTGGTGGTGGTAAAGGAATGCGGCTGGTGACGGATGAGCGGGATGTCTTGTCGTCACTCAGGGCTGCAAAATCAGAAGCGTTATCAGCATTTGGCAATGACTCTGTTTATATAGAGAAATATGTTGAATCCCCTCATCATATAGAATTCCAGATTTTAGCTGATCAGCATGGCAATGTTATTCACCTATGTGAAAGGGAGTGTTCGGTTCAACGAAGGCATCAAAAGGTCATTGAAGAGACACCATCTCCCATTGTAACTGCTGAGCTCAGGGAAAGAATGGGACAGGATGCTGTTGCAGCAGCCCGTGCTGCAAATTATGTAGGTGCAGGAACAATTGAATTTCTTGTTGATAAAAACAGGAATTACTATTTTCTCGAAATGAACACGCGGCTGCAGGTTGAACATCCAATCACTGAATGGGTTATCGGTATCGACCTGGTTAAAGAGCAGATCAGGATTGCCAATGGTGAAAGACTCAACCT
Source organism: Bacteroides sp. SM23_62_1 (assembly GCA_001304505.1). Taxonomy (GTDB): domain Bacteria; phylum Bacteroidota; class Bacteroidia; order Bacteroidales; family SM23-62; genus LJUQ01. Next base: position 12,907 of record LJUQ01000055.1, read on the forward strand.
GCAACAATCTGATGTCCGACAAACCGGACATTCGATAGAATGCAGGATATATGCAGAAGATCCGGAAAATAATTTTATGCCAAGCCCGGGATTGGTTAAGCACATAACACAACCGTCAGGACTGGGAATCAGAATTGATGGGTATGTTTATGAGGGCTATGAAATTCCCATTTACTATGATCCCCTGATTTCCAAGCTGATAACATGGGGTATAAATCGGGATGAAGCTATTGCAAGGATGCGACGTGCTCTTTACGAATACAGAATAACAGGCGTTCAGACTTCTATCAGCTTCCTGGAAAGAATTATGAATACACCCGATTTTATCAGGGGTGAATATGATACACATTTCATAGAAAAAAACAAGGAAATCCTGATGTCGAAAGATACATATTCTCTTAAAGAATTTGAGGATATAGCCCTTATTGCAGCTATTTTTGATTACACCCAAAAACTTCAAAAGATCCAGCCTCTGGAACTAGTCAATAACGGTAATGGTAATTCGGCCTGGAAGGCTTATGGCAGAAAAAAGGCCGTTATCAGAATTTAAAAAGTATAATAATCGTCGGACCATGTCTCTGGAAGTTCGCTTGAATGATCGCATAATAAAGGTAGAGCTGGTCAATAAAGATGATCATTCAATTGAGATTCTTGTTGACGGAAAGTTATACAAGCTTGATATTTTGAAGGTTGATGAAGGTGTATATTCCATTTTGCATAATGGAAAATCATATAATGTTGAAATCCTGGAGGGTGAGCACCGAAAAAAATCCCGTGTCAGCACCCTTTACCACACATTTAATTTAGAAATAATTGATGCGGAGGCCCGGTATCTCATGTCCCGGAATCAGGGTTTGCTGGTTGATGAAGGAAATGTTATTTCATCACCGATGCCGGGTAAGGTCGTCAAAATACCGGTAAAAGCGGGTGACAACGTTAATATTGGGGATACTGTGATTATTGTATCAGCCATGAAGATGGAAAGTGAATACAAGGCTGGAAAATCCGGAATAATCAAAGAGATCCATGTGAAGGAAGGGGATACCATTGAGGGACATCAACCCCTGATCACAATTGAATAAAATCCAAATAATTCCGATCAAGTCCCGGTTTTTATAAATCTCAAATGGAATAATCATGAAGAATAACCTCGAAGAAAAATTCAAAGAATTTGAGGAAAAGAATAAAAAGGCTGATCTTGGCGGTGGGCCGGAGCGGATTAAAAAGCAGCATGAAAGTTCTAAAATGACTGCGCGTGAGCGCCTTGAAGCATTGCTCGATCCCGGGTCATTTGTTGAACTCGATAAGCTGGTTGTACATCGCTGTACTGACTTTGGCATGGACAAAAATAAAATCCTGTCAGACGGTGTAGTGTCCGGATACGGAAAGATAGATGGCAGGCTTGTCTATGTTTTCGCTCAGGATTTTACTGTTTTTGGAGGGACTCTGAGCCGGGCAAATGCCGATAAAATAGTTAAAATCCAGAGGCTTGCATTGAAAATGGGAGCTCCTGTTATCGGGCTAAATGATTCAGGTGGGGCAAGAATACAGGAGGGTGTACAAAGTCTTGGAGGATATGCTGATATATTTCATCTGAATGTGAGATCTTCAGGTGTGGTGCCCCAGATCTCAGCTGTGCTTGGGCCCTGTGCCGGTGGAGCAGTCTATTCACCTGCCCTGACAGATTTCATATTCATGGTAGAAAAGACCAGCTATATGTTTGTTACAGGTCCTGATGTCATCAAGGCAGTCACCCATGAAGATGTTACAAAAGAAGATCTTGGAGGAGCCATGACACACAACAGCAAAAGTGGTGTAGCTCATTTCGTTGCTGAAGATGACGTACAGGCCATGATGATGATACGTGAGCTGGTCAGTTTCCTTCCTCCGAATAACATGGAAGATCCCCCTGTCAAATCCTGTACAGACGATATTCACCGCGAAGATGAGAAGTTACAAACCCTTATCCCATCCGATCCGAATAAGCCCTATGATATGCTCACCCTAATAGAAACAGTGGTTGATGATAAACATTTTCTCGAAGTGCAGCCACATTATGCGAAGAATATCGTCGTAGGTTTCGCACGTCTGGGTGGTAAACCAGTCGGAATAGTAGCCAATCAACCGGCGCATCTGGCAGGTGTACTCGATATTAATTCCTCTCTTAAAGGTGCCAGATTCGTAAGATTCTGTGATGCATTTAATATTCCATTAATAGTATTTGAGGATGTACCGGGGTTTTTGCCAGGAACATTGCAGGAATTTGGTGGCATTATTAAACATGGGGCCAAGCTCCTTTATGCTTTCTCTGAAGCAACTGTCCCAAAAATTACAGTGATTACAAGAAAATCATATGGTGGAGCATATTGTGTGATGGCATCCAAGCACATTGGAGCTGATGCCAATTTTGCATATCCCACGGCTGAGATTGCAGTGATGGGATCTGAAGGTGCTGTAAATATACTTTACAGGGACAAAATCGATAAGGAAGAGGACAGGCAGGAAAAAATTCGTGAATACCAGGATACTTTTGCCAATCCTTACCGGGCTGCTGAACTTGGATATATTGATGAAATCATCTATCCAAAACAAACCCGGTTCAAATTAATACAGGCTCTTGAAATGACCCACAACAAGACTGAAACCATTCCCCCGAAAAAACACGGGAACATTCCATTATAGATAAAATGATCTGTCCATAAAAAGAAAAAGTCGCCATGGTTGACAGGGCGGCTTTTTCTTTTATTGCATCTTCCTGCTAATTGCATGTATATAAACAGTAAATGGGAACGATTTCTGGACGAAAAAGTTCCCATTCCACTATTTAATAACCGTAGTCAGAAAATAGTGCCAAGCTACAGTTATTCTGATCGTTTCACCAGTTTTAGATCCTTTCGGAACTATCTTTATGAAACCCGGATTTGTTTCAGGCAGGTTTTTAAAGCCTGTCATCCCCAAATCTCTTCTTGTCAAGCTGATCCTGAGGATGGCATCCCCGAAGGGAAATCATCCCAGGTTCCGAACCTGGCAGGTTTGTACCGGTAAAGGTACCTCTTACCAGATCCACTTAACAAGCCAACAGATCAAAGATCGATTCTTTCGAACCAAGCTTCAGTATGCTGGAGCACTTCGTATCAGTCCCGAGGGATTGATGCTTGCTGCCAGGCTCTTCAAAGTTGACCTGTCAGAGGCAGAACCTCACGATCCTGTTCTTTTCGAGGCCCGGTTTAAACTGTTCTTTCCGAAGAAAGACCGGTTTAAACTTTTTAACTCCGGAGAGCAACCTTTTATCTCTCGCTTGGTGAAACAAATATAACATGAAGTTAATCAGTCCAACAAATTTTTTGAGCTCTTTATCTTCACAATATTTGCACACGTGTTATTAACAATTTGTTAATAATCAGAAATCCCAATACTGACGCGATTCAGCTGAGCAACATGCCCGAAAAGTATCATGTAACCATTCAATATTTTTATACTTCCTACGTTAATTAAAGAAATTCTGATCATGTATAAATTTATTTTTATTATACCAATAATTATTAACATCGCGCTGAACACATGTGCACGAAAGGAAATGAAGAATCTGTCATCATCAGATCAATCGGAGAATATGGAAAAAGTTTATAAAACCGAAGAGGAATGGAAACAACAACTGACGCCTCTTCAATTTCATGTTACACGAGAAAAGGGTACTGAAAGACCATTTACCGGTAGGTTCAACGATTTTTTTGAGAAGGGGTATTATAAATGTATAGGTTGTGGATTAGTATTGTTTGAATCAGATACCAAATTTCATTCAGGATGCGGCTGGCCAAGTTTTTTTGATCCTGCAGAAATGAAAAATTTAAAATTCCACCGTGATACAAGTTACGGTATGATCCGTTCTGAAGTCACCTGCGCCCGTTGTGATGCCCACCTCGGGCATGTCTTCGATGATGGCCCTCCTCCCACCGGTCTCCGCTACTGTATCAATTCAGCAGCACTTGAGTTTGTCCAAGAGGAATAAAGGGATAAGGTTCTCGGTTCTCGGTTCTCGGTTCTCGGTTTTCGGTTCTCTTTTGTCTTTTGCCTTTTACCGGTTACTGGTTGTCGGTTTCGGTAAGGCCTGGAGGGATCATACAGAGAGAGTGCACAATGGATTTTGTTCATTGATGAATGAATCAACAAAAAACCGGGCTCTGTACCAGAGGCCCGGTTTATCATTTCCGGCAAAAATACTTCAAATCATTCTTTTGTTTTGATGGTGCATCCGATTGCCCTTGTAAAGTTTGGTTTGGGATCTTTACCTGCAATCAATGCATCCAGTGCATCTGCCAGATAGGGCTCCGTGACTTTTGATGAATCCTCATAGTTATTATCAATGGCACCGATATATTTTACCACCAAATCCTTTCCTGATTTTTGCAGAACAAAAACATGCGGTGTTTTGGTAGCTCCATATTTTTTAAAGATGTTATCCTTATCATCCTTCAGATATGGAAAGGTATATCCCATTTCTTCCGATCTTTTCTTCATTTCCCGCAGGCTATCATCCGGCTTGATATCAACATCATTGGAATTGATTGCGATAACAGGGTATCCCTTGGGTTTATAAATTTTATCAATGTTCATGATCCTTTCCTGATAAGCTTGCGCATATGGACAACCATTACAGGTAAATACCACTACAAAACCTTTGGCATCCTTAAAATCTGATAGGCTTACCCATGAACCATCGGTGTTTTTCAGTTTGAAATCTGTTGCTTTATCCCCCACTTCATAACCATCCGCAAAAGCAACAGAAGAAACTGTAAGAAAAAATAACAGGATATAACTTATTGTTTTCATAGTTCATTAATTTTTGAGTTAATAACAATTTTCAATTCATCATATGTAAAAGATCTTTCGTAAAATTCTCTCGAATCCTTATGATAGATAAGGGTTGCAGGAATCGATCCTGACCAGTCAGGATCGACTTTTTCAATCCATCTGTTACTGTCAGGATCATTTAATACAATAACCTCGGAATGAATCGAATACTGACCCAAAAAAGGTATTAATCGTGATTCTATCTGTTTTGGGAAGTCCAGACTTACGAGGATCACCCTGAGATTCTTGTTGCTGTATTCCTCCCGAATTTTCTCAAGAGCAGGAATTTCCTTTACGCAAGGTGTACACCATGTAGCCCAAAAATTTAGGACATAAAGAGTATCTGACTGATGATGCAAATAAGGTTCAAATTCATCAAAAGTAAGCACATCCGGTTGAGAGGACAGACGGGATGGCAATAACAAGAGACTCATCAAACCTGCGACCATCAGGATCCCTGCTTTCATTTTTTAATTAATTTAAATTAAAATAACATTTTCGAAGATAGTAACATAGGATAAATCATCCAAAGCAGGCATTATCGTTTAACAGGAGTTTAACACAGTTAATTTTTTTTCAATTAACCAACCGATATTTACATTTTTCTGACATAAATAAGTGTGGGTTTTGTTGAGTGATCCAGTCACTTATAATGACTGGATCATTAGCGGAGCTATATCCTGTTGCGAAGGTTTTCTTCAGTGATCCAGTCCCTTTAAATGACTGGATCATTAGCGAAGCTATACCCTGTTAAGATAATCGCATAGATTCAAATTGAATAAACTGAGATTAGCAAAAGCTGTACAAATGAACTAAAAGAATGTCTGGTTGGTTTATAAAGTGTTTAAGGTGAACAAAAAATTTCAATACAATCAATAATACCATTTTATTTTTTAGCTGTCCTGGATCAATTCTGAGCTTACTGAAGATATTTTTTAAATTTATCTGACATCTTGAAATAAGTATACCTGGACGAGTGTTCCCCGGCAACCATAACAGTGTCGCCCGATACCTGGTAAGTACTTCTTTCCCCGGCAATCCTTGAAAAATAAATATCATATTCCTTCGAATCCTTGTCAATCATAATCACATGTATCAGATTGTCATCAAAGCTCGATGATAGACCTTTCTGGCAAAGGGGACAGAAGAAATCGATTTTATCTCCATCTTTATATTTAAATGAGGGGTGCTTTATACTTGAATAGTTACCTATCTGGGGGCTGAGTAACAGAAGTCCTTTTTGCTTATCTTTATTGGATGTGGCAAAGATAATGTGATCCCCTACTTTCAAATGTCCCCTGCAATGTGGACATACATAAAATTTTTGCATTTTTATTACCTCCCGCTCTTTTAATTATCTGAAACGCTAATTTACAAAATTTGTCACCACGGATCAAGCTGATACCGCAGTGATGACAATGATTTTAATGATTCAGAAGATCCTTCCCATAATCAAAATAATCAATGATTTCAGGTATGTTTTTCTCTGTTCCCGGCATGGAGATCCGTTTGGAAATCGTATGGGCCTTCATCCTGGAATCATCAAATGGTTTCAGGAGATTTAAAGCAATATTCAAATGAATTTCCGGGTTGATCCATTCCTTTTCTTTTTCGGTGGGAAGGATCACAGGCATTCGCTTTTTTGTATTATGGATTTCTTCGAGAAGTTGATTCGCCGTTGTTGTAATAATGGAAAATGTATAATTGATTTCACCTGTACCAGGATTGACCCAGCAGTCATACAGACCTGCAAAGCTGAACGGTTGATCGTTTTCCAGTGAAATAAAATATGGTATTTTTTCTTTGTCCCTCGCCTGCCATTCAAAGAAACCTTTTGCAATCACCATGCACCTGCTTGTTTTAACAGCATTTCTGAAAGATGGCTTTTCGGTCAGGGTTTCCGCTTTTGCATTAAAGGTCTTTGTTCGGATCGAATCTGCTGCCATTTCATCTTTAATCCATGATGGGATCAGTCCCCACCTGAACATCCTTACCTTATCCGGATCGCTGTTGGTTATAACAGGTACAAGTGGAAAAGTGAATGCAGAAAAATAATAACCGGGAACAAACTGTGCCGGTTCTTCAAATCTTGCATTAAAGCGTGATTCAATTTCTTCACGGGTTGCATGTATGGCAATAGTGAAGCACATCCGCAATTAAAATGATAAACCCAAACTGAAAATAATCTGTTTTGCACGCTTATCGAAGTTCACTTTATTATCACCCAGATCCACACTGTCACCCAGTTTACTCAGGTTACCTTCATATCTGATATCAATGGAAAAGCTTGAAACATCAAAACCTACTCCGGCCTGATATCCGATCGTTGCTGCTTTTAATTTTTCTTTGTAATTCGTTAAATCCTCCAGCTCAGACCTGTTCAGGACAATAATGCTGGCTACCGGACCCAGGCCTAACCTGGCAGGACCGATCTTTCCTCCGATAATCGCCGGAACATCAATTCTTCCAACCTGTTGCTGGACTGGCTCCAGTTCAACCTGGTTGACAATATCATATACATCAGTTTCACTGCGGAGGGTGGTATATAATAATTCGGGCTGAGCAAATAATCCTAAAAAGCTGACTCTTGTAAATAAACCAATATGATACCCCAATTTCGTTCCACCTGCAACATTTAATTGATAATCATCCGTGATTATCTCGCTGGCTTTAAACCACGACATATTCAGTCCACCTTTCAGCCCAACTTTTAATTGTGAAAACAGGTGGAAAGGTAAAATGATTAATAAACAGCAGAACAAAATCTTTCTCATCGTGTGTTGCTATTGATACAGTATTGAACCGTTATTACAGGGATTTGCTTTCTTGAATTCTGACAGGTAAATATACTAAATTCGTTCTTTCTGTTTTAGCTCTATGCTAATTATCCGTAATATTTATATTTTCAACCCAATTTTTATTTTATCCGAATGGTGAAAAAATTACCAGGCATTCTTCTCATTGTCTTTGTTACAATCCTGATCATAGACCTTTATGTTTACAGTGGATTATTTTGGCTTATTGAATCTCTAAATATTCAACTCTTAAAGTCACTTTGTTCGGTTTTCTACTGGTTGATTCCACTATTCTTCGCAGCCACATTTGGAATTTCAATAAATAAATTTATTCATTCCAGGAGTCCCTTAATGTATTCCTCCCTGTTCAGATATGTTGGATTATTTATCCTGTTTTACATCCCCAAGATAACATTTGTGTTTTTTCTTCTTATCCAGGATATTTTTACATTGATATATGCCGGAGTAGTAACAATATTTAACTTTGATAATACTCCAGTATACAATGGATTCAGAAACAGCATTTTTAACTTTATCTCGGAATCGGCCTTATTATTATCAGTATTAATTTTCCTGATAATATCCTATGGAATCACATTTGGCCGGTTCAATTTTAAAGTTCGCAGGATTATATTGCCCTTCAAAACATTACCTGATGCTTTTGATGGATTCCGGATTATCCACATCAGCGATCTCCATGCTGGCAGTATGGGCAGATTACAACATAAGATCATGAAAGCTATTCGTCTGATCAATGATGAAAAACCCGATCTGATTCTTTTCACCGGTGACATGGTAAACGATTTTGCTGAAGAGCTGGATGGATGGGAGGAGGTTTTAACGGGGCTTAAGGCAACCTATGGAAAATTCTCCATACTTGGAAATCACGATTATGGTGAATATTATCCATGGA
>LJUQ01000259.1 GCA_001304505.1 Bacteroides sp. SM23_62_1
ATATTGTTCTTTATTAGTTAATTCTTTTCCCATCTTTAATTATTACAGGTCCATGTCTGACCGGTGGTTTACTTTCCTGAACAGGAGGGGCAGCCTTACCAGAAAAGACCATCTTTTCAAAAAGATCGTCAACCAGAGAAAGATAGTTTTCTACTTTCTCGACAGAAGCATAAATATCCTGGTGATCATATTCCAGATTCATCAGTTCAAAAGCAGCATTATCAAGGTCTCTTGAAGAAACCCAATGGCTCAAATAGTTGAGTACTTCTTCGCGGTCATATTCAGATAACCAGCTTAAAGCTGATTTAAACAACCTTGCAAAATTGATGAAGAACTCAATAAAATATACTGGTGGTAAGGATCTTAAAACAATTTTGTAATGACTGAGATTAACAGTAAGATAAAAAACCAGCTTTTCAATTACATATGCCAGATTGGACTCCAGCTTATTCTGACTGGAACGATTTTTTCTTAAATACTCTGCAAGAGCATTAGTAACTTTCTCTATTGTGTTACCAAACTTATGATAGTATTCCAGTAATGACGAGTAAGAACTTACTCTTGTACATGGAGGAATATATTCAGTGTTAAAGTGAACTTCACGGGCGACCACATGGAATTTCCCAATGGTAATGTGATTTTTCCACATCTGTGAAGAATTCACCTGTTTCGTCGGAATGGCATGCAGCTGGTATTCAGGAATAATATAAGGATGCCTGAAAGGGATCTCATTTTCATTTGGTTGTCCGACAGGAACTCTCTTTTCAGGGAATACTGCAAGAATAATATCAAACATTTCACTTGATGCCTCTGCAACATTAAAATCGAGTGATAATTTATCAGCCGGGTATTGGAAGTTCTGAATATCCTGTGAAGTAATTTCAATCCTTATTCCTCCTTTTGTCAGAGCCCGGCAATCAGTCAGTTTTATATTCACCTGATTATTCTGATCAATATTAACAAGCAGATTCAATGATGAATCAGCACCGATCACACTATCCAGAAGCCCATAATTAAAATCATTAAGCTGAAAGCACGTATTATCTCTCAGTCTATCTAAGATCCAATTATCCAGACCAATAAAATGATCTTTGTTCAATTTCATTCCATCAATCCAGTTAATGGCATTGTTTCTCATTTCCGGTAGCATAATGTTCTCCTTTAAATTGTTGTACTATAATTTATTCTCCCTTCATATTCCTTTTCACCAAGAATGAATGCTGTATCCTGTTCATTTAAGTAAACTTTTATACGGGAACCCAGATCTGCCTGAATAAAAAGTTCAATCAGACGATTGATCAGCTTATACTTGCTTCCATTCAGAAAATCTTTAAGGGAATTACTATCCTGTAAAGGACCAATTTCTATCTGTAGTTGCGGATTATTGTCAATACAAACATTTCCGACCAGTGTATTAACTCCAAGTATACTTTTGTTCAAAACAGGCACTTCATTATCCAGATCCAGGGCCAAAGGTTCAAAAATCTTTTTTATTTTTACTTGTTCCTGCAGAATAATTTCAAAGCAGGTTTCAGTGAGTTCAAGATTACCTGCAATTTTTGAAATATGAGGCAAAATGAAAAACAGCGAAGCCTCTTGATACATGTTGAGTGTTAAATGTTCCAGATTAAAGAAATCGATGAATTCATGAATTGTCTCCGGAACATAGAAGTAATTCTGCTCGAAAATTTCTTTCTGAACAAGATGGTAGAAGAATTCCTGTTCCAGTGGCATAAACAATTGCCTTGCATTTTTTTCTTCTTTTTTATGCAACCTGAATTCTTCTATGGTTTCCCTTCGGCCTTTGAAATATTGATTTGAATGACTGTGAAAGTAACCCTCAGGTAATAGATCATATATCCCTTCGCGATTTAAATAAATATGCCATTCTTCTTCTCCGGAATCGTTTTTATGCACCTCTGTTTTTTCAATGTCCCGTGAAAAAAAACGTTTAAAAATACCCATTAAATGAACATATATATTTGCATCGTCAATACCACTTACTGTTAGAAGATGACTAACAATCAATTCAGCCAGGTAGTCAATATTTTCTCAATATGACTGGTCAGGTTTTCTTTCTCAATCTCACTCTTGTCATTTCTGAACGTGAGAATTATATGAATGCAATTTTGAAAACCTGTATTTCTGTTACTTGCCTGAATGGGTCTGTGTGTTATTTTCACGTCTTTTAATTCATTTCCCAGTTCTGCAAAACAAGTGGTTCTTATATCTTCACTGGTTACTATTCTGTTCCTGGTTAACAATTCGTTCTTGAAAAGAGAAATTCTTTCCACCTGGTCAGGTGGGTCCTTACCACCTGTAGTTGAAGTAAGCAATTTCAAGTTTTTATTATCAAAATCGTTGTTCTTACAGGCAGTTCCTAAAGGCATGTTATTGCTAAAAGCACCGGCAGTTGACCAGAACTCTAACCATATATCTTCCACCAGTTCTGATTTCATTATTATAAAATGTGTGCTTTTTTGCAGATCTTTTGATTTTGAAATGCTGAGGCGAAGACGGTTAATGATGATCTGCAATTCATCCAGTTCCTTTTCAATAAGAGAACTGCCCAAGGATTTAAAGGCAACATGTTCTTCTCTCAAAAGCTCAATTAAATACTGTATATACTCATAGGCATCACGCTCATCAAATCTATTTACCCCTTCAGATCTTACCGAATATGTTCCAGGTGCAAAATCACTTACTCTTCTGAACGGGACTTCCTGATAATTGATATGATTGCTGCTTGCAATATTATGTATGGAATAGAAATAGTCATCAGCAAAGATTGGTATAATGTTAAGGTCCTTGTTGAGTGTATATGGCCTGTTTGAATCATGTAATCTTCTGTTTATTATGGGGAAAGCAGCAGGCGTGCAGAATGTTGAGGCGAGATAATCAACCGGGAATATTTCAGGTAATTCGATCTCAATCCAGTATAATTCGTCTTTCATTTTGTCGAGATCATCGCTGCTGAAGAAATCCGAAAACTCCTCAGGGAATCTTCTTTTTCCCGGAAGTATATTTTCTGTAATTGTAATGAAATGATCTTCGAAAAATTGATTAATTCTCTTTTCCGTTTTTAGATTGATATCCAGGTAACTTGAAATGTCAGATGTCTCTGAGTTATGTTTATTTTCAATCTCATTATTGAAGCCATTTTTAATTGCAACGGATTTATTGTCCGCAAACCACCTGGAGATCTTCAATAATTTTAAAAGATCCGGCGTATCAGGATTGTTAAACCAGTCAAAATAGAATGAAACATTAATCAATGATTCTACAGCCGAATTAATGTTAAGTCCAATCCATATTTTATTTGTATGAGGGATTTTATGTATTTCTGACCTTACAACAGTCTCTTTAAGTATGAGATCGTTTATCCGGATAATTTCATGGCTTGTCGCCATGAGTACAACTTCCGCGTCGATAAGCCTGAAATCAGGGACAGGTGAAAAGTATAACTTTTTCTGTTCGGTCTTGTCTGACGATTTACCAGGTAATTCTTTTTCGAAAATAAACTGATCAGTCTTCTTAGTGGTTTTTTCCGGATTGAGAGGTTTACCATGAATTACTGCATATGATGGAGAAGGACGCAGATTAACTTCCGGGAGCAATATCTGTGCTACTTTTTCAAGAATTCGTGATTGTGATGTATATATTTCCGTTGACAATCTCTCAAACTCATAAGCACAGGCGCCTAACATAAGGTCGATTACAGGATCGAAACCTTCTGTTTCCGACTCCTGGTACCCCCAGATCTTTGCTGAAGTCTGTTTTAACCTGCTTTTAACAACTTCCTTTTTGTTTCTTTTTAAATCCATGCCATATATCTATCCAATTGATAAGGGACTGAAGAATAAGTATTCAAAGTGCTCTAAAGGTTCATTTAGGTATTTTATGATACCCGTAATATGAATAGTGATTTTCTTCTTTAATTTCAGGGGATGATCCTTGTAATGTTCAGAAATTTCAGCGTCTTCCAGAGTAAGATCTATTTTTACGTTACTGATGCGTAATTCATTTTTCTCAATTGAGGAGAGCATCAATTCTTTTATTTCATCTGACCATTGAGAAACATTAGTAACTGTACTGTAATCTTTATTCCACATCATACAACCATAAGAATTATCGTACCTGTATTCTTTGAAATGTGTTCTGATAATCAAGTGGATATTCATTTGAACAGAATCCTTCAGATCACACCGGGGATGTTTTTGTTTTTCAATCAGCAGCCGGGTGTTTAATGGTATTGTATAAAAATCCTTCACTGTTCCCAACTAATTTATCCTCACGAGCCCTCCTTTAATTTCTGTTGTAGCACTTCCGTTCACTGATACTGCCGCCCCTTTCAGCTCAGCCTGGCCGCTGCCTTCAACTTTTAACATAGTTGCTCTGATATCCGTTTGTTCTCCTTCCATTTTTAATTGAGCACTCCCTTTCATTGAAGTATTGCTGCCTTCAATTTTTAGTTGCTGACCTGTAAGCTCCAATCCGTTATTGGCATTCAGTTTGTAATCATTTGCAGAAAACTTGGTAGTCTTACCTGCATCAACTGTTATATCGTTATCAGCACTTATCTTAATACTCTCTGCAGATATTTCAAGTTCTCCTTCAGATTTGATAGTGATTTTGCCATTGTTGCTCAGGCTCAATGATATTTCATTTGTTGGTGAAGAGTCATCTTTATTTAGAATGCGGATCTCTTCCTTCCCATCCTCGTCAACAAAGATGATCTGGTTCCCGTTTCTTGTGCGGATTGCTTTGATGTTATTTTCAGCATGATACCAGTGATCGGGAGGTGATTTCTTATGATATAAATTGCCTATAACAAAAGCCTTATCGGGATTGTCGTTTTCAAAACCCACCATCACCTCATCGTCTATTTCAGGAATAAAATAAAATCCATGCTGTTCCCCGCTGCCCGTCGTTCCCCCATGTGCATGAATAATTCTTAGCCACGGTGTGGAATCCTTTTCTGCCTGCCAGAAAAAACGAACCTTTACCCTGCCCAGTTTTTCGGGATCATTATTATCTATAACAACAGCTGGCTGGATTTCCGATACAGGTTGTGATATGTTCCTGTTCACGGGAGGAATACTGGCTTCTGCAGGAATAGCTGTAAACCGATTCACATATTTGCCGGTTATATCGATGGAATGATTTAAGGATATGATTATAAACTCACCATAATCCTCCTCTCCTGCGACTTCATCGGTGATATTAATTACCGTTCCAACATTTATATAAGGATTATCACTTGCTCCTTCATTGAATATCAGGTCTTTTGTGTTAGCAATTTTTTTTGTCTCAAAATGATCTGTAAATGCTTTTTCATCTTCGAAATTTTCATGAGAATAATATGCATGTGTCTGTTTAAATACCTTTTCTGACTGGGATAATGCATGATCGCCATATGAATCGAGATCGTTTACCTGGTAATCTTTCGTCTCTTTCTTATAAGCTGTATTCTCTAAATAATCGTAAAAAATTGCATTAAAATTAAGGTTTTGAATTCTGAGGGAAAATTCAAATTCGGATAGTCTCTTTTCAACAGGAAGATCTATTTTATTAGATTTATCAAAACGTCCGAAATTTAGTTCTTTGCCATCATAGAAGCACCATTCTCCATATTTATCAGCAATCCTGTTCAAAAAATGAAAATTGCTCTCCTTATACTGAACAATAAATGGAATTTCACCGGTGAATATTGGATCGATATTAACTTTCAGATCGTTTTGCGGAATCTGTTGATGCAGATCTGATACAATGTCTCCAAGTGTTTTTTCACAATATGATTGACAAGTCGGTCTGCCATCCAATAATACTGTTGGGCTATATCCCCTGACAAGGATTTCCTTGTTCCCTTTACTTCTACGACTAAGACCAACTTCAGTAATTATACCGTAGAACTCATTCTGAATATCTGTTTTCTCCGGTTTCACAACTTTAAAAGCCAATTCGACTTTTTGTCCAATAAAATCCTTTGACTGGTTCAGGATAGTGCCGAATTTCTTAGTAAAGCTCTCCGTCGGTATTGATATTTCAAAACTATGGTGCCAGTCAATACGTTGATTGATAGAACAGTAAGAAATAGGAGAAATTTTACTTCCTCCTATTTTTACAGTAATTTGTACATGTTGTGCCAATTTTATCTCTTTTAAAGAATTTCTCTAATAACTAAGTAGTCCATAGATTTTCATGAACCGATCCATCAATATCAATTTTCTTTGCGGAAATAGTAAATGATTGCATCATATTCTCAGTACCCTGCCAATGGAAACTCTCACTATAGTCTATTATGAAAGCTTTCTCAAATTTAATTACTTTCAAATCAGAACCTGGATTGAGGTCATCTTCTATTTTCAGGCTTCCATCTACAGTCTTATTAGTAATCATCCAGTCGAATAATTCATGTTTT
>LJUQ01000056.1 GCA_001304505.1 Bacteroides sp. SM23_62_1
TATTAGTCATTCTGTTCCTTCTTCTTCTCATTTCTTTTTATTTACTATTCATTGGTCGCCCGGGTATATTAAAATCATCCGGTGATGATTTTGCAATAAAAGATACGGCCAGGATCAGATTGATCGAAATCCGCTCTCCTGATCAGATTATAATTCTTGAAAAACTGGAAGGGCGGTGGATGATTAATCGCCGGTATACAGCCAGTAACCAGCGCATTAAGGGATTACTGGAACTGGTTTCCAGATTGAGCATTGATGCCCTGGTGCCCGGCTCCATCTATAATGAAATCCTGGAGAAACTGGAGAATGAAGGGAAAAGATTGATGATACTTACAAACCGGAGGAATCCGTATATAGCTTTTATGTATCATGATACAGTTCATACCGATGCAACTTATATGATGAAGGACCATTCCGGAAAGGTATTCAAAGTGGAAATTCCCGGTTTCAGAACCCGAAACCTGGCAAACCTGTTTGTCGATGATATCAACTACTGGCGGGATCACACATTAATACAGCTGATGCCTGATGAGATCAGGTCTGTTAGTTATGTTGACCGGACAAGGATGCAGAATTCCTTTAACCTTATCATTCATGCACCGGGTGATTATCAACTATATGATCTGGACAGTAATGAAGTTGCCGACCCGGACATTGAATCCA
This sequence comes from Bacteroides sp. SM23_62_1, assembly GCA_001304505.1. GTDB lineage: Bacteria > Bacteroidota > Bacteroidia > Bacteroidales > SM23-62 > LJUQ01. Next base: position 664 of record LJUQ01000056.1, read on the forward strand.
TAGAACAGTACCTTGGTTATTTTACACAGATTAATTTTGAACGTTTCCTGTCACCGTATGATCATAATGCAACATTGATATCCTCCTTTACGGAAAGTGAAAGCATTCTGACCATTTGTGATTCGCGGGAAGATACTACTCAGATCAGGGCCTTCAGGAAGTTCATTATCAATGACCAGGGGATTATGGAACCTGATTTAAACCGTTTGTTTGGAGTAATTAATAATACTGATACAGTAATTATTAAATATGTCGATCTTGATCCGATCATGAAAGAAATCGGATATTTCCTTCAACATGAAAAAAAATAATTTGATCAAACAAACCATTCGATATTTTTTTTGTATAATTGATAGATAGAATAAAAAAACAGGTTAATCAAAAATAGTTAAAATGAAATTTGTTGTATCGAGTACCGAATTGCTGAACCATCTTCAGGCTGTAAGCAGGGTAATAAGTTCAAAAAATACACTGCCTATCCTTGATAATTTTCTATTTAAGCTTGAAGACAGTGAGCTGGAAATAACTGCATCTGATCTTGAAACGACATTGGTAACCAAGATGACTCTTCAGAACGCATCCGAAGCAGGAAGTATTGCCATTCCTGCCAGGATATTGACAGATACTTTAAAAGAATTTCCTGAAATCCCTTTAACATTTGAGATTAATCTAACCAACCTTTCCATTGTAATCAATTCAGAGAATGGCAAGTTCACCATCGTTGGGCAGAATGCCGCGGATTTTCCCCAGATGCCCGTCATCAAAACGGACAAAAAATCATCTGTGGAAATATCCCCTGAAATCCTGTTAAGTGGGATCTCCAAAACATTATTTGCAACTGCTGACGATGAACTCCGTCCGGTCATGAACGGTATTTTTATTGAACTTTCACCTGATGATATGACATTTGTATCTTCCGATGCTCATAAACTGGTCAGGTATAAGAGGATAGATGGCAAGGGTGAACAAAATTCCTCTTTCATCCTTCCCAAAAAGCCATCGGGATTACTGAAGAATGTATTGCCAAAAGAGGAGAATAATGTAATTATGGAATTTGATGATAAGAACGCATTCTTTACGATGACAGAATATAAACTTGTGTGCAGGCTTGTTGAAGGAAATTATCCCTCCTATAACTCGGTCATTCCCCTAAATAATCCCAATAAACTTACCATCGACAGGGTTGAGTTTCTGAATACTCTCCGGCGTGTGTCAGTGTATTCAAACCAGGCAAGCAATCTGGTTAAATTGCACCTGACGGGGAATCAGATCACTGTGTCGGCACAGGATCTGGATTTTTCTATTTCGGCCTATGAACGGCTGAAGTGTCAGTATGAGGGTGAGGAGATGGAGATAGGATTCAAGTCAACATTTCTGCTGGAAATTCTATCAAACCTTTCTTCAAATGATGTTTTATTAGAGCTCTCCGATCCAACACGCGCAGGTATATTGTTGCCTGCTGAAGTAGAGAATGAAAATGAAGATATATTGATGTTACTGATGCCTATGATGATTAATGCATAGTTAATCCTTCATTTACCCGATGAAGCTAAACCTTCGAAATCCATTAATCTTTTTCGACCTGGAGACGACCGGGATTAACATTGTATCAGATCGTATTGTAGAAATTTCCTTTCTTAAAATCATGCCCTCCGGGGATGAAATAAGCAAAACGATCCTTGTCAATCCCGGTATCGCGATTCCCAAAGAGGTAACCGATATACATGGAATATCAGATATGGATGTCGTAAATGCTCCTTCGTTTGCTGAGATTGCCCAATCACTGATCAATGAGTTTGAAGGTTGTGATTTTGCAGGCTATAATCTGAATAAGTTTGATATACCATTGCTGGCAGAAGAATTTTTAAGGGCAAATGTTGATTTTGATCTGAAAAAAAGAAAATTTGTGGATGTCCAGGTTATATTTCATAAGATGGAACAACGAACACTCAGTGCTGCATATAAGTTTTATTGCAATAAGGAGTTGAAGGATGCGCATAGTGCACAGGCAGATACCCGTGCTACCTTTGAGATCCTCCAGTCACAGCTGGATAGATATCATAACCTCGAAAACGATATCAATTGGCTTTCAGATTTCTCAGCCCAGAATAATAATGTTGATTTCGCAGGCAGGATCGTTTATAATGAACAGGGAGTGGAAGTCTTTAATTTCGGTAAATATAAAGGAGTTGCAGTTGAAGAAGTACTGAAAAACGATACCGGATATTTCGGCTGGATCATGAATGGGGATTTCCCACTTTACACCAAGAAAGTACTTACCAGTATTAAACTCCGATCTTTCGGGAAATAAATCACCCGGGTAAAATTGTCGCAATAACATAATGCTGGAGCTGTTGTTGAGCCAAACCAGAAAATTTTTGTGATATGAAAATTATATGCATCGGGCGCAATTATGTTGAGCATGCAAGGGAACTGAATAATCCTCTTCCTCAGAACCCCATATTTTTTATGAAACACGAAGCCTGCATTGTCAGGAACAACAAACCATTTTTTTATCCTGATTTCAGCCAGAATATTCATCATGAGGTGGAGATTGTCGTAAAAATTGGCAGGCTTGGTAAGGCCATCGCTAAAAAATATGCAGATCGTTATTATGATGAGATTGGCATAGGGATAGATTTTACGGCAAGGGACCTTCAGGATGATGCCAGAAAGAAGGGGTTACCCTGGGAGGTTGCCAAAGCATTCGATAACTCAGCACCAATAAGCAGATTTTATAATAAAAAGGATTTTCCGGATATTCAGAACATTTCTTTTCATCTCGATATCAATGGCAAAACTGTCCAGCATTCCAATACTGCCAATATGATCTTCCCGGTGGATGAACTGATCTCCTATGTATCCCGGTTCATCACTTTAAAAACGGGTGATCTGATCTTTACCGGCACACCATCGGGTGTAGGGCCTGTGGCAATTGGTGATCACCTGGAAGCTTTTATTGAAGATAAAAAAATGATGGATTTTTGGGTCAGGTAGAAGGGAGTATAGAGCATGGAGCATGGAGTATGGAGTATGGAGTATGGAGTAAGGAGTAAGGAGTATGGAGCATGGAGGAATAAAGGAAGGGTGATTGGTTAGCCCCTGATTACCAGATCAGGGGTTGTAATCGTCGCTCATACATTGACCATCAGACATAGCTCAGTTTGATCATATTTGTTCGTCCTCTTTCAAGGATAGGAGTACTTCCGACGTGAATCACGACATCTTCTTCATGGATTAGTTTCATTTCCAGCAGGCGCTGGATGGAATGGCTGATATATTTATCGATATTTTCAAAGACTTCTGAATGGTACGCCCTGACTCCCCAAACCAGTGATAATTTACGGAGAATTTTGTCGTTGTCTGTAAATGCAAAAATGTTGGCTTTAGGCCGGTGGCTGGCAATCTGGAAAGCGGTATAACCCGAATGGGTAAAGGTAATAATTGCACGTGCTTTGGCCTGCTCCGCCATTTTGCAGGCATTGTAACAGATTGAATCGGACAGGAATGTACGGGAAAATTCAAGCGGGGGATTATTTCTGTAATAGCTATATCCCTTCTCTGTCCAGTCGATGATGCTCTGCATGCTCTGTACAACTTCTACCGGATACTTGCCCATGGATGTTTCCCCGCTGAGCATCAATGCATCGGCACCATCCAGGACGGCATTTGCTACATCGTTTGCTTCAGCCCGTGTTGGACGGAAATTGGTAATCATACTTTCCATCATCTGTGTAGCCACAATCACCGGTTTGGATTTCTGAATACATCTTGTAACTATGTCCTTTTGTATTAAGGGGACCTTATCGAAAGGTACTTCAACACCTAGATCACCACGGGCCACCATAATTCCATCGGTCATATCAATAATCTGGTCAATCTCATTGAGGGCTTCCGGTTTCTCAATTTTGGCAATAACCCTGGCAGTTGGCCGCTTGCTTTTCTTAATCAGTTCCTTAATCTCGAGAATATCTGTCACTGACCTGACAAATGAAAGAGCGATCCAGTCAGCACCATGTTCGAGAGCAAAACTGGCATCTTTCTTATCCTTCTCTGTCAGGCTTGGCAGGTTTACTCTGGTATTTGGCAGGTTTACACCTTTTTTTGATGATAATATTCCCCCATTGAGGATTTTCATCTTCACAAGATCTTTCTTATTACTTTCGGTAACCTCCAGCTTAATCTTGCCATCATCTACCAGAATCGTCTCCCCGACATTGACATCCAGTGCGAGTCTCTCATAGCTCATATATACCCGTTCTGTATTACCGGCACAGGGTGTGTTAACGAATGATATTTCTTTCCCCTCTACCAGCTCAACGGCATTATTTTCAACATCACCGATTCTTAATTTGGGACCCTGCAGATCGGCCAGGATTGCTACGTTACATGAGAAACTGGCATTCAGGTCGTTAATCAGTTCAATGGATTTAAGGTGGTCCTCATGGCTCCCGTGAGAAAAATTAAGACGGCAGACATCAATACCTTCCCTGAACATTTCGGATAGTACATCCCGGTTGGCTGAAGCGGGGCCAAGAGTGGCTACTACCTTTGTATGGGATCTTTCATGTCTCATGGTGTGCTGGGATTTTATTTGTTAAAAAACATAACCGAAATTCTATACAATAACGTGTTGTGCTATGAATGATTATCATTTCAATGTAACATAAAGATAGTGAATAAAGAGATTCAGCAGTTTATATAATCTTTCAGATAATCTTTACTGAGGGTCCATAATTTTTCTGCCAGTATCATATCATTGGATTGCCTGGAACCCTTCTTTACTTTTTTCTTTTCAAAATATTCGCCCGTTATGTTTGCAACCTCCGGAGAAGTTGCAAGAAAAATCGTATTTTCAGCACCCTGCCGGGGAGTGTGTGCCATTAATCTGGCTGACAGTTTAACAAATACATTTGCTTCCCTGAAAAGCCCGGTATTCACCCATCCTGGTGCAAGGCAGTTAACGGTAATATTTGTCTCTTTAAGACTTTCAGCCAGATATCTTGTAAAAAGGATATTTGCAATCTTTGACTGTGTATAAGCATTGATTGAATTATATGACTTTTGCTTGAATTCAGGATCTGAAATATCCAGGTAACCACGATAGTGAATACCTGATGAGACATTGATTATTCTTCCCGAGGGTGCCTTTTTGATCATATCATGTACAAGATGGGTCAGCAGGAAAGGTGCGAGGTGATTGACAGCAAATTGTGATTCAAAACCTTCATCTGTTATGATTTTCCTGGAGGTCCAGATCCCTGCATTATTGATCAGAATATCAAGTTTATCATATTTTGCCCTGATGATTCCTGCAAAAGTACACACTGATTTCATTGATGCGAGATCGCAAAAAAACACATCAACATTTTGATTGCCTGAAAGTTTGATTATTTCATTCCTTGAAGCATGACCTCTTTCATCATCACGGGTATTGAATATAATATGCATTCCCTGGCGTGCCAGCTCAATTGCCGTTTCTTTTCCTATGCCGGAGGTGACACCTGTTATTAAACAGATTTGTGAACCGGATTTCATAATATGTATGTTTGATTCATTTGACAATCCACAACTCTGTTTCCTCCTTAATTCTGGCCATGTCTTATTTTACCGCCAAACTCCATGACACAATTGTATCCATGTGTTTTATGTGGCATGATGGATACGCCGATAGAATTATACCGGGGATCGAGCATATTAAACCTGTGCCCCAGGTCAGTTATTCCCTCGTCGATCAGTAATTTAATTACAATATCAAGCGGATTATCCTGGCCATAATAACAATTCTCACCATATGCATTATAGGTTGAGGCCAGATTGTTAAATCGCCGTTTAAAGCCCTGGTGCCCCTTCCGGCCTGTTTTTCCGGATTCAATAGCATGTTGCCGGGCTATATTATATAGATCCGGTTCAGGTATAAGCATTGGCAGGTTTTCAATACTCCTGAGATCAACTTCCAGTGACTCGGTGAATGGAGTAGGTTTTATCCCGGTAGAGTCCATAAATCTTTTAAGATAGGTCTCGCTGAATAATTTACCGTTTGCACGTGCGAGATTTGTGTAGAATATCACCTGTTTTTCATCATCCTTCAGGTTCCTGTTTTCATTTGCAGTATTTGCCCTGTGAACGGTGATGCTGTCCCATCCTGATTGAGCAGAAACACTAAATAATGACACGAATAAGAAAATGAACAGGATTGACTGCATTTTAATATGTGTTATAAAATACCTTGTAAAAGTGATAGCAAATAACCTGTTAAAGACGATCATATTGATAATCAAATTTATACAAAGACGTTTTAAGAACTCAGGATATCTTGTAAAAAATATATAAATAACAACTTACGCTTTTCAAAATAAAATCTGGTTCAGTATGTTTTCAACGCTTACAGGTTCAGATTGTCTGGATCCCTTAGCATATAGATGTCATAATCAGTAAAGGCAAAGAAACCAAATTTTTCATACAGGTGCTTGGCAATTTTATTTTCTTTATGAACTTCCAGTTTAACCTGTTGCCCCATTTTACGGACGAATCGTAATGATTCCCTGGTCAGGATCTTTCCGAGCCCCCTGTTCTGGTAGTCGGGGTGGATAGCAAAGTGATGAAGATGTATCCTTCTTCCATCATAGGTCATCCAGGAAGAGCCGATCAACTTGTTTTCTGTTGCCTCAACCATGATAAGAAGTTTTCCACCCATCGTGATACACCTCTCAATTACAATCCCGTCATCACCCCTTTCAGGATAGTTTAATCCTGTCAGGTTCCATAATTCCAGAAGCTGATCATAATCTGCAGGATCATAGTCTCTTATGATATGTTGGGGTATAATCATTTAGTGTAAATTAGAGATTTTAAGTTATTGTGTAAAGCTCCCTCGCTCCCCCGCTTTTTTACCTGCTTCTCCCACGAATAAATTCGTGGTCTTTGATACTTCTGTGTTGCTGACACCTTTTCACCCCATCGCTCCATCGCTCCATCACTCCCTTGCTTCTTCGTCTTCTACTTTGACTACATAGATCTGGCTGGTTTCATATCGTATAACTTTTACTTTCTCACCTTTATTGATAAATCCAAATTCCGATTTAGCATCATAGATCTCATCATCAATCATAACTTTCCCGGAGGGGCGGAGGACTGAATCAGCAATACCTGTTTTTCCAACCAGTTCCCTGGGCTTACTTTCAACACCAAGAAAGCCATCATCGGTTTTAAGGTCTTTTCTCAGGGCAAGATTTCCAAATGCCTGTGCTGTGAATAGTTTCTTCCCGATATATAATGACAGAAGGAAAGCAAGGAACATGGATGTGATAACAATAAAGAAGGCCCTGATTATTTCAGCAAAGGCGAATGAGAAGTCGAAGTCGAAGACAACATTATCCACCATAGCAAGCGTTAATCCGATGATAACCAGCAGGATTCCCAATACCCCTGCCACCCCGAAACCGGGAATGGCAAATATTTCGAGCGCAATAAGGATCAATCCAATAATGAATATAATCAGTTCCCAGTTTTGTGCGAGTCCTTCCAGGTAGAGTGGTGCAAAATACAGTATTGCAGCAATTACGGCAGCGGCAAGTGGGAAGCCAATTCCTGGTGATTGAAGTTCAAAGTAAATACCCCCTACAATAACCATAATCAGAAGGCCGCTCACAATTGGATTTAGCAGAAATCCGATGATTCTATCTGTTGCGGAAAATGTGTATTCACGGATTTCATAGTTCTCTATCCCTGCAAATTGAAGTACCTCTTTAATATTATTTGCCTGACCTTCGCAGTATCCGTTCTGAATGGCTTCTTCTGTAGTAAAGGTAAGGACCTTTCCTGTATCAATGATTCCTTCAATATAAACGGAGGGATCAACCATGGCTTCTGCTATTTTTGGATCGCGGTGCCACCGGATAATTGTATCGTTATCTTGGATGATGGTATCCCTGCCATGGGCTTCGGCTGTTGCACGCATTGTGGAACGCATGAAGGACTGATATTTATCAGGTACCGGCTGGCCCGTCTGGTCCACGACGGTTGCTGCACCAATACTACCACCGGGACGCATATAGATACGATCACAGGCAATAGCTATCAATGCACCTGCAGATGCCGCATTATTGTCGATAAAAACAAAAACTGGGATTGAACTGTTGAGGATCATTGTCCGGATGGAATCTGCCGCATCAAGAAGTCCACCATAGGTATTCATATGGATGATAATGAGGTCTGCTCCCAGGTTGGTAGCCTCCTCAAAACTTTTTTTTGTAATCCTCCAGATAGCCGGAGCAATTTGCTCTTTTATTTCATATTTATATACCAGTACTTTTTCATCGGCTGATATTTCCTCTTCATTAATGCCCTGGGATGATAGAAGTAGCAGTCCGGATAAAACAACCAGATATGCCCAGCTTTTTTTTAAATGTTTTCTCATCATAATAAGGTTTTCCAGGAATGTTAATAAACCAAACGGGTCAAAATTACAAAAAAGAATGATTAGCATATGATCTTGAAAATTCTGTTAACTTTGTTATCCGTTTCAAATGAAGTAGCTATGGGAATAAGCGAACTTACTGCCATCTCTCCGATCGATGGTCGTTACAGGCCAAAAGTTGATGAACTGGCTGTTTATTTTTCAGAATATGGGTTAATCCGGTATCGCATATTCGTTGAGGTTGAGTATTTCATTGCCCTCTGCGGCATTCCATTACCCCAGCTTGCAACCTTTGACCCTGAATTTAAGGAGTCTCTAAGGGATTTATACAGGGAGTTCAGCAGGGAAGATGCTGATGAGGTCAAAAAGATTGAGAAAACCACCAATCACGATGTAAAAGCTGTTGAATATTTTATTAAGCAGAAATTTACATCCATGGGATTGGATCAGTTCAAGGAGTTCATTCATTTCGGGTTAACCTCCCAGGATATTAATAATACTGCTGTCCCGGCTTCACTGAGGGATGCCATGCAGGCAGCATATTATCCATTACTTGAGGACCTGACAGAAAAGATCACCTCACTGGCGCACGAATGGGAGAATATCCCCATGCTTGCCAGGACCCACGGACAACCTGCATCACCAACCCGCCTGGGAAAAGAATTCAGGGTTTTTGTCGAACGGCTGACCAACCAGACCGAGCAACTAAGGGCTATACCATATGCTGCAAAATTTGGTGGTGCTACAGGTAATTTTAATGCCCATCATGTAGCTTTCCCGGAAGTGGACTGGATTGGTTTTGCCAATCGTTTTGTGAATGAAACCCTCGGTCTGGAGCGCTTACAAACTACCACCCAGATCGAACACTATGACCATCTGGCAGCGATGTTTCATAACTTCAGCAGGATCAATACAATATTTATCGATTTTGCAAGGGATGTGTGGACTTATATCTCACTCGATTATTTTAAACAGAAAATTGTGGAGGGAGAGATAAGTTCTTCAACGATGCCACATAAGGTTAATCCAATCGATTTTGAGAATGCGGAAGGAAATTTCGGAGTAGCCAATGCACTGTTTGCACATCTGGCTGCCAAGCTACCTGTTTCAAGACTGCAAAGAGACCTTACAGATTCAACAGTTCTGAGAAATATAGGTGTCCCGCTGGCACATACATTCCTTGCATTTAAATCATTGCTGAAAGGAATGAACAAGCTTATTGTGAATCCGGACAGAATTGCAGCTGATCTGAGTGAGAACTGGGCTGTTGTGGCAGAAGCTATCCAGACAGTCCTGCGGAGGGAAGGGTATGAAAACCCATATGAAGCACTGAAAGAACTAACCCGTACAAATAAAATTATCACCAGGGAAATACTACATAAGTTTATAGAAACGTTAAATATAGATCAAACAGTCAAAGAAGAACTGATGCGGATAACCCCTGAAAATTATACCGGGATTTGAATTACAGATGTTCTATATGCCTTTAAATCCAGATGAAAACCTTTCTTAAGCTCGTCAATTATATTAAGCCCTATTGGTTATATGCTTTGTTGAACGTCCTGTTCAATATCCTGTCAGCTTTTTTTGCCCTGTTTTCTTTTATGATGGCCATTCCTTTTCTGCGTATACTATTTCACAAGCAGGAACTTATTACCGAGACCGTTCCATTTTCTTTGAAGATTGAGGCAATTCAACATAATTTCAACTACTTCATCAGCAATACAATTGTTAATCAGGGGGAAGGGAGGGCACTGATGCTCGTCAGCATCCTGGTTGTTGTAATGGCTTTACTGAAGACAGGGTTTAAATTTCTTGCCAATTATTATATCACTCCTGCCAGAACAGGTGTTGTCCGTGATATACGTCGCGAGGTTTATCATAAGATCCTAAGGCTTCCCCTTTCCTACTATTCTGATTCACGCAAAGGCGATATCATGTCGCGTGTGGGTATGGATGTGAATGAGATTGAGTCCTCGGTGATGAGCTCCCTTGAGATGATCTTCAGGGATCCCATAACAATCATCATCTTTATTGTTTACATGTTCATCCTCAGTTATCAACTGTCACTTTTTGCATTAATCCTGCTTCCTGTGAGCGGATATATTATTGGCAGGATAGGGAAAAATCTCAGGAAACAATCCCTGAAGCTGCAACAACAACTGGGAATCCTATTATCCATTCTGGAAGAGACCTTGTCGGGCATTCGAATCATTAAGGCTTTTAATGCTGAAAAGAAGATTACCGCAAAATTCTCCAAAACGAATGAAACCTATACAAGAATCATCAACAGGGTTTATCGCCGTCGTTTTCTTGCATCACCTTTGAGTGAATTCCTCGGCACTGTTGTCATGATGATCCTGATGTATATTGGTGGTGTGATTGTCCTGAATCAGACTAGTTCGCTCTCTTCCGAAGCTTTTATAACCTACCTGATCGTGTTTTCACAGATCATCACACCTGCCAAAGCATTTTCAACAGGTTATTATAATATTCAGAAAGGTATGGCGGCTTATGACAGGATAGGCAATATTCTTGTGCAGCCCATAACCATCATCGACCGTTCAGATGCTGTGCATGCGGACAAGTTCCGGAATGCCATTGAATACAAGAATGTTTTTTTCAGATATGAAACGGAGATGGTATTAAAAAATATCAATCTGAGAATCGAAAAGGGCACGACCATTGCCATTGTTGGCAAATCCGGCTCCGGTAAATCCACCATGGTAGACCTGCTTCCCAGGTTTATCGATCCAACAAAAGGAGAAATATTACTTGATGGAATAAATATTCGGGATTATAAGCTTAAAGATCTTCGTAACCTGCTGGGTATCGTAAGTCAACAATCCATACTGTTTAATGATACATTCTTTAACAATATTGCTTTTGGTCTGGATACTGCAAGAGAAGAGGAGGTGATCAATGCAGCCAAAATTGCAAATGCCCATGATTTCATAATGGAAACGGCAAATGGATATCAGACAAACGTCGGAGATGCGGGAAGTAAACTCTCCGGAGGACAACGTCAGAGAATAAGCATTGCCAGAGCCCTTTTAAAAAATCCACCAATTTTAATACTTGACGAAGCAACCTCTTCGCTCGATACCGAGTCTGAAAAGTTGGTACAGCAGGCAATTATTAATCTGATGAGAAACAGGACATCCATTGTCATTGCTCACAGATTATCCACCGTTAAACATGCCGATGAAATAATTGTTCTTGAGGAGGGCAGAATTATTGAAAATGGCAATCATAAAGAATTGCTGGCAAAAAACGGGTTATATAAAAGATACCATAGTTTGCAAATGTTCTAGTATTTTATTAATTTAAAATCGGATTATGCAATAAACCGAAGGTGTTGGTATTTAGCTATTTATAAAGAACCTGCAGGTTACCATTCTCGGAGAGTAGCCTGTAAATCAATGACTTAATTGATTTGTTTCAGTGCAACTTCGGACAATCACACAGAAAAGTGATCAGGATTATTTGGATATTATCTGTCACTCAAATGAGGGAATAACAGTAAATGAATAAATTAAGTATATGAAGATCAGTGGTTTTACAATGGCAAAAAATGTGGCGAAGTTGTATTATCCTGTAAAACAGGCAATCCTTTCTATTCTTCCTGTCGTAGATGAATTCGTGGTTGCACTGGGCGATTGTGACAGTGATGATCGTACAAGGCAAGAAATACTTTCGATCGGGAGTGATAAAATCAGGATCATTGATACTGTCTGGGATATCAAAAAATATCCCAGGGGTATGGAGCATGCTCACCAGACTGACATTGCCAAGAGCCATTGTACAGGTGACTGGCTGTTTTATGTTCAATCTGATGAGGTTGTTCATGAAAAATATTTACCACTTATCAGGACGAAATGTGAGGAATATCTTGAAAAAAAGGAAATTGAAGGTTTTCTGTTCAAATATGTTCACTTCTGGGGTGATTTTTTCCATTATCAGCAATCCCATTGCTGGTACAGGAGAGAAATCAGAATCATCAGGAATGATCCGGAGATACATTCGTGGGAATCGGCACAATCGTTCCGCAGGATACCCGATTTTGACGGATTAAATTACCGGCAGCAGCATCAGACATTCAAATTAAAAGTGATCGGGCTGAATGCCTATGTCTATCATTATGGCTGGGTAAGACCACCAAAGCTGATGAGTTCTAAAATGAAAGCCTTCACAGCCAATCATAGGGGGAAAGACAAGGTAGATGAGATGGTCAGAAAGAAAAAGTTCAATGGATCATATGATTATGGACCATTGAAAAGGCTGCCTGTTTTTGCTGATTCCCATCCGGCGGTGATGAAAGAATGGATTGATAAATTTGACTGGCAGGAAGAACTCCGGTACGATGGTCCACTCAGTGCAAACCAACCCAGAGCCAAGCATGATCTGTTAAAATACCGCTTCATTTCCTGTATTGAAAACAACTTACTGGGAGGAAGGCGCCTGGGAGAATTTAAAAACTTTATCCTGGTAAAGGAATAATACCATTTTGAGTGCATCACCCAATTTACCCACCGTCCCACTATTTCTTCCTCAACCTCAACCTCTTCCTCAACTTCAGCCTCAGCCTTAGCCTTAGTCTTAGTCTTCATCCATTAACAGCAATCATTATATTTCAATAATAATCAGCTAATTATCAATAATTTTCTGTCAACAAACCGCGGACGGATTAATATTGTCAGGGCAATTACTGGCAAAATTCATTGAAACCTGCTATTTTTGAATTCTTTAAACGGACTGTAAACCTAAAACCTAAGGAGATGAAAAAAAATCTGAATTATTTCCAAAAGATCCTGCTCTTTATCATTGTCGTTTTGTTCAGCTGTTCTACTGAGAATCCCGGAAAACAAGCTGCTGAAGAGCTTGGTTGGGAAGTTGGATTCCAGGCCTATACTTTTAAGGAGTTTACATTTGCTGAAGCCCTTGATAAGGGCGACACTCTTGGGCTCAAATCTGTTGAGGCCTATCCGGGTCAGCCGATTGGCGATGGCATTGAAGGCACCACCCATTTTTCGATGGACCAGGAAACAAGGGATAAACTCAAGGAACTTCTGAATGAAAAGGGTATCAAACTGAATGCCTATGGCGTTACCGGAGCCAGTGATACAGCGGGTTGGAAGCAACTATTTGATTTTGCAAAAGACATGGGTATCGGGATTATTACTTCAGATCCCGGTCTGGATCAGCTCGACCTGGTTGAAGAGTTATGTGATGAATATGGCATCAAAGTTGCCTTCCATAATCATCCTGCACCATCACAATACTGGCATCCCGATTCTGTATTGATGGCTGTTGAGGGCAGAAGCAATAATCTTGGTGTTTGTGCAGATGTCGGGCACTGGGTACGTTCCGGCCTTGATCCGGTGGAATGCCTTCAGAAACTGGAAGGAAGAATAATCATGTTTCATTTTAAAGATGTGGATGGAATGACACCTGAAGCCGGAGATGTGATATGGGGGACAGGCCTGGTGGATATGCCAGCCGTGTTGAGTGAATTAAAAAGACAGGGATTCCAGGGATTATTTGATATTGAATATGAGGCAAACTGGATGAATAGTGTGCCGGATATCAAAGAAAGTCTTGAGAATTTCTATGATGCTGTGGCTGAGTTATGATATATAACTCACCGGGTGACTGTCAGTCACCCGGTGAGTATAATGGTTTGTCAAACCTCCATTCTGTTTCCATCTTCCTTCCATCGGCAGAATAGAATGTTCCCTTTCCATGCCTTAGATTGTCAAACCATTGTCCTTCATAACGGCTACCGTCCGGCCAGGTGAAAGTACCATATCCGGTCATCATATCGTCTTTCCAATCTCCTTCATAAATCCTTCCGTCCTCCCAGGTGAACTTTCCATGGCCATTCTTCTTTTCATCTTTCCATTCGCCAATATAATCAAGCTCATAATTAAATTCAAGCAGATAGGTATCCGGATCCTGCAGGTGCTGTATTATATTAAATTTCAGAGGATATCTCTGGATTGCAGGGACCAGGTAACGTCCTGTTGAAGCATAACCCAGTTGTTCCAGTACTACGAACCTCACATTTTTTTCCTTCAGGTCATCAATAAGTTCCTCCTTATCGGTAGTGTATTTATACAGGGTCATTGGTCGCTGGGCATAGGCATAGAAAAGTGCCGGTTTTCTGCAACAGAATATAGCATCAGCAGGTGTGTTGTAACGCGACCATTTTGCAATTTCAAAGAAATTCCGGTAGGTATTTGAATACACACCTTCTGCAAAGGCATGCAGTTCCTTTACACCGGGAAGAAATAATGGAATGCTGAAGAGAAAAAGCCATGGGATGAGTATATTGGAAATTAACCGGTTATTCAACTTATATTTTCTTTCTGCAACCATTAGAACGCCTCCGTATATTCCATAGACGGTAAGTAACAGGATAAATGGTATAACAGGGATAATATATCTGGGGCCGAACCATACATCAGGCCACAGCAAAACGATTCCAAATGTTCCCAGCAGATACCACAGGATAAGAATCCTTTGCTTTGGCAGTTTGTAAAGGCCATAAGCTGCTATCAGCAGGATAATTATACCGATAATCCATTGCATAACAGTAATATCAGCGTCGTAGTCGACATGGATAAAGGGAAATGTGCCACTCGGGATTTCCCTTGTGATATATCGCATCAGGTTCTTTCCAAAACGTGTAAACCAGTCGAACATTTCCATGTTACCCATTTCAGGCCTGTAAGGATTCTTCATAAAAAGCTGGCTCATATATGATCCTCCACCAATTATTTTTCCTCTTATGAACCAGGGTAATGCAAGCAGGGCAAAGCCGGATATTGTAGCAATCAGATATTTCCAGTTTTTCTTTATCAGGAGATACAATAAAATCCCACCAAGAAGGGCTATCCCAAGGCTTCGGATGTAATACACAAAACTCAGGGTTAGAAGGAAGGGGTAAAAATATCTGTTTTTCAGCGGATGGATTGTAAAGTCGAGATTGATAAAAAGGAGAATATTCAGGGAAGTAAAGAGCATATAGGGGATCTCACTCATCATGATAGTGGAGTGCTTTAACATGATTGAATTGAGCAAGGTGATGATACACAGCACAAATGATAGATGGATGTTCTGTGTTAGTTTTCTGAAAACAAAGAAAAGGATTATGAGTGTAAAGAAAAACATGATCCCGTTGGCAGTTTTGATGGTCGTGATCTCATCTGAAAAGAATTTCATTACAAAAGCGATGATTGCGGGATAACCGGGAGGGAAATGATTATGTGGCGGGGCATTATACATGCTGATACTTTTGTATCCATGACCTTCCGCCAGTGCTTTTCCAAGAATAAAATAGTTAGCATTATCTCCACCCAGATCCAGTTTTTCATCGAATATATACTGATAGGTTTTTACATAGCTGAAGAAAAGAATCAGAAGATAAACCACCGTGAATATTTTAACAGCCAGTTCTCTTTGCTTCTGTCTGGTCTCTTCAATGGTCGCTTTCCTTGCAGTTTTACCCGGTTTTGGCAAAGGCTGGTTTTTTTGCCGTTGCCTGTAATATTTTGGTTTATGTGCCATGAAGAATATCCTGTAGATGTATTACCTGTCTTTTCTCAGGCTAATCAGAGCAGTTAAATTAATATTAAAATTTCAAAGAGAAGCCTGGAGGGGATTTTTTTTAAATAAGGTGACCGGTACAAGGGAATTGAATCTAGAAAAAGAACCTTCTGCCATTTCCAAATCTGGGGTTCACGATATTATTGTAAATTGAACCGAACGTGTAGGTCAGGCCTATTTCACCATCAAGCTGATAACTGGTTTCCAGTTCCTGCAACTGGAGCAGGATATCTGCTTCAGATAATTCCCCTTTGATGAGTGACAGCTGGTCATTAATCCTGGCTGCACCACCACGTATCCTCAGGGATAATCCTTTCAGGATACGTATTTGTATAAACCCGTTGAGCTCAAGTCTGTTTTTCGACAAATCATAAAAATAGTTGGATTCCTCGAGAGAAATATTGATCGAACCCCACTTTTCCTGGACCTGATAAGCAATCTGGAGCCTCTGCTGCAACAGGTTATCCTGCATCTGGTCGTAGATAGTAGTATCGTAGTAATGGGAATAGGAATTTCCTATCCCATACAGAATTCTTAACTGGCGATGTGTCGATTCGGAGTAGGGAAATATATTATATTCAATAGATGGAAACACATTTATTCTGAAATTAATATTGTTATAAGTTGAAGAGAGGATATTCATTCGCAATCCAGCCGACCAGTGTTCTCCCAGGCTTTTTACAAAAAGGTTATCAAGGCCTTTAGCACTTCTACTTAAGCTGTATAAAGTATCTTCATAAGTGTATTTGGTCCTTGTATACCGGTGATCAAAATCCATTTCTATTTTCCAGTCGTGGGTTATCTTGGCTGCCGACACCGAACTCCTGAATGAAAATTCTTTAAATGATTGTTCCCCTTCAAAGTTGGGTTCTGCATCCAGTTCAAAGATCCAGTTATTCCACCTGTCAATGACCTCCTGTCGTTCTACCGCTTCTGTTGCATTGATAAGCACTTCATTATACAATGGTGTTCTTGCCACATATCTCATCAGTCCGAGTCTCATCATTTGTGTACGCTGTTCCCTCATATAATCACGTGTATCATCCGGGCGTGATGAATACTCGAGTGTATCATTTATTCCTTCATAATCCAGCTGTCCGACAAATGCATATGTGTATTTACGTCCACCGCTACCAGTCATCTCACTGGTCTCAAGGACATATACCTGTGCCTCTTTCACATCTCTTACATAATTCACATAAGGTATTTCCTCCCTTATATAATTCATGTCACATCGTTCACAATCGATGAAAATCTTGACAGCGTTTTCCCTTTGAATAAAGTTCTCCGGGGAGTCTTGTGCAGTTAAAGGGCCGGGTAAGTAAAAAACGACCATAAATATACCGAAAGTGGAGAATCGTAATACCTTCATAATGACCTCATACAATTTGTTTTCAATGAAAAGGCCAAAGATAAAACTTATTTACTTTACAACTGTTAAAAATCGGTTAAACGATTTTAACTTTCTCCGTTTATCACTGTATACCTGCAGTTTATCCCACCATCCGGTTGTTCATCCCAAAAATTTGGTTAAGATCTGAAATTGTAATAAATTGGAAAATAAATCGAAAAAAGGGAAAAACTGTTCGGAAATTATTTTTTGAAGAAATGTATATGATTTTTTTCTAAGGGTTGCTTCAAAGGTCCTTTATAATCCTTTAAGTGAACCTGTGTGTACCTTTGTGGTTAATATAACTCATTAAACCACAAAGGATCACAAAGTACAACACAAAGTTACACAAAGGATAATAAGACAATTAGTAACATTTCATGCAGTCCCTGTAAAAATGAAACCACAAAATCTATAATTTAATCCTGCAACATATCATATCATAAAAATATGAAACATCAGATGCTGACTTTTGGACATTTGTGCCTGATTATTCTGTTGTTTACCGGAACAATAAAAGCACAACAGGTAGTATCCACCTCAGGCAATCACGCGGAAAACGGTTCGGTGCAAATAAGCTGGACTGTTGGTGAAACCGTTATTGAAACCTTAATTAATGGCAATAATATTCTCACCCAGGGAATGCATCAGAGCAAACTAACCGTAACAGCCATTCAGGAAGTAGTTGGTCCGGGACTTGAAATAATTGCTTTTCCGAATCCTGCCACAGATTGTATTCATTTGCAATTGAATTCCATATTACATTTTCCAGCGGATGACAGGGGGAAAGATTTTTCTTTTCAGCTTTATGATCTGAATGGTAAGTTGTTGCTGTATAAACATATTGAAGATCCGGAAACAGTGATCCGGATGGAGGGTTATACTTCTTCAACCTATTTCCTGAAGATACTGGAAAACACCAAAGAAATCAAGACATTTAAAATCCTCAAACAATAAAATCATGAAAAAGATTTTTACTTTTCTGGTAATATTCATGTTTTCGTCCAGTCTCCTGGCGCAGGCACCCGGAAGTTTCAATTACCAGGCTGTGGTTCGTGATGCAGGTGGGAATGTTATATCCAATAGCATCGTGGGTATGAAGATAAGCATTCTGAAGGGTGGTGTCACGGGCACAGCTGTATGTATGGAAGAGTTTACACCTGCCACAAATAATTTTGGATTGGTGACACTTTCAATAGGGAGCGTGAATGCCACCGATTTTGCTGCTATAGATTGGTCCGATGGCCCTTACTTTGTGAAAGTTGAACTCGATCCTGCCGGTGGGATCAGTTACACAGAAATGGGCACTACCCAGCTTCTCAGTGTACCCTTCGCTTTATATGCTGAAAAGGTTGAAAATGTTGATGATGATGATGCGAACCCGTCCAATGAGCTCCAGGCAATATCAATCAATAATGACACACTGTACCTGAGTAACGGAGGCCAGGTATACCTGGGTTACCTGCTTGATGATGCCGATACCCAGAAGTTAGTGCTCAATGACTATTACCTGGGTATAACAAATGGCAATGAAATAACCCTGCCATCGGTCTGGAATCGACTGGATCAGGATATTTCGTATGATTCGGGAAAGGTATCGATCACTGCCATAAAGGGAGACATACAGCTCCATCTTACTGATGCATTCGGTGCAGGGGGCCATAACCTGATCATTGGCGATGATGCATACCTTTCAGATATCGACATGTATAATACACTTGGCATTTTTGGTATCCCCGATTCAACCATCGGCGCTATCAAACTGGGTGGAAACGGGCCTGTGATAGCAGGAACCAGCACAAACCTGAGTGTGAATAAAGAAATGAATATGAATAACCAGAAAGTAGTTAACATGGCTGACCCGGTAAATGACCAGGATGCGGCAACAAAAGCATATGTAGATATGTTAAAGGATGCCATTTATGAAGAAATGCTGGACGCGGGATTAAATGGGGTAGTAAAAGACATAGATGGCAATTTTTATAAAACCATAAAGATTGGTGATCAGGTGTGGATGGCAGAAAATCTGAAAACCACTCATTATGCAGATGGTTCACCCCTGGTGGATGGTACAGATTCGGTAGATCTGACAGGTGATTATTTAACAAAATATTATTTTTATTATGGTGATGATTCTGCTGCAAATGCGAATACTTATGGTGCATTATATACCTGGGCGGGAGCAATGAATGGTGCCGTAAGTAGTGATGCTGTTCCAAGCGGTATTCAGGGAGTTTGTCCCACCGGCTGGCATTTGCCAAGTGATGGAGAGTGGCAACAACTGGTTGATTACCTTGGCGGTTTAACTGTTGCCGGTGGTAAACTTAAAGAAACTGACACACTTCATTGGAAAAGCCCCAATACAGGTGCAACCAATGAAACTGGCTTTACAGCACTCCCAGGCGGTTACCGCGGTTATACAGGAAATTATTTTTACATCACAGAGCGCAGTGTTTTTTGGTCTGCAACCGAAAGTGAGGCAACAAAAGCCTGGAATCGATACATGTATTACGCTACTCTGCCAGTCGGCAGGGAAGCCTATGGCAAAAATGTAGGGCTTTCAGTTCGCTGTGTGAGGGATTAGTTGAGGTATTAATGACTCAACGGATGACTCAAAGTCATCCGCTGCGTATCCTCTTAAATGATAAGATTTAATGGAGATATAAAATGTAGTATCAGGTAAATGATCCATTACGCCGCATCATTACAATTCTTCTGCATTTATCAGAACAGTAATTACCCAGCCCATTCCTGATGTTATGATTTAATTCCTTTCTCCTGATTGTAAACTTACTTCCACACCATTCACATTTAACCTCTATCTCTGAGTTCAATCGTGTGAGTAACCATGTAAGGATTGCTCCCAGGAGAAAGGCAGAAATAGTAACAATCAGCCAGATTTCCAGGCTCCAGTTTTTCAAATCTTAGTTCTTCTTTAAATTAAAATCCTCAGATTTATGATTAAGCAGTTCTTGGATTGTAATATTCTTTTTTAACCGGATAAAAATAAGAAACCTTGTTGCTTTTCCAAAATTTTATTTCGGGGTTATTGTAGAAATTCTCTTATTCGGCACCTGCTTCGCTGAGCATTTTCACTATTTCCGCATAGGGCGCTTTCTTTTCATCATTAATTTCAGAATAGATTCCGGATTGTCCATCCAGGTACAATTCTGCATTCACTCCCCTTTTTTTTATTAATTCCTGTGTCATTTTCTCCTTATCATCACCCTTCTTGAAATTT
>LJUQ01000260.1 GCA_001304505.1 Bacteroides sp. SM23_62_1
AACGATGAATTTACCTTCCATTGATGCATAATCCATTGCTGTTTCCCCGATCATGTTTTCAGCGTTCACATTGGCACCTTTATCGATGAGTAGTTTTACCACCTCCCTATGGCCAAACCATGAAGCTTCCATCAAAGCTGTATTACCTTGTGCATTCTGTGAATTTACATCGGCGCCTTTTTCGATGAGCAGTTTTGCAAATTCTATCTGTCCTTTGCCGGAAGCCAGCATCAGAAGTGTAAAACCATTTTTATCCTTAAAATTGATATTGACACCTTCTTCAATATTTGCCCCTTGCTCCAGCAGGAATTGCATAATTTCGAGTGAAGGTATTTTTGCTGCGTTGCTCAAAGCTGTCAATCCATCTTTCGCTTTTTCATTTACAGATGCTCCTTTTTGAACGAGGACCTTTGCTGCTTCCAGGTTTCCCCAGCCTGCGGCAAACATCAAAGGTGTATATCCGGATGCAGTCTTTTCATTTACATCCGAACCCAATTCAATCAGGGTATTGATGATGCTGCTTCGTCCTGTCTGTGCTGTCCACATAAGTGCTGTCTGTCCGCCCTTTTCTTTGGCCATCTCTGCACCTGATTCCACAAGGATCTTCACAGCCTCTTCGGATCCGGCATAGATTGCATACCATAAGGCACTCCGCTCATCGCGGTCTTTTGCATTCACATCGGCTTTTTTGCTGACAAGTAATCTGATTGCCTCTGTTTCTCCCCTGTGAGATGCATACATCAAGGCAGTCTGCTTTGAATTATCTGTGGCATTCACCTCCAGGTTTTTTGCAAGGAGCAGTTCCATCGTCTTCACATCACCCCTGTATGCTGCATACATCAGGGCGGTCATGCCCGGGATCAACGGCCATGCCCAGGTTTCGCTGCTTTTTAGTTCAAAGATCCAATCCGGATTAGCCCCTCTGTTTATAAGGATCCCGGCTATATCGCTATGGCCATTCGCGATGGCCAATAACAGAGGTGGCTTAAAAAAAGATTCTGCAGGATATTCTTGAGTGGCCTTCTCAAAAAGATAATCAACCGTTTGCCTGACATCCATTTTGGCCATATAGGCAAAATCCGTTGCCTGCTGGAGATTTGCCCTTTGCCCGGTAGTGATATCCCTTGCACTCTGCGCATTAGGATCGGCACCCTTATCGATCAGGAGCTCCACGAGCTGGCTGTTGCCTTTTTCCACTGCCCTCATCAGGGGTGTGATACCTTCTGTATAACGCCCGTCCCTGCTGTTATTTGCTGGTATATTCACATCTGCACCATGGTCAACCAGGAAATTCACCATCTCTATCTGCTCCTCGGTCACTGCATGCATCAGTGGTGTAAACTCGTGCCACACACCTGTTGAATTCACATCTGCACGGTGCTCTATGAACAGTTCAGCCATTTCAATATGTCCGCATGCAGCGGCAATTGACAAAGGTAACCTGGAATTTATATCCTTGTATTTATTCAGATTTATTTCTTTTTGTCCTAATAATTTCTTTAATGTGACTACATCATTATTGTTAATAGCAGTGAAAAACTTCTTTTTTAATCTCTCTTTGGAACCGCTCAGGTATACGATAAGTAAAAGGATGAGTACAATTACCAGAATTGAAATACCGATAATAATTGGGATTTTCATTTTTTGTTCCTCCTCCGGATAGATTTGATTTACAACTAATGTAAGTTATTATTTTCAAATAAGATAGTAAAGGAGATAAAAAGTACTGGGATTTTTATTTGCCTGTTTCCATTTTGTATGATTCCCGCCAGCAGGAAAGCGATTTTGTATGTGAACCCTTATTGTATCTCCAAAATCATTTTAGTATAACAGTTTTCCCTGAAGTTTTGACAGGTGTAATGGCAATGATTTAAAATTGTTTGACTCACCGGGTGACTGCCATCACAAGGTGAGTGGTACTCTTAATACGATATTTTTACTATCATTGTCAGGTAAAAAAAATCATTAATCAATTTTAAATCCTATTCTAATGACAAAGAAAGCTGACAATCAGGGGATTATCATTATAGCGATGATTACCTTTTTTATTATTCTTTCATCATGTTCAGGTAACTGGCCACAATTCAGGGGTTCTGATTTCAATATGGCGGTAACCGGCAGAAATCTTCCAGTACAATGGGGGAATGATATAAATGTGTTGTGGACGTATGATCTGGAAGGCAGCAGCTGGTCATCACCGTTGGTCTGGGGAAACAAAGTATTTATCTCCACTGCCTTTCCGGAAAAGGTGACAGCACCTGCAGAGCAACAGGCACCACCACCTCCTCCGCCACCCCCACCTCAGGGTGGAAATGATTCAAGGCCGCGTCAGGAGTTACCCCCACCACCGCCACCACCGATAGATACAAATTATCTTCAGGATGTTTACAGGTGGGAATTAACCTGCATTGATCTGAAATCCGGCGAGGAGTTGTGGAAACAGGTTGCATATCATGGGAATCCCAGGGGCAGGAAAAATCCGGGTGCCACCTATGCAAATGAAACTCCTGTCACCGATGGCAAAAGAGTATATGTATATTTCGGAATGATCGGATTATACTGCTATGATATGGATGGCAATCTTCTCTGGCAAAAAGACCTGGGAGCATATGAAACACTGAATGGGTGGGGGACAGGATCTTCCCCGGTTGTTTATCAGGATATTCTTTATCAGCAGGTTGACAATGAGGAAAACGCATTTATTGTGGCTCTCGATGCACATACCGGAGAGGAGATCTGGAAAGCCGGGCGGGAAGAAAAGACCAATTACAGCACCCCTTTGATCTGGAAGAACAATATCCGGACTGAACTGGTTGTCTCGGGCAAGATTGCAAGGGGATATGATTTAAGAACAGGTGAGGTTTTATGGGAATTGAGAATAAACGGAGAATACAATATTCCATCACCCGTTGCAGACAAAGATCATCTTTATCTTGGTAATGCCGGAGGTCGGGAATTTCCAGGAACTT
Source organism: Bacteroides sp. SM23_62_1 (assembly GCA_001304505.1). GTDB lineage: Bacteria > Bacteroidota > Bacteroidia > Bacteroidales > SM23-62 > LJUQ01. Next base: position 2,970 of record LJUQ01000260.1, read on the forward strand.
TGTTCTGTGTAAAAGCAGGGGCCCGGGGTGATATCACACCTGCTGATGGAGAGCTGGTGAGCAGCGGTGTTGAATGGTCCATACCGGATGCCGGGACAGGAAATCCTTCTCCTCTGTTGTATGATGGCCTCGTCTATATGTTAAGCAGCAGGGGAGGGGATATGAGCTGTTTTGATGCTTCAACGGGAAAACTGATCTATAAAGAAAAAGTTGACAGTGTGGCAAGTTGCTGGGCTTCGCCATGGGCATATAAGGATAATATCTACTTCATGGATGAAAAGGGTGTCACATATATTATTAAAGCCGGTGAGACATTTGAAGTCTTATCACGTAATAAACTTGATGACAGGTTCTGGGCATCACCGGCCATTACAAGGGATGCATATATTTTTAAAGGAGTTGAGAAGTTATACTGTGTGAAAAATTAACCTGCACTATAATAATACAATTTGGTTTTTTTGTTTCCAATACTGGGGTTGTTTCACAACTGATTCTTCACGCAAAGAGCGCAAAGAAAACACCAGGTTCGCAATAAACAGATTATTGTTAATCAGGGCTTTGCGATCCCTGCCTACTGGAAGGCACATTTGCGGCAATTTTGCGAACTTTACGAGAAGCCTTTTAATGTAGTTGTGATACAGCCCCGGTTGCTTGAGGCAGTAGGATCCTTATTTTAATAATTACCAACCTGAGGGATACAAGTCATCCGATGAGTTAAATAAGGATTCGTCTCAATTGGTGAAGAAAAATATCATCGCAACAGCGCTGCCTGTTATAAATAATCCCGTCGGAAAACATAAAGCGAGCAGTCGGCGGGAATTCAAATGATGGTGGATCCAGGTTCTCTTCACATTCCTCAGGCTTAGGTGAAGCCCTGATAATACCAGTGCTGCCTGCAGCCATGGAACCGCCCGTGGCATAAACTGGTGCCAGGGTATGTTGGCAGTACCTAAAAAATCCCAACCCCACCCGAACGGATCAGAAATGGACTGCCTGATAAATGTTACATTAACAAATAACATGGGGATGACAAAGGCAATCCATAGCATAAGCCCCAGTGGAAGTAAGGTGCCCGCTGCATCAAGAAACACTTTTTTATTACTGGCCTGAAGATGTGAAAGCCCAATCCCTGCATAGGATAGCAGATATATAATCCCCGGCATTATTACCAGGGCAAGAATCCAAACAATCATGGTATAAAAACCGAATAATCCCCAGTTCCCTTTATCCAGAACATTCACGTAATCACGGACCACCGGCCAGTGACCCTGATACAACACACAATAAACAATTGCCAGGGTGAATACGCCGATTATTAACCAGGCTTCACTGATGTTACGCGTACCCAGTTCTGTTCCAAATGGCCTGGTATATAAAGAGACATTATTATACAGACAACTTCTGGTACATTCAAGGCATAACCCGCAATCGGAATTCTCGTGCATATCCCCTGCATTAATGCCATAAGGGCATGCCCATCCAGTCTTGCTGCCTTTCTGACAATAATGTGTTTTACAACGGTCACATATCTGTTGTGATTTGTTCCTGAGGGCCAGCGGGCTCATTCGGGAAAATGGTCCTACAAAAGCACTTACCGGACAGAGATAACGGCAAAAAGCCCGGAGTTCAAAAACCAGGGCCATCAGGGTGGGAAGCAGCAGTAACATAATCAGGGTGAAACCCGTTACTTTGGGAACAGCGACAAGCGTAATAGAAAAAGTGGTCAAGGTCAGAAGTAAGACTAACTTTGGCCATCCGTTCTGAAGCCATGCAGGCCATTTAAGAAAAAGCCCGGAAAATTTGTTCCGGTACTCCCCTCTGACACCCTCAATGGGTGTTAAAATGGATCCCCGCTGGATCAGGTCTCCGAAAAAGGGTAGTGGACAGATGGTACACCAGATTCTGCCCATGAATGGTGTCAGCAGAGCTATCAGAAGGAAGAGCCAGACAGCCCACATTAGCAGAACACCAAGATTCCTGCCTGACATTTTGGTTCCGAATATGGAAGTCAGAATCACAATATACATGACCATCATGGCTAATATTACCAGGATGGTCTGTGGCCACCTGGATATAACTAATTTCCGAAGAAGGCCTGATTTTTTGAGCACATCCCGGTAACCTGCCTTTTCATCACCATTTCCGGCAGGTGATTCTGTTTTGAGGAAAAATCCAATGATCCATAAAAACAGGATTCCGGCTATACAACCCAGGCTGAAAATAAGCAGTGTATTTGGAAGTATGATTAACTTTCCATGTTCAAAAGCGTGCATGGGCCCGCACCAAACATGGCAGCGGAAATTGCTTTTGGAAACAAGAAAATTCAATATTCCCGGATGGCTGGTTATTATGACCACCTCCCGCATGATTACCGGCTTTTCCGTTGGATCACCTGCCCTGAACACCTCAACCATATCACGGGCAGGACTGATTTTGGCATCTATATCAAACTCCTGGAGGAAAAATGAGTGACCCGTATCATCGGTGGAAAATGTCAAACGCAGCGTATCACCCCTGTAACACCTGATTACCGAAGGATCTTTCCCGTACCGGAAGCTTCTGATGTGAATATACCTGTTAACCGGCTGCCGGGTAAGAAACTGGCAGATAACAGCAGGTATCAATCCGAAACTGAATACAATCAGAAAAATGATAAAATGTTTTTTGAACGATCGTATCAATTTACAATTTCCCTTTTTACTCAATAAACGTACATGAACATTTTTCATGGGAAATTGCTCAAAGACTCATGAAAAAAGTTCATGGGAGTTCCCTGCTGTAAAGTTTAAATTTGTTGACTTGATTAAACAAATTTAAACTTTTTACAGAGGAAAAGTAATAATAATAGCGTGTTATGCTATGAAAGATGAAAATAATGATAATCAGATAGATATTAAGCCACACCGGCGGGGTACCTTAATCAAAAAATTAATATTCAATAACATACATAATTTAAATTCACAATGCATTATTGACAGTTTAATTTTCAGACTTTACAAAAGTGAAAACCGGAATTTCAGAAAGCACATATTTATTAGATTTGCAATAGAATAATAATTTATTTATCCGACATCAGCATACAAATCCTGGATGACAAAGAAAAGAACTGTTCCGGAAAAACAAAAGAACTGGTACAAAAATATCATTCCTATAACTGTTATTATAGTTGCGATCATAGGTATTCCCTTGTTGCTTTTGAATTATCAGTCCAGACGCAGTGGGCTGTCAAAGAGTGATGTTATAAAACGTATCACAGGCAGGTTAGACTCCGGCCGTAATAAGGAGGAGAGTCTTTTTGAAAACGTAAGCGGAGAAAAAATAGATTTTCTTGATCCTGTCCCTGTCGGGCAGGAATTCAGCGAACCTCCGCTCATTGCTCATATCCAGGCCATCGATCTTGACGATGATGGCT
>LJUQ01000261.1 GCA_001304505.1 Bacteroides sp. SM23_62_1
TCGCTAAATATGATTCTTCAGGAAATTTTATCTGGGCTAAAAATATCGGGGGAACATGCCTGGATGAAGTCTCTGATATTGAACAAAACTCCGATGGGTACATTCTGATTACCGGTACCTTTTCAGGCCAGGCTGACTTTGATCCCGGCCCCGGTGAATTTCTCCTGACCGGTACAGGCCCGAAAAATATATATGTTGCAAAATATGATCAGAATGGGAATTTTGTCTGGGCTAAATCATTTACCGGTGACCAGGAGAACTATGGGTTTGATCTGGCCACAGATAATATGAATAATGTCTATGTGACAGGTGCCTTCAACGGGACTGTGGATTTTGATCCTGATCCAGGGATTTATAATCTTATTGGACAGGCATATGATATATACCTTGCTAAACTTGGGCCAGAAGGTGATCTGCTATGGGTAAACCAGATCGGCGGTACAATAACCGATTATGGCAAAGCGGTGGATGTCAGGGATGATGGTACCGTTATGGTTACCGGTTTCTTTTCAGACTCTGTGGATTTTGATCCCGGCCCATCCAGCACAATTATGTTCGCAACGGGAGTGCAGAATCCATTTGTAGCTACCTACGACGCTTTTGGTTTTTTTATAGATGTCTTTGAATTATATGGATCTTCCAATACAAATCCACATGAAATTCTGTCATTTTATACCAACCGAATAGTTATTACAGGTGAGTATACGGGTGATTTAAATCTTGATCCCCAGCCAAATGGAAATCAAATTTATAGTAAAGGCTTAACTGATATGTTCTTCTGCGTATATAGTGGTCTATCTCCCGTAAATACAGCTCCAATTGGAAAGGATAAAACAATTAATATACCTGTAAATACTGTATTTCAATTTGACTCAATAGATTTTGGGTATTATGATATAAACAATGACCCAATTCAAAATATTTACGTGTCAAACCTTTTAGGAGCAGGTGATTTTTTCTGGGATTATAATGATAATGACACGTTCGATGTTGAGGAAGATCTTAGTGCCGGATACGAACTCTACCCAACAGATATTCAATATATTAAGTTCAAGCCATGGCAAAATGAGACTGGGAATAATTATGCTTCATTCTATTTTCAGGTCAGCGATGGAATGAGTTACAGTCATTTGGAATACATCATTACATTTAACGTAAATGAATTAGTTTCTGATTATGAAGGGAATACATACAACACGGTAACTATCGGCACCCAGACCTGGATGGCAGAGAATCTGAAATCTGCTATCTATGCCAATAGTGTGCCACTGGATGACGGCACCGGTGCAGGAGACATTACCGGAGACTATACATCCAGGTACTGGTTTGTATATGATGATCTTCCTGCTAACAAACCGACTTACGGACTGCTATACACCTGGGCTGCTGCTATCAATGGTGCTGCTAATACACTTGCCGGTACGACTGGTTTCCAGGGAGTTTGCCCTGCAGGCTGGCATTTACCGACTGATGAAGAATGGAATACATTAATTACAAATCTTGGAGGCCTTACGGAAGCAGGAGGCAAATTGAAAGATATCGGAACTACCTATTGGAATGCACCAAATCTGGGAGCTACGAATGAAAGTGGATTTACTGCATTACCTGGTGGCAACCGCCTAAATAACGGATTTTTCGGAGAGATGGGAAATCAAGCTTTCTTCTGGTCCTCTTCGGATGCACTACCCGATTATGCCGGATCCCTGTCCTTAGGGCAGAACAGTGCCAGCGTTGCCACTGATCCCTTTATTAAGTCTGGTGGAGCTTCCATCCGCTGTGTTAAAGGTACAGGTGCAATAGGAATATCCTATTCCAAAACCGATGTAAGTGTATTTAACGGCTCTGACGGATCTATTGATATAACTGTATCTGGAGGTAAAGCTCCCTATACCTTTGCGTGGTCCAGCGGGCCAGCTACCGAGGATATTTCAGGACTTACTGCCGGTTTGTATACAATTACTGTTACCGATTCTGTCTTGTCAACAGCTTCACTGGATATTACCATTGAACAACCGGCGGAAACAGTGACAGATTATGATGGTAATGTTTATAATGTAGTGACAATTGGTACAACCAAATGGATGGTAGAAAATCTCAAATCAACCCATTATGCAGATGGGACATTGATCGATAGTGTTTTTGCCTATAACGATAATGAAGGAAATGTACCTGTTTATGGCCGGCTATACACCTGGAATGCAGCTATGAATAACGCACAAATTGAGATGACCCAGGGTGTCTGTCCCTCAGGATGGCATATGCCAACATTCAAGGAATGGGAATACCTTGTTACAACCTTCACCCGTGATGATTTAATAACAGGGGGATCAACAGGACTTGAGGTTGTCTATGCAGGAAACCGAACATCTGCCGGAATCTACCAGAACCTTGACCTGGGTGCTAAATTCTGGACTTCCACATTTATACCCACTCTTATTGCTTACCAGGCTGATTTTCCTGCTGGCCAAACATACGCTATGATGAGATCAGCATCTGTGCAGGATGCATATTCTGTAAGATGCGTCAAAAATTATACAACGGATGCCAAACTATTCCCGAATCCCAACTGGCCATTCGAAAAAGTTGACTGCCAGCTTACCAGTTCTGAAACTATCAATATCGGAATTACCAACATCGGGCAGGATACCATCCAGAATTTTGATATAAGTTATACGATTGATGGTGGCCCCGAGGTAATAGAAACCATTACCCAGCAGGTTAAACCAGGTGACACGTTGCTATATAATTTCACCAATACTGCCAACCTTTATATAACAGACTATCTGCATACATTCACTATCGCATTTCATTTGACTGTTACCGGGGATGAGAATCAGACAAATGACAGCTATTCGGTTAGCTTTGATGTCCATGGAGATTATACGGATCAAGCAGGCTGGACTTCATTTAATTTATGCAATGGGCTCAATGAGAATAACATCTGGAGTATACTGCAGGATAATATAGGAGATTTGTGGTTTGGAGGTTTTTATGGTGTTACCCGGTACGACGGCACATCATTCACTGTATTTAATGATACACTGGGATTGTCCTATGCCTGGGCCAGCCTGAAGGATAGCAAAGGTAACCTCTGGTTCGGAAGTGCAAGTGATTCCGGAGTTACCCGCTACGACGGTGTGAAATGGAAATCATGGACACTATCATCAGGACAACCGGAATGTATTTTTGAGGACTCCAATGGAATGATCTGGTTTGGTATGTATGGCGGTGGTTTATACAAATTCGACGGGCAGAACTGGACGCACTGGACCACTGCTGATGGGATCCTGAACGACAATGTATTATCACTCGGGGAATTGCCGAATGGAAATATCGTCTTATCAACCTTTGATGGAGTAAATGAATTCGATGGTGTAATTTTCACTGAATTCCCCATAGATACACTTACTGGCCTAAATGTAACAGAAATTTTTAATGATAGTAAGGGAAATGTCTGGTTTACCTCAGGATCTGATTACTATGTCTATAACGGTACATGGACAAAATATACATCACTGGATGGAATCACCCTGAGTTATTGTCAAGATATCTATGAAGACAACCAGGGCAATCTCTGGTTCGGGGGTGACGGCGGAGCCATGACATTTGATGATACAAACTGGACCAGTTTTACAACTGATGATGGGCTTGTCAAAGACCAGGTCTATTCGGTATTTGTTGATATGCAGAATAATATCTGGTTTGGAACATTTAAGGGAGGACTATCAAAGAAACATACCGGTGGACCTGTTATCACATACACAAAAACAGACGTATCAGTTTTTGGTGGAGCCGACGGAGCTATTAACCTGACAGTTACAGGAGGAACGCTACCCTATACATTTAAATGGAATAATGGGGCATTTACAGAAGATTTAAATTACCTGAAAGCTGGAAGATATACTGTTGAGGCTAAAGATGGAGATAACAGAATAGCAAAACAGGTTATCATAATAACCGAACCTGCCCAGACTGTATGCAACATCCAATCAGATTTCTCATTTACCTTGACAGGAAATACCGTTACATTTGAGAATCTGACCAATATTTATAAATACCAGTGGAATTTCGGTGATGGTGCTTTTTCAGCTTTAACCAATCCCAGCCACATCTATACACTTCCCGGTATATATAAGGTCTGCCTGACTACTTTTGATACTGTTGCAGATTGTTCCGTTGAGAAATGTAAGGAAATCCGGGTCGGTACAGTGGATTGCAATGCTGGCTTTAGTTACTATATTGATAACACGATAGCCAATAAGGTATATTTCACAAATGAATCGGAAGGAGCTGCAACCACCTATTTCTGGAATTTTGGTGATGGGAATTTCGCAACATCGTTAAATCCTGTGCATACTTTTAAGAAAACCGGCATATGGCATGTATGCCTGTATACCCTTGACACCTTATCGGGTTGCCAATCGGAAGTATGTGAAGATATTACCATAGGTGTTTCAGAAATAACTGCTGACTTCAGTTTCTTTATTGATCCGGCCAAACTGAAAGTTATACTTACCGACCGGTCAACAGGCAGTATTACAAATTGGTACTGGACATTCGGTGATGGTGCATTTTATAAAGGACAGGACACCGCTCACATATATGATGAAGCAGGAGTATATGATATTTGTCTGACTGTACGTAATAGTGTTACAGGAAAGATAAATACCCACTGTAAGACGCTCACAGTAGGTACATCTGCCTGTAACCTGGATGCCGGATTTACATACTTTATTGATCCTCTAAAGAAACAGGTATCCTTCACCGATAAATCTGCAGGTAGTGTTTATTCCAGGTTCTGGAATTTTGGTGATGGAACAACCAGCTCGGCAAAAAATCCTGTACATATCTATACAAAAGCGGGTTATTATCTTGTAAGCCTGGGAGTACAGGACAGTCTGAAAACCTGTAATGATTACTGGGGCAAACTGATACAGGTAGGAGCTGCCGAATGTATGGCTGAATTCGGTTATACTGTTGACCCGACTTCTAACACAATCTACTTCAGGGATCACTCTCTGGGTGCAATCAAAGATTATTACTGGGAGTTTGGTGATGGTAAAGTATCCACCGATCCTGCCCCTGTTCACCAGTACAGTGAAGCAGGATTCTACGAAGTTACGATGACTGTGATAGATTCCACCGGTAATTGTATGGATAACTATTACAGTAAAATCCAGGTTGGCCCGGTCAGTTGCAGTGCCGATTTCACTGTGTTCATCGATTCATCTCAGAATACAGCTTACTTCACCAGCAAAGCAATCGGCAAAAACAATAAATACTACTGGATCTTTGGTGATGGTGCTATTTCGACCGAGAAAAATCCGGTTCATCAGTTCGCAGCACCAGGTTATTATCTGAATAGCCTGAATGTTTTTAACGAGGTAGCCGGCTGTATGGATTATAAGGAGAAGACCATACTTATCAGCAGCCAGGGTATTGACTGCCAGGCTGATTTTATCTACCGGTCCGAGGCAACTGGTAGTAAAGTTCAGTTCTCTGACAGGTCTCTTGGCAAGAACCTGACATATCTGTGGAATTTTGGTGACCTTTCACTCTTGTCCACCGAACAGAATCCGGAACATATTTATGCCGGTGGAGGATATTATAACGTGTGCCTGACTGTTTATGCCGACAACGATATTCAGAACACGAAGTGTAAATATGTGTTTGCAGGAACAGAGACCGATAATAAATGTCTTGCTAAATTCACTTATACTGTCGATAACGCGCAGAAGAAGGTGTATTTCACCGATAAATCAACCGGGGCACCCGATGCCTGGAGCTGGAAATTCGGCGATAATGATTCATCCCTGCTGGAAAATCCTGACCACCAGTATACAAACCGGGGATATTATACTGTCCGCGAGCGGATCTTTAATTTAACCACCGGTTGCACATCCGATGCTTACAGGATCATTAATGTTGATTCTACCGGCCGGCTGGTCGCAGGTTTTGGCTATGAAATCGATAGTATAAACCTGAAAGCCGATAGCTATCCTGTCGATTTCATCGGTGTATCACTTGGAGAAGGGAATAAACTTAAGTGGAGTTTTGGCGATGGAACCTATGATTCGACATCTACTACACCCACTCATGAGTACAATGCTCCGGGAGCATATGAAGTATGTTATACCATTACAGACAAGGTAACCGGAGCTGAAGACACTCATTGTGAGATACTATATGTCGGCAT
>LJUQ01000262.1 GCA_001304505.1 Bacteroides sp. SM23_62_1
CGGAAGGGGATATTTAGCAATCCGTCCCTCAGGAAGATCATAATCATAATCCTTTATATCAATATCCTCACCTATCATGGGATTTCAATCAATTCAAAATTAAAAGGCGGATAAAAATAGTTAAATTTAAAAAAAGAAGGCTGAGGCTCTCCCTATGAAATAATTATCTAATTTTGCAGTAAGCAAGCCGTTCTATCGCTTCTTCACCCTGGTGGAGGGGAGGAAAGTCCGGGCAACACAGAGCACCACACTTCCGAAAGGAAGATATCCGTGAGGGTATAGTAGCGGAACAGAAAATAACCGTCTGCCTGATGGTGGATAAGGGTGAAAAGGTGAGGTAAGAGCTCACCGGTATTCCGGGTGACCGGGATAGCCGTTCGCCTTGTGGGTTGAAAGACCATGTATACCGGCGCCTGAGGGTTGCTCGCCCGATGCCGGGGGGTAGGTCGCTCAGATAAATGATAGAAGTCCTGTTTTACAGGAAAACAGAACCCGGCTTACAGGCTTGCTTTTTTTAAAAGGGGAATAATCTGCAGATATTCCCCTTTTATCATTTTAATCCGGCTTAATGAAGAGATTGTCCTCAACCTCAATATTAAATTTTACTTCTTTTATTTTGATAGTCATACCGAGTTGTCCATTAAAATATTGTTCTACCTCAAAAGGAAGCAGGATACCTTCAATATTTCTGTAATCATCAAAGCGTACTTCCATCTCAACCTCAGAACCATTGATAATGGTTTTCCTGATCATTTTATGGAGAAGATGGCTGTTCACATCGATAAACAGTTCATCGATATCGCCATCTGCTTTTGTCAGTCTCAGATGATATACCTGATTACTATCAAGTTCTTCTGTTCCCAGCATAAGTAATTTGTGCCCTTTCTCCTTCCAGTTCCAGAGGTCTCCTTCAATATTCCCCATTTCTTTAATAGTTTTAAGGTCCGGCCCTGTAAGCTCGACGGGCTCGGATGAACCCATCCAGGATGCCTGCATCCAGCCGGTCTTTCCATCAAAACCCTGTTTCAGGATCTGCCCGTCAGACAAAAGAACCTCCAGATATGCTTTGTCCGGCTTTTTCTGAATTTGTTTGAAAGAGGTTTCATCTCCATATTGTATTGTTATCCCGGAAGCGATTGCAGTCTCAATTTCAACAATTTTATCCTGACCAATGGTCTTAAAATAATCCCTGATAATGTTATCAAGATCATTGTCCTGAGCATGAATTCCGGAGAATAATAAAAATACCAGGAACAAGCTGGTAATAGATTTATCTTTCGTTTTCATTTATTATGTTTCAAAAATTAAATTAATAAAAATTACAGTGTACGAGCCACACAATGCAATTTGATCAGCTTAACAAGGATCCCTTCCAGACGATCCAAAGGCAGCATATTTGCTCCATCTGACAGTGCACTGGAAGGATCGGGATGGGTTTCGATGAAAATCCCATCGATACCTACAGCTATACCTGCCCGCGCAATGGTTTCGATCATTTCCGGCTGTCCACCACTTACGCCCGATTCCTGATTTGGCTGCTGCAGGGAATGGGTTACATCAAGGACCACCGGTAAGCCGGTTTTCTTCATCTCTATGATACCCCGGTAATCAACAATCAAATCCTGATATCCGAACATTGTTCCCCTGTCAGTGAGCATCACCTTGTTGTTTCCTGTTTCCACAACTTTGTCAGCAGCAAATTTCATGGAACCGGGCGACATGAACTGTCCTTTTTTGATATTTATAAATTTATTTGTTTTTCCTGCTGCAACCAACAGTTCAGTCTGCCGGCTGAGAAACGCCGGGATCTGTAAGATATCCACGTATTCAGCTGCTATTCCAGCTTCTTCAGGGGTATGAACATCGGTAAGAACAGGAACCTTAAGGTGATTTTTAGTTTTTCTCAATATTTCAAGAGCAGCCAGGTCACCAATACCGGTAAAGGAATCCACCCTTGAGCGATTGGCTTTACGGTATGAGGATTTAAAAATGTAGGGAAGCCCCAGTTTATCTGTTATGGCGATAACTTCCCGGGCAACCTTCAAGCAAACATCTTCATTTTCCACAACACATGGCCCGGCAATCAAAAAAAAATTTCCCGTGTCAAGATTTTTTATATATGGTAGCTTTTCAAGCATATTTGTGTGAATATTTAATCTCCGTGCGGAACACTTAGAGATTTTTATAATAATAATTTAAAACTAAATAAAAAAAATGATTTAAGATAAATATGTTGATCACTGATGATTATTTTAATTATGGACTAAAATTTTATTAGATAGCGACCATGTTGGATAATTAGTTTGTTTTATTCAGATTTTTACCTGTCAAATAATTTTTTTCTTACATGTGTCCAGGTCATCCTTTCTTTCCAGCTTCCCCAACCATGATGTATACCGTATGATATGCCATTGTTCAGAATATTATAATATTCTTTTTTGTTTTTCGGGGCAGGCGGGTGGAAAAAAATCCTGTCAGGTGTTTCAATATCTTCGTAACTGTTTTCATAAAATATTTTTGTCAGGAATCCCGGACCGGTCTCTTCAAGAACCTGAAGATAATTTTTTAATTCTATCTTATTCTTTTGTAAATATTCTCTGGCATCCACCCAGAATTGATGGTTTGGTACGGATGCAAAAATAGAATTACCCAGAGAATTTTCCGGATCACCAAATTTCTCGCTTCTGTTCATTGGCAGAATGATTGAAGATGTATGATAATCAAAAGATCTGATCATTTCATAATCAAGATCAAGATATAATCCCCCAATTTTTTCCATAATCAGGTAACGGATGACATCTGCACGCATAATATTTTTAGGAAAATCTATGAAAGTCTTATAAAAATCAGGAAAATTTTGTGATACAAAAGTCAGATTATCCTTATCGGTCCAAAGTCTGTATTCCCAATCAGGATGAAGCTTTTTTACCTTGTATTGATAAGGTCTCCATTTCCTGGGCACAACATTCGTTTTCCAGGTTTGATGTATTATTTTAGGAATTTTCACAAAATCTTATCTTCAAAATTTCATAATCATGCATAAAGTGGTTTAAAAATAATGCAAATGATGTATTTCATATAAATGCCCGCAACCAGACAGTAAATAGTCTGAATCCGCACCTTTTGAGAACCGAAACCCTTTTATACACAATCACCATAAACCACACATCAAACTCCAAACTCAAACTCTCACAAACCGAAAACCGACAACAGACAACCGACAACTAATATCCATACCTCTCTTTCCACCAATTCCTTAGCCGTTGCCGTAATTCATTTTCTCTTGCATTATCCTGGGGATCATACAGTTTCTTATTCAGTATTTCTTTTGGTAGAAAATCATCCGGAACAAAATTCCCTTCGTAACTGTGTGCATATTTATAATCCCTGCCATATCCCAGTTCCTGCATCAGCGGTGTAGGGGCATTCCGGATATGTAAAGGAACACTCAGATCACCTGTCTTCATTACAAGTTCCTGTGCATCATTGATAGCCTGGTACGCTGAATTGCTTTTGGGGGAAGTAGCCAGGTAAATAGCTGCTTCTGACAGGATAATCCTTGATTCGGGCCATCCTACCATATGTACAGCCTGAAAACAATTGGTTGCAAGGAGCAGGGCATTCGGATTGGCCAGACCAATGTCTTCAGCAGCAAGAATTATCATCCTGCGTGCAATAAATTCAGGCTTTTCCCCACCTTCAACCATACGTGCAAGCCAGTAAACTGCCGCATTTGGATCACTGCCACGGATACTTTTAATAAAAGCAGAGATAATATCATAATGTTGTTCACCATTTTTGTCATACAGGGCAATTTTTTCCTGTACAATATCAGCTACTTTTTTATTGGCAATTTTAATTTTAATTTCCTTTTCCTTTTGGGGATGGTCAGAAATTTCAGCATTCACAATAAGTTCAAGAATATTCAGTAGTTTCCTTGCATCTCCCCCTGAATATTGCAGCATCGTGTCATATTCCAGAATTTCGATTTTAACTTGTCGGAGAAGGACATCTTTTTCAAGCGCGTTTTGGACTAGCTGTAAAAGGTTATCTTTACTGAGCGGATTAAGTATATATACCTGACAACGTGAAAGTAATGGAGAAATAACCTCAAATGAGGGATTTTCAGTGGTTGCACCAATCAGGGTTATAATCCCCTGTTCAACAGCCCCCAGGAGGGAATCCTGTTGTGATTTATTGAACCGGTGGACTTCATCAATAAAAAGTATTGGATTTGGCTGGTTAAAGAATTGCTGTTTTTTTGCTTTTTCAATCGTATCCCTCACATCTTTCACACCTGAGTGCACGGCACTCAGGTTAAAAAACGGTCGCTTAAGCTGATTGGCGATGATTCTCGCCAGGGTTGTTTTGCCAACTCCAGGTGGACCCCATAATATGAATGACATCACGTTTCCGGATTCAACCATTTTCCGGATCACTGCACCCTTGCCGACAAGATGTTCCTGCCCCAGGAATTCATCCAACTTCATAGGCCTCATCCGGTCTGCCAGTGGTTGATTAGGAACCTGCATCTTCCCTGTTTTTGGTAAAATTACGATAAATGATCGAGATTCGATGATATATTAGTATACCAATATACCAATACCCACAACCATTTATTCATACATACCAATTCACCAATTTACAACCAAGATGCATCCTTTTTTATCCTTTCATGGTCTATTGTTTATATCAACCTTCATTCAACGTATAATTATTTAATATCTTAGCAAAATCTTTGAAGAAGTTTTATAAAATCACAAAATCATGAAAAAAAGTATAATAAGAACAGTACTGATATTCTTTGCTGCCATTGCAATCCAATTCAGCTCTTATTCGCAGTTTGGGGAAATTGGGAATCTTCTGTCAGGTGGTTTAACTGATGCTGAGTTAATGCTGACAGAGTATGTCAGACCTGTTACAAATGGTCTTGGTGCTAACCTTACCAGTGCATGGTATAATACTGCAGATGTCCACAAACTGGGAGGTTTTCACATCAATTTCACAGCAAGTGTTGCTTTTGCTCCTAAAGATAACCAGACGTTTAATCTGGATGATCTTTCATTATCAGATAATATTCGTTACGATGATCCTGTTACCAAAACTGCGGCCGGAACAAGAGGAGCAGGCTCGGAGGTCTGGTATGTTGTTAACGTCCCGCCACCAATTAATCAGGAAAGGGAAGTGGTAAGGTATGATCTGCCTGGTGGTGCCGGAACAAATATGTTACCATCTCCAATGATCAACGCCGGAGTGGGACTGATCAAGGGAACAGAAATAATGGGAAGGTATATGCCGACTATCAAATATGGTAAGGATAAAACCAATTCAATTGATCTGTGGGGCATAGGGATTAAACATGACCTCAAACAATGGATTCCATTTATAAAAAGGGTTCCGGTTTTACAGATGTCCGTTATGTATGGATATACAAAGCTGAAATTTCATTCCGCTTTGAAAGCTGTCACACCTGAAATGCTTGGTGTTCTTCCGGCAAATGATTTGACTACTGCAGCTGACTGGGATTCCCAGGACCTGGATATTCAGTTCCAGGGACATACAGCAAACCTTCTTTTCGGTGTGAACCTCCCTGTTGTATGCTTCTATGGTGGGGCAGGAATCGGTATTTCAAAAGCAAACCTGAATCTAAATGGCGATTTCCCGGTACCTGCGATGGTTACACAGGTATCTGACCCATATTTTGGGCAAGTGGTCGTGAGGGATGCTGATGTTGTAACAGATCCATTCGATATTGAGATAAAAAACCAGGATGGCGGAACAACCAAACCCAGGTTTAATGCAGGTATGAGATTTAAATTTACCGTTATTACCCTGCACTTTGACTACACATATGCAAACTATTCTGTAGCTACTGCTGGGCTGGGGATTTCATTCAGATAAGGATATCACCTATCGGGGCTGTGTCACAACTAATATTTCACGCAATGAACGCAAAGATAATAGGAAGTGCGCAAAGAATACATGTCTGTTAACCAATATTTTGCGGTCTTGGTGAATACTTTGCGTGCTTTGCGTGAAGCCTTATATTGATGTTATGACACAGCCCCGGTGAGTGGATGATTCTCAGAATCCGTTTAACTTTATTGTAACTGTCGGGATCAGGAGCAGGAAACCCAGGATCATCAATATAACCACAAAAGGTGCAATCCATCTAACCCATTTTTCATAGGGTA
>LJUQ01000057.1 GCA_001304505.1 Bacteroides sp. SM23_62_1
ATTGCTGTATGAAGATTAGCTCTTGCGAGGTAGGAGGAAATAAGATAGGGATTGTGTACATATAATGTATTGCTATACTATTCTATATCCAATCCCAGATCCTCTTCAATTTTATTATGATTTTTATGCGGGGGGCAGTCAATTGATGGGATCCATGGTTTGATATCCAGCACAGGTGTTCCATCATATGCATCAATACCGCTTACAAATAATTTGTTATTCTCAATTTTGTCAAGCCTGATCACTGAAAATCCGATTGGATTTGGCCTGTTGGGTGACCTGGTGGCAAACAGGCCAAAGGATCTTGTACTGTTGGGAGGCCGGACAATGGAGTTCCAACTTCCTGACTGATGCATATGATACAGGACAATAATGAATTCGAAGTTTTCAAGCTCATATAAGGCATCACTATACTCTTCATAAATTTCAATAATACCTTTATTTTCAGGTTGTAATATGCCCTGTCGTGGTGCCCTGGTCAGGGGTGTCAGATCGGTATGAAATATTCCGATCGGATGATATTCGATCGTCATGGTGTCTGGATTTGTTTGTAAGAGAGATATTCCGGGTAAAGTTGTATTAAAATGGCATAAAACTACCCATAATATTGCTGCAATTTTCAATAAATATATCATTCTTTAGTAGAATTAATGAATCATTATGTTAATTTTTGTCTGAAAAACTAATAGGATATTAAACATTTTCAATGGATTGGAAGTAATATTTAAACCTCATCTTACCATTGATATTGGTGAATTGAATGTTGCGACTGGAAAAACTTAATTTTTTCTACCGACACTGGCATGAACGTCCCGGCTGGAAGCCGGGCTCTACAGGTCATCACCATGCATTGCAATTGGGGGTTGTGTCATAACTTCTTTTCTGCCACGCGTCATTTGTTTTCCGGTCCGATTGGCAATCGGACCAACTACATCAAGTTCATCCGGTTGTTAACCGGATATAAAACAACAATGTGGATGATAGAAAAGTCCGGTTGCCAACCGGACCATATTTGTGACACAACCCCCAACAGAAGAAAAAAATTGGTATTGGTTGGCCGACTTTCAGTCGGCCTTCATTCTCATTATCAGACGTTTGTAGAGCCCGGCTTTCCAGCCGGGACATTCAAATGATCGCACGTGCAAAGGAGCCCAACTTTCCAGCCGGGACATTCAAATGATCGCACGTACAAAGGAGCCCAACTTTCCAGCCGGGACATTCAAATGATCGCACGTGCAAAGGAACCCGGCTTTCCAGCCAGGACATTATTCTTCTTCACTATCTTTCTTCTTCTTCACCGCCTGATAATAAAAATACTCATCCATATCATCAATCTCGCCTGTTTCAACTTCACCGTATTTCCTGAGGGTCATCAGGTTAAATGTTACAACTTCAAGGGGAAGGTCATTTTCTTCAGCTATCCTGGGGATGGTTTTCGGTTCCGATTCGAGAGACTTAAGGATAAGCTTTTTAATCCTGGCAAATTCTTTCCGTTTTTCTTTTAGCTCTTCTGAAACAGTAATTTTATTCTTGATATAGTCAATAGTTTTTTTCATAACAGGATCAGATTTTTTTAATACTGACGTTAAAGAATGTGATCTTATTCAGCCAGAGCCTCAATCATACTTTCAATTTCCTTATCCGTATATCCGATCAATTCAATAGCATTCACCGGGCATACGGGCAGGCACATGCCACAACCTTTACAATTCGGTTCATTCACTTTTGCCACACTTTTCCCTTCATATTCGGTCTTAATGATGGCATCGTACGGGCAAACATCATGACATTGATCGCACCATTCACAAAGGTTATTATGGATCATTGCCAGGGTAGGTTCAAGTTCTATTTCTCCTTTGCTGATCAGGGAATTAGCCTTTGAAACAGCAGAGAGTGCAGACTGGATAGATTCAGTTAAATTTTTTGGTCCCTGGCAGACTCCCGCTATGAAAATACCATCTATAACTGTTTCCACCGGCCTGAGCTTGGGATGTACTTCGTTATAAAATTTATCTCTTCCTACCGGCGCTTTCAGGACACTGGCAATGTGGTTATCTTTTCGTGGCACCATGCCTGTTACAAGAACAACCAGGTCGGCACTGACTTCCACTTCCATATTCTCAGTAAGGATATCTTTGATTTTCACGATTGTTTCATTTCCCTGTTTTTCAACAACCGGAGGTGAATCCTCAAAAGATTGCATGAAAAGATCGCCATTATCCAGGCTTTCCTGGTATATCGTTTCCTGTTTGCCATACGTGCGGATACCTCTTGTAAAGTGAAAATTATGGATACCCGGGTATTTATTTTTTGCCTGGACGGCAGTATGGATAGCGGCAGTACAACAATAGCGGGAACAATACTTATTGTCACCTTCCGTTTGCCGGCTTCCTACGCAAAAGATATAAGCAATATTTCTGATCTTTTTGCCTTTATAAACAAGTTCTTTTTCATTAAGGGACATCAGTCTTATGAACTGCTGAAGTGTGATAACATTGTCTATTTCACCATAGCCGAACTCACCGTTTTCGGGCTCATAAGGATCGAAACCTGTCGCTAACAGAATGGCACCTGCATTAATCGTAATTGTTTCGGTTTTCTGATGAAGATCGATGTCCTTATAAAGTTTGGCACAATCGCCACATTTGTTGCAGGCTTCAGCATCGATAGCAGGCTTAATGGGGAATTCACCCGGATGATTAAGATATAAAGCTTTTCTTTTGGTCAGGTTAAAATTGAACGGATCGTCAACTTCGATAGGACAAGCATCAATAGCTTTTTGAAGTGTTGCCTGATCCGGTTTGTCATTTGATTTTACAAAGCGGGGTTTAATTTCTATTCCTACATTGAAATTTCCTACACTTCCTGAATTCGAAACAATCTCTGCGCCCGTAAAGAGTGTGATGTTTTTATGTTGAATAACTCTGTGATATAATTTTAAAGCAATTTCAGGACCTGTTTCATTTGTTGGATAAAGCGCATCCCACTGGACAATTCTTCCTCCGGTAAAATGTTCTTTTTCCAGTAAAAATACATTTGAACCCATGTCGGCAAGTTCAATGGCAGCTCTCATACCTGCAGCCCCGGTACCAACGACAATGATTGTATTTTCTGCAGGGATTTTTAATGGAGTCAGTGCCTCGGAATATTTAACCCTAGCAATACCTCCGTGTATAAGTGCAATAGCTTTTTCTGTTGCTTTTGCAGGATTATCGGAGTGAGCCCAGGAGCCCTGTTCACGAATATTTACCTGAACATAATTATAAGGATTCAAACCGGCACGCATAGCTACATTCCGGAAAGTGAAAAGATGCAGTTTGGGTGAGCAGGAAGCAACAACTATTGCATCAAGCTCTTTTTCACGAATATCCTCAACGATCTCTTTCTGGACGGAATCGGCGCAGGCAAACATCGTCGTTTTGGCAAGTATGACTCCTTCCTCTTTCTCTACATTTTCTCTTACTTTTTCAACATCAACATAATCACTGATATTGGAGCCGCAATGACAGATATAAACACCTATTTTATTTTTCATTGTGATTCCTCCTGAGATAACTTGCTGTTTCGGATGAGGCTGCTCCTGCAGATAAGATCGAATCAGGAATATCCATGGGACCTGCTGCTGTGCCTGCTACAAAAACACCTTCAATACTGGTTTTGGCCGGGCTTGATAATTCATCGGTTTGTCTTACAAAATGAAACCTGTCCTGTTCGATCTTTTCGGTTTTAAACATTGTCGTAAAATCAGTGTTTGCAAGTAGTCCTACTGACAATACTACCAGATCATGTTCAGTCTCTTTAATTTTACCCTTGCTGATATCTTCGTACCTGATAATAAGGTTACCGTTTTCTTTCTCGGTGATTTTACCAATTTTCCCTTTTACAAACTCTACACCCATGTCTTTTGCCTGCTCATAAAATTCATTAAAACCTTTACCAAAAGCACGAATATTAATATAGTAGATTGTAATATCAGCCATTGGCAGCGCACCCATCAGCAGTTGGGCCTGCTTGGTGGAATACATACAGCAGACCTGCGAACATATTGGATTACCAACAGTCTCATCGCGTGAACCGGTGCATAGAACATAAGCGATGTTATCCGGCATTTTACCGTCTTTTGGCCGCAGAACCGTGTTATAAGGCCGGGTCGGGACAAGCTGCCTCTCCATCTGCATGGATGTAACCACATTCTTGAATTTTCCAAAACCATACCTTGGTATGTTCAATGGATCGAACAGATTATAACCTGTGGCAATGATAATGGATTTTACATTTACAGGAGTTATCTTTTCTTCCTGTGTAAAGTCAATTGCATCGGCAGGACAAACTTTTTCACACAATCCACAGAGGATACAGTTTTCAATATCAACAGCAGCAATCCGTGGGCTGGAGATACTGAATGGAATATATACAGCCTTTCTTCCGATAAGTTCCCATTGATATTGGTCTTCAATAACGACAGGACATTTTTCTTCACAGATCTGGCAACCGGTGCAATCATCTGTAACATACCTGGGTTTTTCGACCAGGGAGAAGGTAAAACCGTTACCGGGATTTTTTTCTATATCTTTAACCACGCTGTTGGTTAATATGGTAATATTGGGATGCCGGACTGTTTCTGATACTTTGGGTGTGGTGATACATGCTGCACAGTCAAGGGTGGGAAAGACCTTGCTCAGGTGTATCATTTTGCCGCCAATAGAAAGATCCTTTTCAACAAGGATGATTTTATATCCCAGATTGGCAAGGTTCAGGGCCGATTCTTCACCTGCGATACCCCCGCCGATAACAAGTACATCATATTCAGTTATTTGTGATACCATTTTCTCATTCTGTAGGTTTTGAAAGGGACTGGGTGAAAGTTTTCATATGTCTTACAAATGGTTCTGAACAAACCGAGCAGATAGCAGCCATTTTGAGTTTTTCCGGTTTGATCCCTTTCTCTTTCATCAACTCATGTGTTTGTTTAATGATTTGGGCTGTATTATCTGTACAGGTTTCACTGTAAGGGCAATCTGTTCCATCAGCAGCAATAAATACACCATCGAAACCTTTATCGAAGGCGTGCAGGATCCATTTCGGTTTTACGGCACTTGAACAGGGTACATTGATTGTATAAACCGTTGGAGGATAATGCATCTTGAGTAATCCTGCAAGATCGATGGCCGGGTCGGAAATTTTTTCTGTAGAAAAAACAAGGATCTTTGGAACTTTGCTCTCTTCCTTTTGTTCCATTCCCGTTATGCTTTCTTCATGTAGATCTTAAAATATCCCGATTCCTCAATGGTCCCTAAGTATGAATGCCCTTTTTTGTCAGCCCATTTTGGAATATCTCTTTTGGTTCCTTCATCAGATGATAATATTTCCATAATATCACCTGAACCTATTTCCCCAATGGCTTTTTTTGCCGCCAGCAGTGGTCCTGGACATGCTGTTCCGCGTGCATCAACGATTTTGTTTACATTTAGATTGCTTAATTCTTCTGGTGTCATGATCTTAAAATTTTAAATTAAACTTTATGTGTAATATTATTTTTGTTTATCAATACTTTAATTGGTTCTCGCAGACTCACGCAGATTCCTGCCTACCGGCAGGCAGGTAAACGCAAATTCGCGCAGATAGAAATAATCTCAAATTCACAATCTGCACAAATCTACGATCCCGATAATTATCGGTACTGTGAAAATCTGCGAGAACTATTTATCACAAAATATTTCCTGATTAAATAAACAAATGCACATCAGCATTCTGGGCGGAGGTTATATATTCTCCTATACCACAAATATCATCCGCGATATCGACAAAATCCTCAAGTTTTTCACCTCCCCATATTTTACCTGCC
This sequence comes from Bacteroides sp. SM23_62_1, assembly GCA_001304505.1. Classification (GTDB taxonomy): domain Bacteria; phylum Bacteroidota; class Bacteroidia; order Bacteroidales; family SM23-62; genus LJUQ01. The sequence goes on from LJUQ01000057.1 coordinate 5,846, forward strand.
AATCCACAGATATGAATCTTTACATTTGTAAGTTCCTTTGCTTCTTTAAAAAAATCGAGCCACGGTTTAACATTAAGCCTTTTTAATGATGCCAGGAATTCTTCACGCAGCTGAGGATTTTCAGCCATCTGCAGCTTGTCAGTGTGCTGGGCAATTTCTTTCTTGAATGCCCGGGCACCCTGGAGCAAGACATAAATGTCAACCTCCATATCATCGGCAGCAGCACCACTGAGTACGACCCCGGCGGCCGTTAATTTGTCTATGCTCCCGGAAAAGAGAGCCATTGTCATTTTTTTATTTTCCATAACAGTAAATTTATGTTCTGAAAGCACTATAAAAATGGTAATTATAACAGCAGGAGAGATAGATTTCAATGTGATAGTATCTAAATCATTTTGTGATATAGGTCACATTTTGTATCTTTAAAGAATGAAGAATAGTATAGTGGTAGATTAGTGAATTGGTGTGTGTTGGTGTCAGGTTTGGGTAATTGGTAAAAGGAAGAATGGAAGAATGGTAGAATGGAATAATTGAATAATGACTAAAATTGGAGGGTGAGTAAAGGATTTGGTAGTATAAACAGGATTCTAAATTCTGGCTCATTTCAAATTTAAGCTTATTTAAAATTTCATTTGTTCTAACATATCACTATTCCAATATTCCAAATGTTCCACTATTCCAACATTCCGGTACTCTAAATACGCATATCATCAGGCCTATTCATCCGATTATGTAGAATTTTAGTCGAATATTAATTATTTTAAACATGGAAGAGATACTATGTAAGGATTGTGGCATCAAATCATCTGCAGTTAAGGTGCTCAGCCCATTAGAACTGGAAAGGCTCGGCAATAACTGTGTCGGGGTAAATTTCAGGAAAGGGGATGTAATATTTAAACAGGGGGCTTTCTCGTCGAATATCATTTATGTAAGAAGCGGGCTGGTAAAGATCCACATGACCGGACCGGTAGAAGAGCAGATCATTAAAATTACCAAAGCTCCGTCTTACCTTGGTATTCCAACTACATTCGGAGAGAAGATAAATCAGTACTCAGCCACGGCAATAGAAAATACTACTGTTTGTTTTATTGACATTGATGTATTTAAAGAATTTATATTCATGAATGGACGTTTTGCATATGAAATTGTTATTGAGCTTTGCCGCAATGAATTGAACTCATTTCAGAAATGTGTCGACAGAACACAAAAGCATATCCATGGCCGTGCTGCCGATGCGCTTTTGTTCTTTTCCGATGGGATATATGAGAATGACGAATTCATATTACCATTATCGAGACTTGAACTGGGACATTTTATTAACACTTCCCGTGAGAGTATCTGCCGTATCCTGAGTGATTTCAGTAAAGCCGGTATCATTCATCTGAGTGGTAAAAAAATCAAAATATTAAACAGGGATTTGCTGAAAACAATCAGTAAGAATGGGTAGGGGGTGATAAAAGATAAAAGTTTACCCTGTAAAATTTGAGGGACGAAAATATTTCACAGGGGAAAAAGATAAAAGTTATAAGATAAGATTAAAAAAATATCATCATGAAAACAATTGTAAAAATTCTGGTTTTTTTAATCCTTAGCATGGCTTTCACAGGATGTGCGGAGGATAAAAAAGACATAACCTATGTATCTGTTGTATTTGATGTGGAAGACTACATCACTCCTGCATCTGAAGGCATTGATGATATTCCAAAATGGCTGGCCGAAATCATGTCCGATGTTGGGGTTACAGGAACTTTCTTTGTCATAGGAGAGAAAGCACGGTCTCTGGAAAGCCGGGGACGGCAGGATGTCATTGCAGCGATGGCAAAGCATGACATTGGAAGCCATACGAATATGGGATCTATACATCCGACAGTTACGGAGATTCTGGAAAATGCAGATTGGGATACCGGTGTGCAGCATATGTTATACAATGAATCTAAGGGCTTTGATGAACTTGAACAAATATTTGGGGTACCTGTATCAACCCTTGCCCGGCACGGTGGATCCTACGGCCCCCAGCTGGTTTATGCACTAGGACAGCTCGGGAAAGGATACGTGTATTCACCCATTCATTTGCCAGGCCACAATGCAGTATGGTTCTGTAATACCCTGAATTTTCATGGCGATTATGGATTTTTTGATAATACATATTATAAGGATGAGCTTTTTAATCCTGTTTTTGATAGTGTACAACAAAGTTTTCAGAAAGAGATTCAAGGATTGGATGTGGTCGCCTTTTTTGCCTGTCATCCCTGCAAGGTTCGTACAGAACAGTTCTGGGATTTTAATTATTATGAAGGTGCAAATCCTCCACTCAGTGAATGCAAAGCTCCAGATCTTAGACCACTTGAAAGTATGGAGACAGCGAAAAAAAATTTCAGGCGGTTGATGGAATATTTGAAATCCCTGGATAACATAAGTATTACTACTTTTAATGACCTGATGAATCGCTTCTCATACCAGGAGGATTATATTTCCAGAAATGATCTGCAGCATTATGCAGAAAGCATTCTGAAGGGAAAATCAATTATTATTGACAGTGATTTTTCCCCGGCTGAAATGTTTGCAGCTCTTGTGGGATCTTTAACAGAATACGCAAAAACAGAAAATATACCGGATGAATCAGAACGGGGGAGCCCTCTGGGACCGATGGAAATGCCTGACAGTATTCCAGGTATCTTTGAGGTTAGTAATATCCAGGTGTTTATCCTTGTTGGAGAAGCATACAACTGGATCAGGGATCGGGGATACCTTCCCGCATATGTTAGTGTCGATGAAAATCGCGTTGGTACAGGCTCCCTGCTGGCTCTTTTCAGTGAATTGTACCTGGATATCTTATCCGGTAATCCAAAAGAATCTTATACCATTATTCCTTTTGATCCCTTTCCAAGGGAAAATGAAAAAGCAATTATTTCGGAAATAGAAAGTTTCAAATACTGGCCTGTACACCAGCCGGACCTGGATATGTCAAATCTTGTGTATTTGACCAGGTTACAGTTGTGGACACTGAAGCCGGCAAGGGAGAAATAGTATGGTTCCCGGTTCTCGGTTCCCGGTTCTCGGTTGGTGTGTGAGGGGTGTGGGCGTGGATGGTTCCCGGTTCAAGGTTTCTGGTTCCTGGTTGGTGTGGTTAGAGGGTGTGATCACTCATACGATAACTTCAAGTCATCGTATGAGTATACAACCTTAAATTATATCGAGTCATCCCGATCCGCCGTAAGGCGGAGAGGGATCTCCTCTCTACTGGTATCCATCGTAGAAATAATCACTTACCTCTCAATCAAAATATCTATACTCTTTCTCCAATTTCAACAGCCTGATAGCCTCCTCGCTTGGTCTTGGATTAAAATCATCTTCAGCGAAATATGCAGTTGAGTCCCATATAATCTGACGCCCAAGAATACGAGGATCGCTGGTGGATTCGAGATATTGATAAAGTTTTTCTGAGAGCTCTTTCTTGATAGCCTGATATTCAGTGTGATCAGCAATATTGTTCATTTGCCATGGATCATTTTTCAGATCAAATAATTCTTCTGCCGGACGTTTCAGCATAGCGTGTTCAAACAGTGGTTTCACTTCCGGTTTATCTTTATTGACCAACATATACATTTTTGTTGGTGAGGGATAATGCAACATATGGGCATCGATATCGCCAAAGAGGGGTGGATCACCTGCCGGCCATCGGTCAGGCTCATAATTCCTGATATATAAAAAATCATACGTCCTTATTGCCCTGCAGGGATAGCCCAATCCATTATAACGGCACAGGGCATGTCTTTCCCGGGCCGTAATGATGTAATCCCGTTGTTCATCTATTCGTCCCGATTTTTCGGCGAATAGCAGATCTGCAAGACTTTTAGCAGTCATGAAGTCCGGAATATCCAGTCCTGCCAGTTCAAGATAGGTCGGTGCAAGGTCACTGAGACTGATAAAATCTTCAATAACTCTTGCCCCAGGAATTTTTCCATTCCACGAAATAATCAATGGGATCCTTGTCCCGAAGTCATAAACATTTGCTAATCCCCGTGGCATCTGCCATCCGTTATCACTGCAAATGACAATCAGGGTATTCTCATATTGTCCTGTCTCATCAAGTTTCCTGAGAATCTCACCTACGCTTTTATCAAACCTTTCAATTTCATAATAATAATCGCAGATATCTCCCCGAACCGTATCATTATCAGGCAAATAGGGAGGTACCATGACATTATTTATGTCCATTCCTGATGATACACCGGATCCTACATTATAAGGGCGGTGTGGATCCTCAGAACTGTACCAGAAGCACCATGGTTTATTTGCAGTGTTTGTTGCTATGAATTCCTCAAAAGACTGATACTCATTGCCTGCAGGATTTCTTTCCCGGCCGCTTTCCTGCACACTTCCCGGTCCCCATCCTTTTCCTTGATAACCAACAAAATATCCCGATTCTTCCAGCAGATCAGTATAGACCGGGAATTTTGCCGGAAATATTCCCCAGAGGTTAGCACCCTCTTTCAGTCGCCAGATATCCTGTCCGGACAGGAGGGCTGCCCGTGCAGGTGTGCAGGAGGGAGCTGCGCAAAATGCATGTGTGAAACGGATTCCCTGACTGGCAACCTGATCAATATTTGGTGTCCTTACAACAGGATCCCCATAACATCCCATGTGATTCCATGACTGGTTATCCGACATAAGCATTAAAATATTCGGAGGTGTTTGCTTTTCGGATCGACAGCCTGGTAAAAGAAACAACAGAGGTATTACAACCTGTGCTATGGTCCATAAGCAAAATTCGTGTTTGTAAATTTTCATTTTATCTGGTGCATGTTGATTAATATCTGGGTTTACTGAAATCACTGCCGGATTGAATATCCCAGCTTAGCCATGTCACTTAACTTGAAAATATTTTTAATATAAAAATACGCGCCAAAGAATTGGATGAAAAGGCAAATCATACCTGAATATATAATTATCTTCTGGCTGACAGCTAACAGTCTTAATCCTGCCGGCGTATCAATCGATGGTCCCCATATCATTAATCCAAGGAAAACCAGAAGGGTGACCAGGTATATCAATAAAACAATGGCGTATCTGGTGTAATAAGTACGACTCAATTGAATGACAATAGCGTACAGAATTGCCAATAATATAAAAGATATTGAAAAGGTATAACTGAAAATCATATGCGCTTTGAAATAAAGATCCCAGGGTGTTAAAGCAATACCAATGCATGAAAGTCCCGCTGCAATACCTGCTGCGGATCCTGCTCTGCTTATGTATTTTTCTATTTTTGATGCAACAAAAAAATCTGCAAATACAATAAAAAAAAGAATTAATAGAATTCCGATTAAAATCAGAGCGGACATAAACAGCCACCGGGATCCTGGTTTGGATTCTCCCCCATAGGCCATTGCCATTCCCAGATCACTGAAGAAGTTCTCGGATAATGAATATCCGATTCTGTTTTCATCGATTAATGTTCCACCCGGATACAGAACCATAGCAAAAATATTAAAGGATATATATAATACTGAACCCGCAATACATGCAAGTAAGATCCATTCTTTTTTCTTTGATGGAACGATCATCACTCAGTCTTTTATTGATTTATTGTGCTGCGTGAAGGAATGAATGATATAGTATTTGTTATTTGTGTCCGGTAAAATCAAAGATAATAATTACTGTTGTCTTATCTTTTGGTACACTGATTAATCCCTGCCGGAGCTGTCCGGTCTGGATGCGTCAGGCAGACATACCTTTATGTGTATACTGAAGCTTATGCCTCTGCAGAAGCTCCGGTGATTCACTTTCAGTGCAAGTGCATGGCAGGCTGATTAATGTTCTATGTGGTTTTAATACATTTATTTATAATCATATTTATGAGATCAAATAATTGTGAAAAATCCGGTAATAAAAAAAGAAAATCCCCTAATTTTCCTCTGTAAAAAGTTTAAATTTGTTTAAGTCAATTTACAAATTTAAACTTTACAGCAGGGAACTACCATGAAATTTTTTTCATGAGTCTTTAAAAAGTTTTTCATGAAAAAATTTCATGTCCGTTTATTCTGAGGAAAAATATTCAAAATATGAAAACAAGTTTTTCAACCGTATTTTTTATTTTCATCATCATTTCCTTGCTTTATGGGTGTATTTCACAATCAAAAAGGCCACTGGAATTTGTTCCTGAAATTATCGATAACGATGCTAAAGGACGAACGGCCATTGGAGATATGGACATGGATGATTACCCGGATATTGTTGTCCATACATGGGGAACCGAAAGAGGAATAATCAGTGATGGTACACTTACTGTTTTCCTGTATCCTGGTTGGAGAAAAATTGAGGTCAGAAAGAATGCTGACTTTTTTGGTGATGATGTGATTATCTATGACATTAATCATGACGGTTTCAATGATCTGGTGACCTGCCGGGGAAGTGATTACAGCGCCCAGCTCTGGTGGTATGAAAATCCCGGTGGAGATTTTAAGGATCCGTGGCCGGAAAGAATGATTGCCCTGATTGAAGAGGAAAGTGAAGTAAAAGATATTGCGGTTTATGATATGGATGACGATGGCCTGGGTGACATCGTTGCCAGGACCAAGCACTATACTGTGATCTACTTCCAGGAAACAGACAACGGCTGGGAAGAGAACCGGATGAAAACAACCCAGCGCGAAGGGATGACCATTGGTGATGTTGATGATGATGGCGATTATGATATTGTATTGAATGGCTACTGGCTTGAAAATCCTGATAAACCAAGAGAATCCGCATGGCAGAAATATATCATCGATGATATGTGGTATACCGATACTACCGGCGGCTGGCAGGATTTCAGTGTCAGGGTTGTGGTTGAAGATATCGACGGCGATAATGAAACGGATGTGGTCTTTTCCCAATCTGAAAAACCTGATTATCCAATTATATGGTATAAATCAACCAATCCATCAGGTGGTGAAGGATCATGGGTACAACATGAGGTAGGAGTGGTGCATTATTGTCACTCTCTTGAAGTTGCTGATTTTGACCTTGATGGTGATATGGATATTGTTGCCGGCACATTATCACGGCTCGATAATCCTGAACTCATTCTGTTCCTTAACCTTGATGAATCTGGTACTACCTGGGCCAGAACCCGGATAGATACATTACCTGTATATAAAATAGCGGTGGGAGATATAGACAATGATGGAGATTTTGATATTACAAGCAGCTACAACTGGGAAACCCCACCGCTGCGACTATGGAGAAATGTGATTGTCGATGGAAGGTGATGAAGGATGAAGGATATCACGATCTGTAATGGAATGTACTGCATCATTCACAGGAGATGAACGTTAGAAGGTCGGAACAGACCTGAAAGGGCTTAACTATGAAAAAACCGGCATGAAGTGCAGGGAAAAGATGCCAGAGAGAATACAACCCTGATTAAGGCTGAATTAATTAGGGCTGTCTCAAAAGTCTGATAATGCATTTAACCACACCTGCCTTCCGAAGCGGCAGCACAGGCAGGGAGGAAACAAAGATTTAACAGAGTTCACAGAGATTTGATACTAAGAAGGTTACCTCTCTGCGGTTTCTTCATATGTATTTCATCAATTCACACATTTTCAATCAGTTTGCTTATATATTATAACTGATTCAAAGTTTTTTTTAAATATTTGTCAACAATACAATATTTTTGCTTTTGGATTATAAACATTATTAAATATATTTGCGCCAAACTATCGAACAAGAATGAAGTCATTTCTGCATATCAGGCTCACAAATTGTGTACTTAGTTTAAAAGATCCGGGATGAGAATGGTATGCTTATGCTTATAAAATAAGGAAGCCGTTCTCGGAAGCACTGGGAACGGCTTCCTTCGTTAAAAGGGGAATTTAAAAAATGATCACCAGACCTGGCAGGGATGGATTATACAGGCCGGAGTTTGAACATGACAGCTGCGGGATAGGTTTTGTAGCCCATATCAAAGGCAGGAAGTCACACAGTATCATCAAGATGGGATTGGAGGTACTGGTTAATCTGACACATCGTGGTGCTGAAGGGGCAGATGCAAAAACGGGTGACGGAGCCGGGATATTGCTTCAGATACCTCGTGATTTTTATCTGATACAGGGTTACCAGCTGCCTCCTGAAGGGCAATTTGGGACCGGGATAATCTTCCTGCCAAAAAAGGAAGAGGAAGCCAGGGAATGCCTGAAGGTACTTGAAAATATTATCCTTGAAGAAGGAGTGGAAGTAATTGGTTATCGTGACCTGCCGAGAAATTCTGATGTGCCGGGGGAGATCAGCAGGGCAGCTGAGCCCGGTATGACCCAGATACTTGTGGGTGCTGATCTTGAACAGCTCGAGCTGGAGAGAAAATTATATGTCATCAGAAAAAGAGTTGAAAAACGTATCAGGGAATCAGGATGCAGTCAGAAGTCCCTGTTTTATATTCCAAGCCTGTCGACCCGTGTTCTTGTTTATAAAGGTATGTTGACATCAGAACAGCTGTTAGGATATTATGCCGACCTGACTGATAGTCGTTTAACCAGTGCCATTGCCCTTGTTCATTCACGGTTCAGTACGAATACCTTTCCCTCCTGGGATCTGGCCCAGCCTTTCCGCCTGCTTGCACATAACGGGGAGATAAATACAATTAAAGGAAACCGTTCATGGATGAAGGCCAGGGAATCCATCCTGCAATCCCATTATCTTGGTGAAGATCTTCAGAAAATATACCCCATTATCGAGCCTGATAAATCAGATTCGGCATCCCTCGATAATGTGCTGGAATTCATGTATCTCACCGGCAAGTCCCTGCCACACGCCGTTGCCATCCTTATACCTGAATCATGGAACACAAAGAATCCCATATCAGATGATTTAAGGGCTTTTTATGAATATCATTCCACTTTTCTTGAACCCTGGGATGGTCCGGCAGCATTTTTATTCTCTGACGGGAGGTATGTCGGTGGTACGCTTGACCGTAATGGTCTCCGGCCATCACGATACCTGGTCACCAGGAATGATATTGTTGTAATGGGATCTGAAACGGGTGTTCAAAATTTTCCTGCCGGAGATATTATTGAAAAAGGAAGGCTCAGGCCGGGGAAAATGTTACTCATCGATACGAAAGAGGGTAAAATCCATTATGATGAGGAGTTGAAAAGGGAGCTTGCCAACCATAATCCTTACAGTAGCTGGCTTACACAGAACAGGGTCAATCTTGAAAAAATTGAAGTTGGCAGAACTGTTTCTCCCGACCTTGGGGATGATTATAATTGTTACGTTCATACATTTGGTTACACAAAGGAAGACATTGATATGATTATTACCCCCATGGCCGATAAGGGCCAGGAGCCTGTTGGTTCCATGGGTAATGATACGCCACTGGCCGTTTTAAGCACCAAACCGCAGAGACTCTTCAACTATTTCAAACAACTTTTCGCACAGGTTACCAATCCGGCTATAGACCCGATACGGGAGGAGCTCATTATGAGCCTTACAGGTTATATCGGTTCTTTTCAGCAGAACCTGCTGAAGGAAGGCCCCGACCATTGTAAAATGATCAGATTATCTGTCCCTGTGGTTAATAATACATATTTCCAGGTAATCAGGAACTTCAGCTACAAGGGATTTTCCACAGTTATTTTACCAATGGTATTTAACATAAATGACGGGGAAGATAGTCTTGAAAAAGCTGTTAACAGGCTCTGCAATGATGCTGAGAAAGCAGTTGATGATGGTAAGAATTACATCATTCTCTCCGACCGGAATATTAGCAGTGAGATGGCACCCGTACCATCTTTGCTGGCTGTTTCGGCCGTTCACCATCACCTGATCAATAAACGGAAGAGAATGCAGATTGATATTGTTGTGGAAACAGGAGAGCCACGCGAGGTTCATCATTTTGCCCTCCTGTTCAGTTATGGTGCCAGCGTGATAAATCCCTACCTGGCTTTTGCTGTGATTGAAAAACTGGTAAAAGAGAAAATGATTCAGCTGGATTATCAGAAAGCAGAGGAAAATTATATGAAAGCCATTAACAAAGGACTTTTAAAGATACTCTCTAAAATGGGAATCAGCACCCTGAGATCCTACAGGTCTGCGCAGATATTTGAAGCTGTCGGGATCAATGAAGAAGTGATTAGCAGGTATTTTGAAGGGACAGTCTCGCGTATCGGTGGTTTAGGATTGAAAGAAATAGCAAAGGAAGCACTGATACCCCATCAACAGGCATACAGTATAGATTGTGAGGATAGGCTTATCAAGAGTTCAGGATTTTATTATTTCAGGATGGATGGTGAACAACATGCATGGCATCCTGAAACGATCACCCTCCTTCAGAAAGCTGTCAGGACGAATGATTTTGAGACTTACAGAGAATACAGCAGGAGGGTGGTCGAGGAAACCCGGTCTCCTTTATTTCTCCGGGGATTTTTCAGGTTAAAAAATAATCCAATATCCATTGACAGGGTCGAACCTGTAGAAAACCTATTCAGAAGATTTGTAACAGGTGCCATGTCATTTGGTTCTATCAGCAAGGAGGCACATGAATCGCTTGCCATTGCCATGAACAGGATCAATGGAAGGAGCAATACAGGTGAGGGGGGTGAGGATCCGGAACGTTTTAAGCCCAGGGATGATGGAACCAGTGCGCGCAGTTCAATCAAACAGATCGCTTCTGGAAGATTCGGAGTGACTGTCAATTACCTTGTTAATGCAGATGAGATCCAGATCAAGATTGCCCAGGGAGCAAAGCCGGGAGAAGGGGGTCAGCTACCCGGGCACAAGGTGGATAAAATCATAGCAAAGACACGGTATTCTATTCCTGGCATTACACTCATATCCCCTCCACCGCATCATGATATCTATTCAATTGAGGATCTGGCCCAACTCATTTTCGACCTTAAGAATGTCAATCCGGAAGCAAAAGTGAGTGTAAAACTGGTCGCAGCCTCAGGTGTTGGAACCATTGCTGCAGGTGTTGCAAAGGCCGGGGCGGATATCATTACCATCAGCGGTATGGAGGGAGGAACTGGTGCCAGCCCGGCCAGCTCTATTAAGCATGCAGGCTTGCCTCTTGAGCTCGGTTTATCGGAAACACAACAGGTACTGGTAGGAAATAACCTCCGTAAAAATGTGATCCTTCAGACGGACGGACAGATAAAAACGGGTATGGATGTGATCATAGCAGGTCTGCTGGGTGCCGAGGAATTCGGATTTGCTACCGCTGCCCTGATAACCCTCGGATGTATCATGATGAGGAAATGTCACCTGAATACCTGCCCGGTGGGGGTAGCCACACAGGATCCGGTACTGCGGGGAAAATTCAGCGGTAAACCGGAAAACCTGATCAATTATTTTACATTTGTCGCACATGAAATCAGGGAAATCCTTGCTTACATGGGATTTGAAAAATTTGATGATATCGTCGGAAGGAGCGATTTGCTTTATATCACGGAAGAAATTCAACATTGGAAAGCAAATACTGTTGATGTTGCTTCAATTCTATATTTGCCACCGGAAACTTCAATATATGAAAGGCGGTTTAAAGAATTAAGACCATCCAAGATTGAAAAGGTTATGGATCGTAAACTGATTGAACTGTGTAAACCGGCACTGGAAAATAAGGAGCATGTTTCATTTGAAAGTGAGATAAAAAATACAGACAGGGCAACGGGTACAATGCTCTCAGGCAGAATAACCGGGAAATATGGAAATGATGGGTTGCCGGATGATACCATACAGCTGACATTCAGGGGATCAGCAGGGCAAAGTTTTGGTGCCTTCCTTGCCCGGGGGGTTACTTTACGTCTTGAGGGCGATGCCAACGATTACCTTGGCAAAGGACTTTCCGGAGGTAAAATTATTGTTGTTCCGCCGGAAGGATCAATATTTTCAACCGAACAAAATGTCATCATCGGAAATACTATTCTTTACGGAGCTACCAGTGGTGAAGTATATATTCGCGGTATGGCAGGAGAACGGTTTTGTGTCAGAAATAGTGGTACAGTTGCTGTTGTCGAAGGGGCAGGCGATCACTGTTGTGAATATATGACCGGAGGGAGGGCAGTGGTCCTCGGTGAGACAGGACGTAACTTTGCTGCTGGAATGAGCGGTGGAATTGCTTATGTCTATAATGAAAAAGGAAACTTTGACTATTTCTGTAATATGGGCATGGTGGAGCTGTCGCTGGTTGAAGAACTGTCTGACTTGCGGGAATTGAAAGAGCTGATATCAAAACATATGCATTATACAGGCAGTACAAGAGCTAAAGAAATTCTGGATAACTGGGACCAGTACCTTCCCCGGTTCATCAAAGTAACGCCATATGAGTATATGAAAGTTCTGGAAGAAGAAAAACTGGAGTTCCTGAAGAAAAAAATAGAAGAAGTAGAAACTGATCCGGAAATAAGAAGTGATGAGTATTCTATTTAATTACGGGGGATCACAATCAGGTAGATTGTATTGCACTGTCATCCCGAATTTATTTCAGGGTCTCTAAGGTATTGATAAAAAGATCCTGAAACAAGTTCAGGATGACGGTCCAGCACAATTTTGCCAGTTATGATCCAGCCTCAAAAAATAAAAGAATATGGGCGATCCTAAAGGATTTTTAACAATTCCAAGGAAGGAAGCAGGTAACAGACCTGTTACGGAAAGGATCTATGATTTCGGTGAGGTTGAACAAATCCTCAATACCGAAGACAGGAAACTGCAGGCATCACGATGTATGGATTGCGGTGTACCGTTCTGTCACTGGGGATGCCCGGTAATCAATTTAATCCCTGAATGGCAGGATATGTTATACAGGGGCGAATGGAAGAAAGCAAGCGATTTGTTACATGCAACAAACAATTTCCCTGAAGTAACAGGCCGCATCTGCTCCGCACCATGTGAAGATGCCTGTGTGTTAACCCTTCATGAAGCTCCCGTTACGATTCGTGAAAATGAAGTTGCTATTGCTGAAATGGCTTTCAGGGAAGGATATATCACGCCAAGACCACCTAAAGTAAGAACCGGTAAAAAAGTAGCTGTGATAGGATCGGGACCTGCTGGTTTGGCCTGTGCCGATCTGCTCAACAAGTGGGGATACTGGGTAACTGTTTTTGAAAAGGAAGATGCTGCCGGGGGATTAATGAGGTATGGGATACCTGATTTTAAATTAAGCAAGAAGATCATTGACCGGCGTATTGATCTGTTCATTAAAGAGGGGCTTATCATCAGGCTGGAAACAGAGATTGGCAAAGATGTAGATCCGGAACAACTTCTGCTGGAATACGATGTTGTTTGCCTGGCAATAGGGGCGGAACAGCCAAGGGATCTTCCTGTGAATGGAAGGGATCTGAATGGTATTCATTTTGCCATGGAATACCTCAAGCAGCAGAATAAAATTAATAACGGAATTGAGATACCTTACGATTACCTAGTTTCAGCAAAAGACAAAAATGTTGTTATCCTCGGCGGGGGTGATACCGGTTCAGATTGTGTTGGTACTGCTATACGTCAGGGTGCAAGAAAAATAACACAGATCGAGATCCTGCCTCAACCGGATGAGGTAAGGATTCATCATAACCCCTCCTGGCCATATATGCCTAAAATACTCAAAACCAGCACTTCTCATGAAGAAGGGTGTGAGCGAAGGTGGAGTTTATCAACCCGCAGATTCCTCGGTGAACAAAAGCTTATTACAGGATTGGAGATTGTCCGGGTGGATTGGGAACTGAATGAGGAAAAACAGTTTGTTATGACAGAAATTCCCGGGACACTGGAAATCATAAAAGCAGACCTTGTCCTTCTGGCACTTGGCTTTCTTCACCCTGTACACGAGGGACTTGTTAATAAACTTGGTCTGGAGCTTGATAACAGGAAAAACATAAAGGTAAATTCCCATCTTCTAACCAGCAATCCAAAAGTCTTCGCCTGTGGGGACGCTAAAGAAGGCGCTTCACTGGTAGTAAAAGCTATCCATTCAGGGAGAAGGGCAGCGCAAGCAATACACAGGTTCCTGGAAAAGGATAAGAGTTAATAAAATTCTGAAAGTTACGAATTACAAAGAGATTCCTCTCCGCCTTCGGTGGATCGGGATGACTTGTATTAAAGGTGCCTGAATGTGTCCGGTTGGAAACCGGACTTAACAGTTTCATCTATTGTGGATATAGCTGCCGGTTGGAAACCGGCAGAACTCAGAACTCAGCACTTTTCCTTAACAACTGACAACTTATAATCATTTAACCTAATTAACCTTTCTATATTCAGTGCATTCTTTGAAATGTCCTTCCTTAATGATCTGCTTGAATTCTTCTTTTCCGGGTGTAATAATATACTTTGTTACTTTACCTTTATCATTTGTTTCTTCAACAATGGTGGTGATTTCTTTGAGGCGCTCCATCTCTTCATCTTCTGATATACCACACAAACTGGCACTTCCGTCCTTTCTGAATTTTAACTTGTAGACCACCCATTCATCTTCATCATTCCTGATATTCATAAAATAATATCCTTTATATTTTCTGAGAATATTTTCACCAGAGATTAAGAATACTGTGTCGTAGGTAATATATGTTCCGAAAACGGAATCGTTCTTGGTTATTACATGTACCTCTTCCCCTGTTTCCGGGATATAGACAATATTATCCTTCAGTACGAGTTCCTTACTTGTGTCTAAATCAGATAGTGAAGTGCGGATATAAGATGAATATAGTTCCCTGATCATGTAC
>LJUQ01000263.1 GCA_001304505.1 Bacteroides sp. SM23_62_1
CTCATACATTATCAATTGAATGGATTTTCTTTACACTTGCGTCCGGAGGAATTTTTATCTTCAGAAAGAAAATGAAACATATTGAAAGACCCTATAAAACCTTAGGATACCCGTCTACACCTGCCATCTTCATCGTCATCAATATATGGTTTGTTATAAACATACTGGTTAACAAACCTTTACATATGTTGATCGGAAGATGCTTCCTTCTTATTGGAATCCCTGTATTCCTTATTTTTAAAAGGAAAACCAACAACACAGGTTTTTGATAAGAATCAACTTATCTTAATAAAATTAAAAGGGACATCCAGTACAGCGGCGAAATATTCTCCTCTTTCAAGGATATCTTCGTCTCCTTCTTCATAATACCAGTTGAAAATAAACTTTTTATTTTTAAGCTGGACATGAATTATCTTTTGAAGAATATGAATTATTGTTCTTGCACTGGCACTGTTAAAATACTCAAGATTAATATCAACGCAGGTAATGTCAGCAGGAACTTCTATGTACTCATCTATCCAGTTTTCAACCGGTTCAAAAAAATCAAGCACATTTTCATGAATTGAACGTCCCCTTATCTTAATTATCCCGTCAGGAGTCATTAGTATCTCCGGAGAATTTCTTGTCGGTGGAATCCTGAACTCCTTCATTTATTATTTTTTTGATTCCCGAATATAAAAAATTAAATAATAAAATATTCACAATCAATAATCTTCAATCGGCATCTTCATGGCATCAGCAGTAGAGCGGGCTTCCCTTACTATTTCAATATCATACCCTCTTTTTTTCATTAATGCAGCTGTTATTCCCCCTATAGCACCTGCACCTATTACAAGAAATGACAGATCTGAACTTTTCATTTCCTAATCATATTCTTACTATCATAATCTGGCAACCGGAGCCACTTCCTGATCTGAAAACTCACCTCTAAGATACTTATAATATCCGGTAATACCAATCATTGCTGCATTATCAGTAGTATAAATAATTGGTGGAATAAAGAGGTTCCATTTTCTTTTTTTTGCTTCTTCAATCACTGCATTCCGCAAACCCGAATTAGCCGATACACCTCCAGCGATTCCAATTTCACTTATTCCGGTCTGCAAAGAAGCTTTTACAAGCTTTGAAACAAGAATAGAGATTATAGTATGCTGAAGAGAAGCACAAAGGTCAGGTCTGTTTTTTCTTAAAAAATCAGGATCCTCCCTTAACCGGTCCTGTAGAAAATAGAGAAAGTTGGTTTTTAATCCGCTGAAACTGAAATTCAACCCCTGTACCTTAGGCTTTGAAAAAAGATAAGCATTTTTATTCCCTGTTTCGGCCAGTTTATCAATAACCGGACCTGCAGGATAGGAGAATCCCATTATTTTACCGCATTTGTCAAACGCTTCGCCAGCTGCATCATCAATTGTACTTCCAATAACCTCCATTTGCAGGTGACTCTTCAATATTATTATTCTTGTATGCCCGCCTGAGACCAGAAGACAGAGAAAGGGGAAAGAAGGGATTCTTTGTTCTTTGCCTTTCTCAATTATAAAATGAGTCAGAACATGAGCATGCAGATGGTTTACTTCAATTAATGGTATTCGTCTTGCAAGGGCAAATCCTTTTGCAAAAGAAGTACCCACCAGTAACGAACCCAAAAGTCCGGGGCCCCTTGTAAAAGCAACAGCATCAACCTCTTCTATGGTAACACCTGCATCCTTAAGTGCCTCATCAGTAACAGGAACAATGTTAACCTGATGGGCACGGGAGGCAAGCTCTGGTACCACACCCCCGTAAGACATATGAATATCCTGGTTGGCTATTAAATTTGATAGAATATAACCATCCCTTACGACCGCTGCCGAAGTATCATCACATGAAGACTCTATTGCTAATATAGTTACTCCCATTAATACTTTTATTTTCCGTATATTTTAGGTTATTTTGTTATTGACTTATTTATCTTCTTAAATGACCAAAAGTATTAAAAAATCAATTAAGTATCCGATTATCGGAATTGGTATATTGATACTGGTACTAACAGTCCTGTACAGTCTTATACGTCTGCCCGAGGTTCAGACATTCATTGTGAGAAGAATTACAAGTCATCTCTCAAATGAGATTAAGTCAACCATAACGGTAGGCAAAATTGAATTTTCATTCTTTAATAAACTAACAATAAACGACTTACTAATTAAAGACAAACACAATGATACTTTAATATATCTGAAAAATGCTTCAACGGGAATCAGAAGAATTGACTTCCGCAATAAGATCTTCAGACTGGGGAAAGCTGAGTTAAATGAACCATTAGTTGCATTTATAACCGATTCCACCGGATTAATGAATCTGAAATGGTATATCGAAATGTTAAAAGCATCTAAAGACACCACAAGGAATGATGAAACAACATTTACAGCAAACCAGATAATTATTAATGAAGGAAGCTTCAGACTTTTTAAAAATACAGATAACAAAAGTAAAACAGTGATCGATTTTAATGATCTGAAGTTAAAAGAGATAAATGGAAACCTTGAATACTTTGAAGTAAAAAGCGATACAGTCAGATTCGATTTGAATAATCTTGGATTCCGGGAATCACACGGGTTTGCAGTAAATGAATTGAGCACCAAGGTAATGATTGCCGGGCAAGATCTTGTATTCAATTCTGTTCTCTTCAGTTGCGACAGCAGTTCTGTTAATCTTGATCATATTGGTCTTTTAGCTGATGTACCGGGTTCATTCCGTAATTTTACAGAAAAAGTCAGACTTGACCTGCTCCTTCAAAAATCATTGTTAAGCACCTCGGATCTTCAATATTTCATACCTTTCCTGACTGAAACAAATGATTCTTTATGGCTATCAGGCAGAGTTAACGGGACAATTTCTGAACTCAGAGGCCGTAATATTCAATTATCATATGGTGACAGCAGTTATCTGGCTTGTGATTTTGACTTTTCAGGGCTACCGGAAATCGGAAATGCATTTATTTATATCGGGGTTAATACCCTGACAACTAATGCTAACGATATCGGCAGAATAAATATACCCGGTAAAGGAGCATTATCAGTACCGGATTTTATTCAGAAACTTGGAAATATCTCTTTTAACTGTACTTTCACAGGATTTACAACCGATTTTGTGACTTACGGAAAAATCGGCACCGCAATAGGAACCATTAGTACAGATATCTCTTTCCGACCTGAGGAAAAGAATAAATTCAGGATCAAAGGACTGCTTACAGGTTCAAATATTGATCTTGGTGAAATCTCAGGAAACCATGAAATGCTTGGTAAATTAAGCATGGAGACCAATATTGACGGGTATGCATCCTCAGCAGAAGAATTCGCCGGAAATCTTACAGGTCGTGTGGACAGCATTGAGATAAACAGTTATAATTACAGGAACATTGCTCTGAAAGGCGTTTTTACTGAAAAAACATGGGATGGAAGCATTAATATCACCGACAGAAATATCAGAATGGATCTCCTGGGAATGTTTAATTTCAGGGAAAAGCTTCCTGAATTTGACTTTACCCTTAATCTTGCCGGAGTTGATCTGCACCGGCTCAATTTTGATAAAACAGATACAACTTCCTCACTGACAGCATTATTAACTGCCAATTTCAAAGGTAATAATATAGATAACCTTGATGGAGAAATAAAACTTCTTAATTCAACCCTGAGGAAATTCAATAATAAGCTGGAACTCTACGATTTTTCAATCAAGACCTTTACAGAGGCTGATAAACCTGCTATAAGCCTGCGTACTGATTTTGTAGATGCAGATCTTAGAGGTTATTATAATTTTACAGAATTAGGAACCTTGATAAAATCAACATTAGCAACCCTATTGCCCTCCAGGTTTTCTGCTCCTGTTGTTGATAAAAGTCAGATCAAGAATAACTTTACTTTCAACATAAATTTTAAAAACACTGATAAAATCAACAATTTCTTCAAAACAGGAATTTTATTGGCGGAGAAGTGTTACCTGACAGGGGCAATATATTCCGACAGCATTATCAGGATCGATGGAAGGACAGAAATGCTTAATGTTAAAAATAATGTATTCAGGGATTTAACAATTAATGGCAATATTTCGGAACAAGTGCTTACAGCAGAATTAAAAAGCAGTTCCCTTTTGCTTATTGGTCAGGCAGAGCTCAATGATTTAGCTGTCCGCTTTGGCACAAAGCCTGATAGTTTAAGCTTATTAATCGACTGGGATAATAAAGATAAAATACTTAATAAAGGCGAATTTATTGCATACGGATCCATATTCAGAAAGGAAATCGAAGATGATAAAGTCGTTATGAAGATTGATATCGAACCATCAGAAGTCTATACAAGGAACAATCTCTGGAAAATAAACAGATCTGAAATCCTTATAGATTCGAATACAATAGATATCAACCGTATGTATATCAACAATAAAGAGAATTATTACCTTGTTAACGGTAGAATTTCAGAGGATCCTGGTGACACACTTCAATTTGAATTTGAAGGTCTTGATCTCAGTCCTTTTAATAAAACTGACAACAATAATGTGAAAATGCTGCCTCTTAATGTAAAAGGAATTCTAAGCGGGAAAATCCTTCTGACCAACTTCTACAGGAATATGTTGCTTGAAAGTAATATTAATATTAATGATTTTTCTCTTCTTGGAAGTGAGTATGGAGATATATCTGTCACATCTGTCTGGAATAGTACAGAAAAGGTTGCTGATATAAATGCCAGCAATAACCTGAAAGGAACCAGGATGTTTGATATAGGAGGGAATTACAATCCTGAAACCGGAAAAATTGATTTGAATTTAATAGCGACCAGGCTTCCTGTTGACGCACTGAACCCATTATTGAAATCCTTTGCCTCCGGTATCAGCGGAAATGCTTCTGGCAAATTAAATCTCTCAGGAGAATTGGATAAACTTGTTCTTTCAGGTGCAATTATGGCAGAAAATACTTCTTTAAAGATAGACTACCTGCAAACAACATACAGATTCAATGACACAATAAGGTTCGACAGATCCGGGATTAAATTCAACAATATAAGGTTGAGGGATGAAAGAGGAAATAATGCCACACTTTCAGGTTCTGTCAATCATAAATACTTCAAAGATTTCCGTGCTAATCTACTGATAAATACTTATGAATGTCAGGTTCTGAATACAAAGCCAAAGGATAATGAATTGTTTTATGGAACTGCCTTTGCATCAGGTGTTACAACAATAAAAAGCGGACCAAACTCAATCTCATTGGATATATCGGCAAAAACCAATAATAATACCAAATTGTTCATTCCTCTTAATACAAGTTTGTCGGTATCAGAGTATTCATATATTACTTTTGTCGGACCTGACTCAACAGTCAGTGATAAGTATGAAAGGACAATTCCTGCCACTAATTCCTCAAATAAAAATTCTCTTGATCTGAATCTCGACCTGGAAGTAACACCTGATGCAGAAGTAGAGCTGATTATCGACTCAAAAGCCGGCGATGTAATGAGTGGTCACGGATCCGGAAAACTGAATATTAACCTGAATACGAACGGGGATTTCAGGATTCTTGGTGATTATATCATTGAAGAAGGCGAGTATCTTTTTACCCTGGGAAATATATTGAATAAATCGTTTAGTGTAGAAAATGGAGGGCAGATTAGTTTTAACGGAGATGTTGAAGATGCTGAGATTGATATAAAAGCAATCTATACCCTGAAAGCCAGATTATATGAAATACTTAAGGATGAACGATTCACAGAAAGAATACCAATTGAGTGTCAGTTAAACTTATCAGGGAAACTCTTTAATCCGATAGTTGGTTTTAATATTTATCTGCCAATGGCAGATGAAGAGACACGGACTATCCTGAAAAATATGATCACCACGGAGGAGGAGCTTAGCAGGCAGTTTCTTTACCTGTTGGTTATGAATAGTTTTTATGCTGATGCTTCATACGGATCGTCATCAGGCTCAACAGCCACCGGAACTTCCGCAATGGCAGTAACAACAACGGAAATGCTTTCAAATCAACTCAGTAACTGGCTCTCCCAGATTAGCAATGATTTTGATATTGGATTTGTATACAGACCCGG
>LJUQ01000058.1 GCA_001304505.1 Bacteroides sp. SM23_62_1
ACTCCTGCCAAACCAACCATCTCAGCCGATGGACCCACTACTTTTTGTGAGGGAGACAGTGTTAAGCTCACATCCAGTGTGGCTGACAGTTATTTATGGTCAAATAGCAGTACTGAAGAAGATATTATTGTAAAGATCGGGGGATCTTACAATGTCCGCATACAGGATTCAAACGGATGCTATATTCTACCCTCCAGCAGTATTCAGGTGACCGTTCAAGCTGTACCAGATAAACCTGTTATCACCGGAGATTCAGAATATTGCCAGGGGGATCTGGCAAACCTTTCTACTGTGATTGCTGCATATGGATATACATGGTCCAATGGTGATACAACAGCTCTAATACAGGTTACGGAAGGAATCTATTCAGTTATTACTAGAAATGAATTTAATTGCTTTAGTATACAATCTGATCCGTTCAATATATCAGAAAATGCACTCCCGGATAAACCATTAATCAGCGGACAGACTGCCTATTGTGAAGGTGAAAATACCACACTAACAAGTTCAGCAGGATTGAGTTATCTCTGGTCAGATGGTACAACTTTACAGAGTATAGAAGCTACAGCCGGTTCATATTATGTTCGTGTAATAAACGAAAATAATTGTATCAGTCCCAATTCGGACACAATCATAGTCACTGAGTTACCTGCTCCTGATCAGCCGGTCATAACTGCGGATGGTCCCTTAACTTTCTGGCAGGGTGATAGTGTATTACTCTCCTCTTCACCTGCTTTTTCCTATTCCTGGTCTCCCAACGGGGAGATTACTGAAACAATCACCGTTAAAACCAGTGGTACATATTCAGTAACCATTGGGGATGCCAATGGATGTCTGAGTCCCGCTTCACTTCCTGTCAACGTAGCAGTTCAAATTCTTGATAAACCAAATATTACTGTAGCCGGATCGCTCTCATTTTGTGAGGGAGACAGTGTCATTCTGACAGTTACAGAAGCAGCAGGTTACCTCTGGTCTACAGGCAGCGTAACCAGGAGTATCGTCATCAAACAAACAGGAAGTTATTCTGTCATCATTTACGATGATATCGGAAATGTCAGTCCGGAATCAGATCCTGTTGAAATCAATATTCATCCAAATCCGGGCATATCACTCACACCAGTAAATGTTTCATGTTATGGTTATAATGATGGTGAAATATTTTCATCGCCGCTAGGCGGAACACCTCCCTATAGCTATCTCTGGTCAAATGGAAGCACCACTGCAAACATTGCAGATATTCCAGCAGGCAATTACAGCCTGACTTTAACTGATTTCAACGAATGTTCAACAGATACTTCTGTTACTGTTGAGGAACCTGAGACAATCACGATCAATCTGGAAATTGATGATCCCTTCTGTCCTGATAGCTATGATGGTTTAATATCCTCAACTGTAACAGGAGGTATCCCACCATATTCATTCCTGTGGTCCACAGGTGGTTCAGATTACTTTATATCAGGCTTAGGATCAGGAACTTATACGCTTACAATTGGGGATGCTAATGGATGTATGTCAGAGACAAATACTACCCTGAATTATGATCAGGAATTCTGTGTTACTGTCCCTGATATCATCACACCCAACAATGATGGATTTAATGATCGGTGGGAAATACCAGGCATCCAATTTTATCCTGATGCAATTGTCGAGGTTTACGATAGATGGGGTAAACGTGTATTTCACTCGGTGGGGTATACAGAACAATGGGATGGGATATTCAATGGCAAAGAGCTGCCAATGGATTCATATTATTACGTGATCAGGCTTAACAACCTGCTTGATCCGATAATCGGTAATATAACAATTGTCCGATGAACGTAAGAAAACTTTTTAAATATTTATGGTTTACTGCGTTGGTAATGCAGGTAATGGTTCCATCCAATGCCCAGCAAAGACCTGTGATCAGTCAATATATGATGGACAAATATCTTGTTAACCCGGCATTTGCTGGAAATAGTGGGTACTCCATCATCAATATGACAGCCCGGCAACAGTATATGAATTTTTATAATCCACCAAGGACATTTTTTATCAGCGCACAGACGAGGTTACTTGACGATAGCTGGATTCTTAAAGTGCGTCCCATCAGGAAGAAAACAACAAAAGCCAGCCGAAATCGAAAGATTGGGCTTGGAGGATATATTTACAATGATCGAAACGGGATCATTAGTAGAACGGGATTCCAGTTAACATATGCCTATCACATAAGTTTTAACAACAGATACCAGCTTTCATTTGGCCTTTCCGGATCAGGATTTCAGTATAAAATCGATGACAGTGAAGCGACATTGATTAACCAGGATGATCCTTTATTATTAACTAATAAGAAAGCTTTCTTTGTTCCTGATGCAAATGCCGGCATTTATTTCTCAGGACAGGGATTTTATTCAGGATTATCTGTGAATGAATTATTCGGATCATATATAAAACTGGGTGCAAATAAATTTGAAAATTATAAAACTTTAAGGCATCTTTACATCATCTCTGGGTACAAGTTTGCTGCAGGTCATTCAATCATTATTGAGCCATCCTTACTATTACAGACAACTGTAAAAAGTTTTCAGACTGAGGTTAGTGCAAGGTTATTTTATACAAAGGATTACTGGATTGGAATTACATACAGGACAAATAACACTATTGTTGTCATGGCAGGTCTTCAGGTTGATGGTGTTTACATCGGTTATGCTTACGATGCAAATTTAAGTGCTATCAGCAACTATAGCGGTGGCTCCCATGAGATCATGGTAGGTTTACGGTTGGGTGATAACAATACCCGCCGGATGAGATGGATACAACCCGATATATCTGAATTCGAGGAATAATTGCATGAATGAGGACACTACAAAACAACGATTGTTCGGAACTGCCCCGGTATTTTTAACAGCCATATCGACCATACTTGGTGCCATATTATTCTTAAGGTTTGGCTATGCAGTTGGAATGCTAGGGTTCTGGGGAGTTATTCTTATCATATTTATTGGTCATCTTGTAACAATTCCGACCGCCCTTGCCCTGTCTGAAATCGCAACAAATCAGAAAGTAAAAGGCGGGGGTGAATATTTTGTTATATCCAGGTCTTTCGGAATGAACATCGGTACAACTATCGGTGTTTCCCTGTATATATCCCAAACCATTAGTGTTGCTTTTTATGTCATAGCGTTCACCGAAGCGTTTGAACCATTCTTCATCTGGTTTAATGATAAAATAGGATTTGAACTTCCAAGGCAGGTGATCAGCATCCCTGCTATGGGACTCCTTTCCTGGATGATTCTTAAACGGGGTGCAAGTATGGGAGTAAAAGCTTTGTATATTGTCGTTGCCATACTAGCCATCGCTCTTGTGCTTTTTTTCATGGGAAAGACTGACTATCAACCCGAGAACAATTTAATTGCCTCATTAAGCCTGAAAGAATTCCAGGATTTTTTTGTTGTTTTTGCTATTGTGTTTCCTGCATTCACAGGTATGACTGCAGGAGTTGGCCTGTCCGGTGACCTGCGGAATCCGGGCAAATCTATACCATTGGGAACAACATCTGCCACTATCATTGGGATGATAATATATATATTTGTTTCCTGGAAACTTTATATTTCTGCAAGCCCTGATGATTTGATTGCTGATCAGCTGATCATGAAACGTGTTGCACTTCTGGGCCCCCTGATTATACCTCTTGGTCTAGGTGCTTCCACAATCTCCTCGGCTATTGGTTCTGTCATGGTAGCACCACGCACACTGCAAGCCCTGGGCCGTGATATGGCTTTCCCGGGTAAGTCATTTAACCACTGGCTCGGCAAAGGAAAAGGAGAAAATTCAGAGCCTTTCAACAGTTCTATAGTTACCATTATAATAGCCTTTGTATTTGTTGCACTAGGAAGTGTAAATGCCGTAGCAGAAATAATCTCCATGTTCTTTATGATCACATACGGATCACTTTGCCTGATTTCCTTTCTATTTCATTTCGGCGCAGATCCCTCATACAGGCCTGTCTTCAGATCAAGATGGTATATATCACTTATTGGCTTTATCATGTGTTTCTGGCTGATGTTTAAAATAAATACACCCTATGCAATCACTGCCATCGCCTTTCTATTTTTGTTTTATCTGTGGATCAGTAACTACCATAAGGAAAGAAAAGGATTCGAAAACATCTTCAGTAATTCGCTCTTCCAGCTGAACCGAAACCTTCAGGTCTACCTCCAGAAGAAAGGTAAATCACATCAATTGAAAGTATGGAGACCTTCCGTGGTTTGTATATCAGATGAAACATTTGAACGGCAAAGCGCACTGAATTTGCTAAACTGGATTGCATACAGGCATGGTTTCGGAACATATATCCATCTGATTAACGGGTATTTCTCTAAAGCTACCAAAGAGGAATCGTCCCATATCATGAGTAAGCTCATTTCCATTACACAAGAAAAAGAACATCATATTTACATCGATACCCTTATATCCCCATCCTACACTTCTGCCATCGCACAGGTAATTCAGTTACCAGGCATATCCGGAATGGAAAATAATATGCTGCTCTTTGAATTCGACAAAAATAATCCCTCCAATTTGAAACAGATTGTTGAAAATTTTTCTCTTGCAAAGGCAGCAAATTATGATGTATGTGTTCTGGGCAGCTCCTCCAGACCCGTTACATACAAAAAAGGTATTCATATTTGGATCAGGCATATCGATCATCATAATGCTAACCTTATGATTCTTCTTGGTTATATCATAAACGGGCATCCATTATGGCGAAAAAGTACAATCCGCATATTTGCTATAAACCTCAAACAGAGTAATGAGGAAACCAGGGGAAATTTGCTCAAACTGATACATGAGGGTCGTTTACCCATTTCTGAGAAAAATATTGAAATTATCCGCTCAGATGCCGAATCAAGTATTAAAAATCATATTAATGAACGGTCATCTGATGCTGGCCTTACCATGATCGGATTTCACAGTGAACAAATCAAAAATAGGGGGGAAGAACTATTTCTGGGATTTGACAACCTTGGTGATGTGCTGTTTGTGAATGCCCGGGAACTCAGGGAGATCGGGTAGAGTAAGAAGTAGGGAGTAAGGAGTAAGGGGCTGAGTGAGATTGTGAGGGGACGAGGGAGCGAGGGAGCGAAGGAGCGAAGGAGCGATCGGTGAGAGCACGACAGAAGGATCAAAATCCACGATTTTATTCTTGGGGCGATGCATTATAGAGATACAAGACATCGTAAGAAAGAAGACCCCAAAGCCTGCGTGCCGGCAGGCAGGGGATTTAACTATGAATAACCCGGTATAAAGTGCAGGGTTAGCATCCATTATAACAACAATCCCGGAGGGGTTGAATAGCAGTAATTAGAATAGCCATTCATTATTGATCCTCCTCCATATTAAGGACAACATCCTCAAATTCAGATTAATGCATAGAATGGCCTTACCAGCTATCCATTTAACCTTAAAACCATATGAATATTGTTGACCCGACAAGGATCAGAATATTAAAACAAGGTCATCATAAAAAAGGTCCTGTGTTATACTGGATGAGCAGGGACCAAAGAGTAAACGATAACTGGGCATTGTTGTTTGCACAGCAATTATCTGAGGCATCGCGGGAAACCCTTCTGGTAGCATTCACTCTCTCGTCCACATTTCTTGGAGCCACATTTAGACATTATGCATTCATGATGAAAGGATTAAAAGAAGTATCCCAAAACCTGGCTCACCATAATATACCTTTCTCCATTCTGCCGGGCGATCCCCCCGAAGTACTTATTCGATTTATCAAAGAACATAACATTACACAGTTAGTTACTGATTTTGATCCACTAAGACCAAAAATTACCTGGAAAACAATTCTGAGAGAGAATCTTCAGATTCCATTTTTTGAAGTCGATGCACATAACATTATACCCTGTTTTTATGTAAGTTCAAAACAGGAATTCGGTGCATATACTTTACGACCAAAAATTAAACGCGAACTGGATAAGTATTGTATTGAGTATCCCCAACTAAAGAATAACAAAAACAATAGTTATTCTGTTGATGAAATACGATGGGATGAACTTTTTAAAAAACTTCATATTGATCGAACTGTTGGGGAAGTTGATTGGATCGAACCGGGTGAGGAAGCCGCAAATAAAACCTTTGCAGATTTTGTAGATAACCGCCTCGGTAAGTACTCGGAAGGAAGAAATGACCCAAACCTGAATGTACTATCAAATCTTTCACCATATCTTCATTTCGGACATATATCAGCGCAGCGGATAGCCTTAGAATTAATAACAAAATATGAAAAAGATCAAAATGTACGCGATTTTCTTGAAGAACTCATTATAAGAAGGGAATTATCGGATAATTATTGCTTTTATAATCCCGACTATGATACTCTTGGAAGGATTCCTGCATGGTCAAAAAAGACACTCGATGAACACCGAAAAGATGAGAGGGAATTCACATACACCACTGACGAATTTGAACGGGCACACACACATGATCATCTGTGGAACGCCGTACAAAAAGAAATGTTGATAACCGGGAAAATGCATGGCTATATGAGAATGTATTGGGCAAAAAAAATTCTTGAATGGACAGCATCACCCGATGAAGCCCTCAGAATAGCCATCTATCTGAATAATAAATACGAATTGGACGGCAGAGATCCAAATGGATATACCGGATGTGCCTGGTCAATCGGTGGTGTGCATGACCGGCCATGGAATGAAAGGCCTGTCTATGGTAAAATACGTTTTATGAGTAATGCAGGCTGTAAAAGAAAATTTGATGTGGACAGGTATATAGCAAGATGGACTGATATTTAAATTTTGTTATGAATCCTGATATGCTCTCAGTGATCAATGACGAAAGAGGTATCCTTCTGTTTAATATCAGTAGATAATTCTTCAATTTTCTGTTTCGTAATGTTTAAATCCTTTCCATATTTGATCAGTGTCGAGTAATGGTTCATGAAGCCGCCGTATTCGCCTGGCCTCATGAAAAGGTAGGGGCCCAGCATAGGCTCATAATCAGGATTTAATGGACAGCTGACAAATGAATTACCATATTTACTTAAACCGGATACAAAATAATACATCAAATCAAAACCATACATACTGAGATTATAACCTCTCGGGCTAACATGGTATGGTTCTGTACCATATATCTTCCTGAACTTCTGGATGAACCTTATAATTGATTCCTTTTTATAATCCACGAAGAAAGAAGTATAATAATGTACTTCCATCTGGTGCATGTATTCCAGTTCAATACTCTGAAATTTATGCCAGTTAGACATTCCAAACACCTGTATATCATAATCCCCAAGAAGGAAAAACAAAGATGTTAATATCTTGCTCACATATGCCTCGTTGGAAGAAGGAATAATCACAATATTTCTATCTTCATCTGTAAGAAATTGTTCCATTTCAAAGGAAGCACTGTCATTGATGATTACTTCCTTAACATTTACATCACTATAATAGGTTCTGTTAGCAAGCTGTTCATACAATTCCTGTTTCAAGAAGTTAATCTTTTCTGCTTCCACCGTATCACCATTATGAACAATTATCATGGTATCATCCCAGTAATCTACAAGGTATTTTGCCCAATTCCGGATTTCAACATCTAATGCAGGTGTTATCTGGAAAAGATAGGGATTGCTTCGAAGCAAAAATGACAATTCAGTAAAGGGTGACACAACAGGAATTTGATAATCCCTTCCAAAATCAGAAACGATTTTAAGGTTTTTCTCTTCTACAGGTCCGATAATGAGGTCAAGGCTTTCTAATTCTTCCCTTTTTAAGTAACCGCTTAAAATATTCGTATCTCTTTCTGTATCATATACAAAAAGATTAACAGATATGCCGGCATTTTTTAAAGAATCAAGTGCCAGCAGCACACCTTCATATAAATCAAGATATCCAACTACTCTCGGATTTATGATGGTTTGAATTTCTTTATCCGGATCATCATCCTCGAAAAGATCTTGTTCTGATTTTTCCATTTCATCTCGCAACTCAAGTGAATCAAGTAGCTCCTGCCAGTGTAAAAATAATGGAAGGAATAATCCAACTGTCACAGGTTCATGCCACATGAGAGGCAACAGAGTATCACACCTGACTCCGGTCCATCTATACCAGATGGTTGTGTCAATCCTTTCCGAAATCTGGCCGAATTGTAAAGTATCCAGCCCGATATATGTGGTATCTTTTTCCTCTGACATCTGCCCTCTCGGTATTTTGATGTACTCATCATATTTTAGCTCACCCCATTTCAATTCCGGATTCAGCTCCTTAATCTCCTCCATCTGAACACCATAATATACGGACAAACTATATAAAGTCTCACCCTTTCTTACATAGTGATAAAAAAAATCTTCAGACGGGAAAGTATCTGGTGGTTCTTGTGACTGTTTTTTAGGAATTTTAATTACCTGGTTTATCTGGAGGTCACTATACTCAACTTCGGGATTATATTTCTCAATTTCCTCAACAGATATCCCATATTTTTTTGACAGAAAATATAAAGTTTCCCCTTCTTTGATGACATGATAATTGAAATCATCCGTTGATTGAATGGTAATCTCCTCAACGTGTACCGGATCTGCAGGTATTTTCAGAACCATTCCAGCTTTTAATCCCGCAAAAATATCCGGATTTTCCAGCGCGATTGCTTTCTCACTTATATTGTAAGCTTTACTGATAGCGTATAAGGTTTCCTTTTCTTTCACATAATGTATATAATAGACCTTCCCTTCGAGAATAATTTTATTCACAGACCTTTTCACTATAACTTCTTCCTGCTGTGAGAAGGCAACAGAAGCAAGTAAAAAAAATACAAAAACTAAATGTATTCTTTTATTTTTCAACGGTCGGATATTTAGTAATGACTATCCCTGGTTTACGCTATGAATATATGCTATAATAAGTTGTCTTTCAGCCTGTTGAATAAATATAATTAATTATCAGTTAATTATTATATCTGCCTTTTAACCACACAACGCGTTGTGATACTCTGTTTTAACATTCAAGTCGTTACATAATAAACGATTACTATGAATAGCTCATTATGTCATTGATCTGACTCCCATCTTACAGTGCCAGTGAACTCAGGTATTCCTTAATATTTTTTTCAATACGATTCAGAATTCCTGAAGTATCACCTCTAATAAATTCTAATCCGGTGATTTTTTCATATAATTCGATATACCTGTCTGAAATTTGTTTGACAAATTCATCCGGCATATCTGGTACAACCTGCCCCTCTTTGCCCTGAAAACTTCTTTCCATCAGCCATTCCCTGACAAACTCCTTTGATAGCTGCTTCTGTGGTTCGCCTTTTTGAAGTCTTTCTTCATATCCATCAGCATAAAAATACCTTGAAGAATCAGGAGTATGGATTTCATCGATCAGATAGATTGAATCATCCCTTAATCCAAATTCATATTTTGTATCTACAAGAATCAGGCCCTTTTGTGCCGCCAGCTCAGTACCCCTTTCAAACAGCTTCAATGTGTACTCCTCGAGCAGACTATAATGTTTTTCTGAAACAATACCTTTTTTAATGATCTCTTCCCGGGAAATATCTTCATCATGACCTTCCTCTGCTTTTGTTGCAGGTGTAATGATTGGTTCAGGGAATTTTTCATGCTCTTTCATGCCTTCCGGCAGGTTAACGCCACATAATTTTCTGTTTCCGGCTTTATATACACGCCAGGCATGACCGGTCAGATACCCTCTGATAACCATCTCAATTTTAATTGGTTCGGCAATTATTCCAACGGTTACATTTAAATCAGGTGAAGCCAATTTCCAATTTGGAACAATATCTTCAGTTGCATCCAGAAATTTAGTTGCTATCTGGTTAAGAACCTGCCCTTTATAAGGAATTCCTCTTGGAAGTATAACATCAAAAGCTGAAATCCGATCACTCACAATCATAACAAGAAATTTCCCATTAATATTATAAACATCCCTGACTTTTCCGCGGTAAATACTTTTTTGCCCTGGAAAATGAAAATTTGTCCGTGTAATAGTTTGTTCCATAATTTATTAAGATTTAAATACCTGTTAGTATCAGAATAGTTTTTATGTTACATATTAAACCAATTACCACCATAATCGGTTATGTTTCCTTTTTTTTATACGCCTCTACAATATATTTCACAAGTTTATGCCGGATTATATCTCTTCCATCAAAATAGACAATCGATATTCCTTCGATATCTCCGAGGATATCAATAGCTTTTAATAGTCCTGAGTCATCCCGCTTTGGCAGGTCAATCTGCGTAATATCCCCGGTAACAATGAATTTCGCATTTTTACCCATTCTGGTCAGAAACATTTTCAACTGGTTTACAGTTGCATTCTGTGCTTCATCGAGGATTACAAATGCATTATCCAGTGTCCTTCCCCTCATAAAAGCCAGTGGTGCTATCTGTATCGTATTATCTTCCAGAAAGGTTTTAAGTTTTTTTGAAGGAATCATATCATCAAGTGCATCATAAAGAGGTTGCAAATAGGGATCCAGCTTTTCCTTATAATCCCCCGGAAGAAAACCAAGACGTTCTCCAGCCTCAACAGCAGGCCGTGTTAAAATAATTCGCTTCACCTCTTTATATTTTAACGCTCTGACTGCCAAAGCGATAGCAGTATATGTTTTTCCCGTCCCAGCAAGCCCGATAGCGAAAACCAGGTCGTTATGAATACATTCATCGACCAGTTTTTTCTGGTTTACAGTCTTCGCACGTATTGGTTTACCATTATCCCCATACAGTAAAACATTATTTATCGGTGCCTTAAAATCAGGTATTTCCGAAGGATCCTGATCCATTAGTAATGCAATCTGGTCATCATCAATTTCATCAGTGTTCTGAATATAATTAATCAGTAGCTGAATTTTTAATTCAAAAGAGGCGATTTCCTTTTCTTCTCCCTGAACTTTTAGTTCATCACCACGGGCAACTACTTTAATTTTTGGAAAAAGCTTGATGATTTTTTCATACCTGCTATTGTTTACACCAAATAACTTTACCGGATCTATCCCCTCTAAATATATTTTTTTTTCAATCATACAATTTCCATAATATTGATTACTTTTGAGTATTACAAAATAAATCGTTTTTTTTCAGTTTTCAATGATCATTTCTGATCCCTTTCCTAAATTCAGATATGCCAATCATAACTCTGACAACTGACTGGAATGCAAATGATTTTTATGTAGGTGCTATTAAAGGGAAAATACTCAGTCATTGTCCGCAAGCACTTATTGTTGATATTAGCCACCAGGTTCAACCATTCAATATTACACAGGCAGCTTTTATTATTAGAAATACCTATGCCAATTTCCCCGAGAATTCAATCCATATTATAGGAGTAAACACGGAAAGCGGTCCAGAAAAGCTATTTCTTGCTATGAAATATCTCAACCATTTCTTTATCGGTACTGATAATGGGATATTCGGTCTTCTTTTTGAACATGATCCTGAAATAATAGTATCCATAAAAACAAAGGAAAAAGCAAGTAGTTTTGCGGCACTGACAGTATTTGCTGAAACGGCAGGTAAACTGGCCAATGAGGCTAAAATTGAAACACTTGGCAGCCCCGTTAAATCGTTTCAGAAGCGAATTCCAATCCGGGCTGCCATTGAAGAATCTGTTATCAATGGGAGTGTAATCTATATTGATTCCTATAAAAACGCAATTACAAATATCAGCCGGGAATTGTTTGAGCGTGTTGGAAAAAATCGTCCTTTCGAAATCTATGTCAGGAGTAATCATTACAAAATCACCAAAATTAATTCTTTTTATCATGAAACCAGTCCAGGTGAAATCCTGGCTCTTTTTAATTCTGTAGGATTACTTGAAATTGCTATCAACATGGGTAATGTAGCAGAGTTACTTGATCTAAGCATTAATTCAAGTATCAGAATTAAGTTTTTAGATAAATAACAGGGAGTAGGAAGTAAGGGAATGGGTGCAGGACCAGAGAGAATATACGGTCAACTCCTGATTGCTGAAGCAGGGGCAGATCGGCATCTGTAAAACATGCAACGAAGAACGAAGAGCAATGAAATTCTAATGAATGAAAAAACCAGCAGAGATGAATACTATTGACGAAAAATTAAATGCATTCAGGGAATTACTTGATATTATGGATGAACTGAGAAAAAAATGTCCATGGGACAGGAAGCAGACCAATGAGACACTCAGGAATCTTACCATAGAAGAGGTATATGAGCTGGCTGATGCTATTTTGAAAAACAACCCTGCTGAGATAAAAAATGAATTGGGTGACCTGATGTTGCATATTGTATTTTATGCTAAAATCGGATCTGAAAACAATGATTTTGATATGGGTGATGTCCTCAAATCTCTGACAAAAAAACTTATCTACAGGCATCCTCATGTTTTTGGTAAAACAGTCGTTCAGGACCATGAAGACGTAAAGAAAAACTGGGAGGAACTTAAAATGAGAGAAGGCAACGGTGTCCTAACGGGTGTCCCCAATTCACTGCCTGCTATGATAAAAGCAAACAGGATACAGGAAAAAGTCAGGGCGGTTGGATTTGATTGGGAAGAGAAATCACAGATATGGAATAAGGTAAGAGAAGAATTGAATGAATTACAAAGGGAAATTCAGAAGGGTGATCAGCATAATGTTGAATCAGAATTTGGTGATCTTTTCTTTTCACTCATTAATGCATCAAGATTGTATGGTATTGATCCGGAAACCGCACTCGAGAAAACCAATAGAAAGTTTATAAAACGGTTCAATTATCTTGAAAAGAAAACTCTGGCAAAAGGTAAGCGTCTAAAGGAAATGACTCTGGATCAAATGAATAAAATCTGGGATCAGGCAAAAGACTATGATTAGGTCTTCTTTCTGGTATCTGTTTTTTTCTTTTTTACCGGCTGACTTTCTTCTTTTACTACCTTATCTTTTTCAAAACTCAATATATTCAGACCATGGAGAATATTATACCAGCTTAATACTTTCCTGATGTCTGAAACATATACCCTATCTTCATTATAGTCGGGCAGAACTTCAGAAAAATAGGATTTTAATGTATCAGGTTCGGATTTACTATCCAGGGCTGATCCGCCACTTTCCTTCTCAAAAATCTTTCTAAATACTTCCTCAAGTGTAACTTCCTTGTCCCGTGTAAAAATAGCAATATCCTTCAGTGAGTTCACCTTCATGGTAGCAAATGCATTCATTCTTTTACCGGTTCCTAAAGCCTCAACGATCATACCATTTCTTGCCTGGGAAATATACCTGAATAAACCACTATATCCTGAAATAGAGAGGATATCCTTCAGAAGGGAAGGTTCTTCTTCTTCTTCTTTTGTTACCTTCCTCCTCTCTTCTGTATCTCTTTCCTTACCTATATATGCCACCTCTTTCTTCTCCTTTTGTTTTCCAAGAGTACCCGCTTTCACAGGTGTTTTCCTGGTCTGTTTCTTTGTAACTTCCTTATCTGCCATAGCTGGTGTATTTAATTATTGGGTATCAGTTGTTTAATGTGGCGATGTCACAAATTCATTCTACGTCTTCTCACAAAGTTATCTCAAAGATCGCAAAGTATTGATTAACAAGTATGTATCCTTTGTGCACTGAATATTTTCTTTGTCTGCCCAGTTGGAACAGACGGCCGACTTTTACAATATAATTTTGTAGTAAAACAGCCCCGTAAATAATTCACTGTTACTTTCTTCGCATAAATTTCCCAACACGCTGATTCTAATTTCAAATATGCCAAAATACCAATAATAAACCAATTAACTAATAAACTAGTAAACGAACAATCCAACTAACCATTTAACAATTTAGCCATTCAACAATTTAACCATTTAATTCATCCCCCGTTCTTTCTTTATTTTCTCATATGCTTCATTTACTTTCTGGAACTTTTCGTTAGCAACTTTTTTAAATTCATCACCCAAATAGCTCACTTTATCCGGATGATATCTTACAGCCATTTTCCTGTATGCTTTCTTTACTTCTTCATCAGTAGTATTTTTGTCTATTTCAAGGATCTTATATGCTGACTCAGTATCCTCATAGAACATTGACTGTATTGATTCAATATCCTTTTCAGATATTCCCAGATATCCAGCTATCATGCGTATTACCTTGATCTCCTCAGGATGAACCTGTTTATCTGCATGTGATATTCCGTAAAGAAAATGAATAAGCTGTAAGCGTGAAGGATAATCAAGCCTGGTTTTTATCTGGCTTGTAACATCCTTTATTGGTATTTGTTGGTTCAAGAGGTCTCTGAGCATGAGCAAAGCTTCCTGTGCAGAGGCCGCACCAAAATTCTGAATGAAATACTGTTTAACATAATCCAGTTCTGATTTCAATACCTTTTTATCTGCTTTCATAACAGCGGCAACAAGGACAAGAAGGCTGACGGCAAAATCACCCCTGGTGGTTACACCTCTTTCAATCTGGCGGGTTTCTCCGGACTGATCAATAACTGATCCTATAATGAATCCCAGGACACCTCCCAGCGGACCAAGAAATGCCCAACCCAGACCTCCTCCAATCCATTTCCCATATTTTCCCATATCAATAAGAATTATACTTTAACAAATGATTTTTGCTGTTTAATTTCTTCTTTCCCACTTTTTATTGTCCACTTTACTTTATACTTTGTAGCCTTTGATTTTCTTTCCGTCAGTTAAAACTGACGGCAATTGATCGGAAATTGATTCTTCATTATTATACCTTCATGCAGGATTTTATACTTTTTACTTTTTTATAACCTTTTATTTCCTGTTAGATTTTTATTCAGGATTTTTTCCTTTTTTTTTCAGCAAGGCTTATTAACCTATTATGCAATTCAACCACCTGTGGAATGACGAGCAACTTATTATCATTCACAATCACTGCATCTGCCAGACTTATTCTTTCTTCTTCATTCATCTGATTTGCTATCCTGGCCATGATACTTTTCCTGTCAGTATTGTCCCTTTCCATCACCCTCTTTATCCTCAAATCTTGCGGGGCTGATATTGTTATTGTAAAATCAAGCAACCGGAATGCTCCTGATTCAAAAAGAATCGCAGCTTCCTCAATCACATAAGAATATCCCTTTTTATTACTGGTCCATACATTAAAATCCTTTCTGACAAAAGGATGGATAACTGAATTGAGTCGATTCAAAGCATCCGGACTATTAAATACGATAGATGCAATTTTTTCTCTGTCAGGCTTCCCTTGCTTCAAAATTACTTTACCAAAACATTCAGTCAACTTAGTAATTACATCCGGTTCGGATACCAGTATTTTTTTTGCCTGAAGATCAGCATAATATACCGGCACACCAAGTATCTCGAAGATCTTGCATATCAGCGTTTTACCACTTCCTATCCCACCGGTTACTCCAACCCTGAACATTTATCTCTCAATAATATATTCGATATTTTTTGGTCGATAATCCGTAATCACAACATATTCAGGAGCTTTTATGATCTTTACATGCAACCTGTTACCAAGGTTGCTTTCTTTATCCGCATAGTCCACCACGGCCTGAAACATGTGTTGATTGACATTTCCATAATCACTAAGCCCGACCCTGTAAGTGATATCAACATTGCTCGGAAACATCCTGAGAAAAAGTGTATCCGGGAAATTTAACACTTCAATTGGAATATTCAATCCTGCTTCCGTAAACTTCTCCACAGGAACCATCACATTAACCTTTTCATTCGAAAATTCAATCCTGTGAATAGGTTTTAAGTCCAGGTCTGTTTCGATATTTTTTCTGACTCCGGTAATGATTTTTGATACCGTCCCAACCGACCTGATAGTATCAATCAATAAACCTGGGCCTGAAACAGTTACAGAATCAGGTGTAACTAACATATCAGCAACCTGCATATACTGCTTTTCAAATTCCAGTTTGAGATTGGCAACAACATCTACTTTCCTGGTATACATATCTGTAAACTGAAAAATTAACGAATCAGGGGATATTGATACCACCCTGATTTCGGATGATAATTGCTCCTGAATTTTTTCAATTGCATATTCAGTCAGAATATAAACTGTTAATGGTTCCGTATTAGATATTGTATTCAGAGAGAAGGAGTTAACATCAAAAATAATCGGTACGAGCCTTGACTTTAACTTGAAACGTAACAGGGTAAAACCTCTCGATTCAACATTAAGATCCAGGCGTTCAGGAACATCATTAGTAAGTACTTTCCCTTTTGGAAACCGGACATATTTTACGGGATAGGAGAATACTGTATTGTAATCCTTATTCAGAGCTGTTAAGAACCAGAAAACGATGGATAGAAGCAAAAAGAAGGAAAAGATCAATAACCTTTTATTGATTGTTATAATTCTCTTCCCCCCGTTTCGTAATATTTTTCGGTGAAGAATAAATTTTCTGTTACTTTCACCTGGATTAATTTCCTGTTGCTTCAATTGTCAAATTTGTTTAAACCAGGCCTGCCCAGATTATTTTTGTGCAGCCAGGTCTGTATTATCTCTCAATACAGCGTTTTTATCTATTCTAACCAACACTTTATCAGAAATTTCAACAGTTACTGTTGTATCCTTAACATCGGTTATCTTGCCATATATCCCCCCTGTTGTAACAACTTTATCCCCTTTTTGCAGATTCTCCCTGTATGTCTTTAATTCTTTCTGCCTTCTCATTTGCGGACGTATCATAAAAAGATAAAACACCACAATGATCAATAACAAAAAAACAAATGACGGTACAGGGCTCTTATCAGGTCCTTGGGGCATCAATAAAATAAAAGAAATAGTATTCATCACGTTTCCTGATTTAGTTAATATATATAATCTTAAAACAACTCAGCTTTTATTACCATTGCAATTGCCGAATAAATATCATCACCGAAAAAACTATTTTTAAGCTATGCAAAGTAAACAGAATTTTTAGTTATACCCAAAGACTATTCATTATGCCCTTGATAATGTACCGGAAATTATTGGTTTTCAAATTATGAAGAGCGATCTAAATTCCTGTGAAAAAAGCTATGAAAAAAGTTTTTATGGTCTGCAGACAGAAGAGTTTCACCCATGTGGCAGGTTATGTTCTATCATAATCCGGTTCTCCTATCAGGCCTCTTCCCTGCTTCAATATCTTCTTTTCTTTTTTGAGTCCGGTGAAAATATTTTCCAGAATACCATTGATGAATTGACTGCTTCGCCTTGTACTGAATATCTTGGATATTTCAATAAATTCATTCATCGTAACTTTTACCGGTATTGATCTAAATTCAACTGCCTCGGTTATAGCCATTTGTATGATCAGGTAATCTGTAAAGGCAATCCGCTCTAACTCCCAATTTTTGGCTGAATTACTGATCAAGCTATTGTTTTCCTCGTGCCTGAGAATTGTCTTTCTGAGCAGTTTTTTTGAAAAATCCAGATCTTCTTCATCATGGAACATTGGCAGAAGTTGAGGATTCGATTCATTTTCCCTGAATTTTTTAAAAGTCTTTATGATCATCTTTATAATGAAATCAACATCGTCAATCCAGTAAATATTCTGATCCTCCAAATTTTTATAAAGATCCTCATAATTCATTATCAAATCATGATAGATTTGAATAACCAGTTTCTTATCATCATTGTGGGACTGGCCCGAATTATTCATGTACTCTTTATAAAATTCAGTTTCCATCAGAAAATAATAAAGATTCTTAATGATCTCGGGAAACTGCGTCCATTGTAATTTTTTACTTTTAATAAAATCGGTTAATGATTGACATTGTTTAAGCTGCCGGATAAACTGATTATCGATAAACTTCCTGTTTGGATGCAGATCCTCCCAGTCAGGTATATTTTTCATCATCGACAGTTCAATCCTCGATTCAGCATATTCTGTAACATCCAGTAAAAGAAGCATCAGGTAATGGTACAGCTCATAAGATTTGTTCAAACTATAGATGAGATCTTTTTCTGATTGAATATATGTTTTTCCGGAAGCTTTATAATGAGCATACAGGATCTGGAGTACCTTTATCCTTAGAAGACGCCTGCTAAACATATTTAAAAGAACCGATTGGTAATATCTATGATACAAAGAAAATAAAAAAATAAAACCAGCAGTTATCATTGCAGGAAAAAGTACCAGGTTTTTACCTCAGAATAATCATTCTGACTGACCCTTTAAACATTTTCGGCTATTGTTGCAGTCTTGGTAATTATATTATTTACAGAAATTTGATACCTATTGCCAGGACAAGCATTCCTTAATTAATATAACATATTGGTATGTTTTCTGAAATTATTTTCTATTTTTGAATCTCTAAACCAATTACCTAACTAAATCTTGAAATGATGGCGGAAGGAACAGAAAAAAATGAAGATGTTGCCAGGACTGAAAAAGAAGAGATATTTTCAAAAGCTGTCAGAGCTGGAAAAAGGACTTACTTCTTTGATGTTAAGGCAACCAGGAGAAATGATTACTACCTTACCCTGACTGAAAGCAAAAAGCGTTTTAACAGAGATGGCAGATTTTATTTTGAGAAACACAAAATCTTTTTATATAAGGAAGATTTTGACAAGTTCTCTGAAGGCCTGAATGAAGTCATCGAATTTATTAAGAACGCAAAACCGGAGTTGATTGAAATTCCTGAAACTGATTCAGAAGAAGCAGGCAGCGAAGAAAAACAGGTAGAAGAAACCATTGCTGAAGAAAAGAGTGAGTCTGAGGAAACTGAAGAGGTCAAAGATTCGGATAAAGACAATTCCGATGAAAATATGGAGGAAAGCCTTACAGGGAATTTTTCTGATGTGAAATTTGAAGACCTGGAGGACACTAAAGAAGAAAGTTAATAAGCTTCTGTATACTTTCTTTAATCATATTTATACATTTTTTCCTCTATTGTGACATTGCCATCTTTTCTGGCCTGAATCTTGATGTTTGTGATTAATTCATAAGCACCATACTTGAAACAGGCATCCTGTATCTTTTTTAAAAGGCTTATTAAAATATCATATTGACCTTCCATTACTGTTTCGAAAGGACAAACTCTGAAGGTAACACCAGATTCCTTGATCACATTGATGGCCTGATCAACAATTTCATAAACATTTTTCTCTTTTGTAAAAGGTATTACCTGGATCGCCATATTTACAGTATTTATCATCTTAGCATTATTTTTTAAGATATTCATTTATTTCACTTTCTGAAAGTTCCCTGACGTTCGTCACAATAAAATTCGTACGTAAAAAATTACCATACAGGTTACATTCACTAATTGCTTCCGAGATCATTTCCCTTACAGGTACTGCTATAGGAATGATCAGCATCAATGTTGCAAAATGAGTGTGGAAATTGAGCTGCTCAATTTCCGCATTATACTTTCGTGTAAAGATTTCAAACTCATTCTTTATTACCTTACAATAAAGTGGAGAGAAATTTTTCCTGGATTTCAAAATTAAAACCACAAAATAACGCAGTCCGGTGCCTTTTCCCCCAAGACCGGTAGAAATAAATACCTGGTTTTCATCGAGCAGTTTGCTCTCGAGAAGCATCCGGCTTTCCTGTAAGGCAAGAACAGCCCAGGATCTCAGAGCTGGAGGCTGTTGATTTACATAACTCTCTATTGTCCTGTATGCCACAACATTATCAATTGAGGCAAGCTCTGCTAACCTTTTCTTTCTGATCGCTTCAGATAACTCCATATTGAAGATATCATCCTTATGACGGAGAATGAGCTCAGAATTGAGGGATCGCTTAATTTTCTTGGACAAATCAAAATACTCCATCTGTAAATCAATATCTATTTTTTCCTGTAAAATATTTAAATGGCCGGGCTTATCACCCAGTATTTTCCTGATTGAATCATATATATTTTTATCCTTCATCACTTCAAATCCGTTTCTGGTTAACAGGTCTGAAATAAAGTTATGAATTAATTAATATATCTAACCAGGAAAGTTAAATTATATTTCGTTTGGAATGCTGGTATATTGGTATATTTGGTATATTGTATCATAATATGTTTACATTTAACATGTTTGCCTTTTCTCCGATTCTCCCAGATAATGAACACTCAAACACCCATTTCCCACCCACCAATAAACCAATATACCAGTATACCATTATTCCAATTCAGATTTTTTTTATTTTTCCACAACAAAAAGATTAATTTTGTTCTATATATCACCTAATTTTAAATCAACCATAATGGAATTAATCACATCTATTAAAGCACGGGCTGATGAGTTGATTGCCCGTGGATATGAAACAGATATCGGAAGATATATCAGTGAAGGCTTCAGAATATTTGAAAAGGATGCTGGCAATTTTCTGGGTTACACTGTTCTATATTTCCTGATCACAATTATTTCATGTTTTATTCCGTTTGCTCCTCTTTTTATTACCGGTCCTTTAACGGCAGGATTCTTTATTGTTGCAAGAAAGATTAAAAAAGGCGAATCATATGACTTCGGTGAATTCT
>LJUQ01000264.1 GCA_001304505.1 Bacteroides sp. SM23_62_1
AGATCAGTCCCGTTTTTCTTCCACTGATATAGCAGGTAGGATCCGGTAGCATTCACATTAAAACTTGCATTACCGGTTTCACATGCTGTCACATCAACCGGGTGGGTAGTTATAGCAGTAGAACTGCTGATTGTAAGGGTAACAATATTTGTTGACAGGTTGCCACAGGCATTGGTGAGTATACACTGGTAGGTTCCGGCATCTCCTGCCACAACTGAATTCAGCACAAGGGATGAATTAGTTTCACCTGCAATGTCCACACCATTCTTTTGCCATTGATATGAGGGAGATGAACCTGTGGCAACAACTCCAAAAATGATATTATCACCGATACATGCATTTTTATTTACCGGTTGTGTTGTGATTGCTAAGGCTTCATCTACACTCATTACCACCGTATTACTTGTTTTTGATCCGCATGTACCGGATATAATACATTGATAATTACCGGCATCTCCAGGAACCAGTCCGGTAATTGTAAGATCTTTGGTTGCAGATCCTGATATTGAACCTCCATCAGCCAGATTCACACCATCTTTTTGCCACTGATAAGTTAAACCTGATCCGGTGGCTGTAATACTGAAACCGGCATCGTCACCTTCACAAATCTGCTGACTGACAGGTTGAGATGTGATGGTTACGTTCTGATAGACCACAAGGCTTAATGTATTGGTGTTCAGTATACCACAATCCCCTGTCACGATGCACCTGTATGTTCCTGCATCAGCGGCGGTGACAGCACTTAGCAACAGTCCGGGATTTGTTTCACCCACAAGATTTACACCGTTTTTCTGCCATTGATAGGAGGGATTAGTCCCGGTAGCTGTAACATTGAAACTTACATTATTTCCCGGGCAGACTGATTTGCTGACAGGCTGGGTAGTGATTTTAACATCTTCATTTACCGTCAGTGTAGCGGGATCACTTTGTAATGATCCACAGCTACCTGTGATGTCACATGTATAAATGGCAGCATCACCCGTAACAAGTCCCGAAATTGTTAATGTTTTACTCTGAGATCCGGAAACTGTCCCTCCGTCTGCCATGTTCACCCCGTTTTTCTTCCACTGGTAAACCAGGAATGAACCTGTAGCATTTACATTAAAACTAATATTTTCTCCTTCGCATGCTGTTTTGTCAACCGGTTGTAAAGTAATAACCGTAGGATTATCTAAAGTGAGGGTAACTACATCTGTTGATAAATTGCCGCAATAGTTAGACAGGATACAATTGTAATCACCGGCATCACCGGCTGCTACTGAACTTAAAACGAGCGTTGAACCTGTTTCTCCCGCTATGTCTGCACCATCTTTCTGCCATTGGTAGGCCAGTGAAGTACCGGTTGCCACAACATTGAATAATACATTATTGCCATTACAGGCATTTTTGTCAGCCGGTTGTACGGTTATAGATATATTTTCATCCACATCCAGAATAGCAGCATTGCTGGAAAAAATGCCACATGAACCGGATACAATACAGGCATAACTCCCGGCATCACCAGCCACAAGGCTTGAAATGGAAAGATTACTTGTGGATGAACCGGACACGGAACCACCATCTGCGAGATCAACACCATTTTTTTGCCATTTATAAGACAGATTTGAACCCGTGGCAAGGACACTGAAGTTAATATCATCCCCTTCGCACAGATTATCGGATGCAGGATGCGAAGTAATATTGGTTGAGTCGTTTATAGTCAGACTTACGGTATTGGATACTGTATTTCCACATGCGTTGCTCACCACACAGTTATATACTCCTTCATTCGCTGATGATGCAGGATTAATAACCAGGAAAGCGTTTGTTGCACCGGCTATATTTGCGCCATCTTTTTGCCACTGGTAAGTAAGGTTTGATCCTGTTGCAGTAAGATTGAAGCTGACATTACCACCTTCACAGATTGTTTTGCCGGTGGGTTGATTTGTGATTGTGACTTGTTCATCAACAGTGAGTAACGATGGGATTGTGTTGGTTGTTCCACAGTAGCCCGATACAATACACGTATATGTTCCTGCATCAGTGAGCAGCAGACCGGTAATGTTCAGTGTTGTTGAGGTTGCACCCGATATATTGCCACCATTTACCAGGTTAGTGCCATCTTTTCTCCATTGGTATGTCAGGTTAGATCCCGTGGCAGAAAGGGCGAATGATATATTCTGGCCTTCACAGGATTTCTTTTGAGATACAGGATTAGCAGTTATTACAACATCTTCGTAGAC
Source organism: Bacteroides sp. SM23_62_1 (assembly GCA_001304505.1). Lineage (GTDB taxonomy): Bacteria > Bacteroidota > Bacteroidia > Bacteroidales > SM23-62 > LJUQ01. Next base: position 2,223 of record LJUQ01000264.1, read on the forward strand.
TTCGAGTATTGCCGCTGTACTGTTCAGCGTTCCACAGGTACCAGTCAGCACACATTGGTAAACACCATCATCACCAGCAGCGACAGGAGCAAAGATAAGGTTCGCGTTTGTTTCTCCAGGAATATTTACACCGTCTTTCTGCCATTGGTATGTTAATCCCGTGCCTGAAGCGGTAACACCAATGCTTATTGTATCATCGGGACAAACCGATGCACCTGCAGGTTGCTGGGTAATCAGAAGATTCTGGTTCACAGTGAGAACAGCTGCGGCACTGGTGACAATTCCGCAGCTGCCGGTTACTGTAACAGTGTATGCTCCTGCATCGGTAGTGGCCACAGAGGTAATTGCCAGGCTATTGCTTGTAGCACCTGAAATCTTACCTCCATTTACAAGGGGTATACCGTCCTTTTCCCACTGATAGGTAAGGTTTGCCCCAGATGCTACAACAGTGAAACTGACACTTTTCCCAACACATATTGATTTTGAGACAGGTTGAGTGGTAATGATCGTCGGATTATAAATTGTCAGGTTAACAGAATTGGTTGATAATGTCCCGCATGTATTTGTAATATTACATTTATATACCCCTACATCTGCGGGTCCCACACTGTTCACAGCCAGATCAGGATTGGTTTCTCCGGCCAGGTTCACACCATCTTTCTGCCATTGATACAAGAGATTTGTTCCTGTCGCGACAACATGAAAAATAACATTGTCTCCATCACATACTGCATTATTTAACGGTTGTGTTGTGATTACAATATCTTCTTCAACAGACAGGGTTGCCGGATCACTGGTAAGGGTTCCACAATTTCCTGTGATCCTGCAGGTATAATCCGCGGCATCAGTTAAATCGACACCTGTGATAGTTAAATTGTTACTTGTTGCTCCTGATATCTTTCCGCCATTTACCAGTGCAACACCATCCTTAAACCATTGGTATACAAGGTTTGTACCACTGGCAGTAACGGTAAAGTTGGTATTCTTACCCTCACAAACGATTTTACTTACAGGCTGCCCGGTAATATTGGTTACGGTATAAAGTGTTAATTGTGCTCCATCGCTTATTAAAGGACCTCCACAGGTGCTGCTTACTATACAGGTATATATTCCGACATCACCGGCCCCGATATTATTTACCGGAAGATTTGGATTTGTTTCTCCGGCAATATTCACCCCATCCTTTTGCCACTGGTAGCTTAAATTCACTCCGGTTGCTTCCACAGAAAATGTTATGTTATCCCCCGGACATCCCCCCTGGGCAACGGGTTGTATGGTAATGGTTACGAGTGGATTAACTGTAACGATTGCACTGCCGGTACCGGTGTTATCACATCCATTGGCATGTGTTACCGACAGAATTGTATACGTTGTAGTAGATAAGGGGCTTACAGCAAAAGTATAGGGGCTGTTCACACCATTTACCGCTACCGGGGTTGTTCCGTCGGTATAGATAAAATCGAATGGTCCGGTTCCGGTAAATGTTACTGTCAGGTTAGCGGATGCACCTTCGCAGATCGTTGTTGTTCCGCTTAAAGTTGCCGTGGGAATGGATAGAACTGATGTTTGTTTTGTATGGAAAGAACTGCAACCCGTGCCGGGTTCAGTATAGGAATAAGTAATGTTGTAAGGCCCCCCGGCAGCTAGTTTATAAGGATCAAAATAGGCTGTTCCATTCCCATTATCGGTGACACCCGGGCCGGAAAATGTACCTGACGGAGCATGATTCCCGGATAACAGGATATTACTGTCGTTCTTACAATACGATGCAGCAAGTCCAATAAAGGTTACATTGGGTATTGGTGCAACCTCAACATCTTCAGTTGTAACGTTGACACATCCATAAATATCTGTATAGGTATATTCAATGGTATGAGTCCCGGTACCGGCTGTTGAAGGATCAAAATCGGCAGTTCCATCCCCGTTGTCCGTTAAACCGGGAAGAGGAGTAAATACCCCACCTGCAGGGTCATAAGTAAAAGGAACTGTAGTAATATCTTCACAATATACAGCTCCAACTCCTGTCATGGTCAGCAATGTGCCCACCCTGACCTGTTTGGTTTCGGAGTCCTGGCATCCGTTTACATCCGTATATGTATAGGTTATATTATGAATACCCAGGCCTGATGTTGCCGGATCGAAAATAGCTGTACCATTTCCATTATCATTTATGCCACTTCCGCTAAAAGTTCCACCTGCGTCTGTTGGGGTTCCGGTAAGAATAACTGCAGCATCACTGTCACAATATAATGTATCCAGCCCTGTGAAACTTGCAACAGGAACACTGTTAACAGTAATTGATTGAGTGGCGAAATCCGAGCAGGTCCCATCCGAATAGGTATAAGTTATCGTATGCGTTCCTATTCCTGCTGCTACTGGGTCAAAAATACCTCCTGCCACACCTGGCCCCGAGTAAATACCACCTGCCGGGCTGCCACCGGTTAATGCGAATGGCGTAACATCAATACAAACATCGGAAAAAGGAGCTAAGGTGACATTAGGTATAGCTAAAACAATAATTGTCTGAACCGGCGATATATCGAAGCATGCCCCAAAACCATAGGAATAAGTAACAGGGTGTGTTCCGGGGCCCCTTGCTGCAGGATCAAATATGGTTATACTATCATCCGGCCCAACCGTATAAAATCCCCCTGTCGGACTACCGCCTGAAAGGACGAAAGACGGATTATTTTCACACACATTTGCAAATGGATTGAGTGTGGTAATCGGAATATCTATTACAGTTGTCTCGAAGGGAGCACCATTGTATATAATATAATGAGTGCCCACACCGGCAACAGCAGGATCAAAAACCGCTACCCCACTTCCAAGATCAGTTATTCCGGGCCCCGACCATGTTTTGCCATAAGGTTGAATTCCTATAAGCGTATCTTTAGGGCCGGCGATACAATAGAGGGAATCCAGTCCCTGAATTTCAATGGCTGCCAGCAGAGGATCATGAAAGCAGACAATAAGCGCTATGGTTAGGTATATTCTGAAAAATCTCAACTTATTTGGTTGATTTATTTGAATGATCAAGATGCTTTACAAATTATAGTTTTTTTACGAAATTTTGAAATAAATGTTTGATATCATATTATGTTCAGTTTCCAATTTAGATTAATTCTATTGATTTTCCCTCCATTATCTGTTGATTTTGAGATAATTAGAATCACATCCCATTTTTTATCAGGAACTTGATACTGAAAGCGGGTGTTGTTTTTTATCTGCAAATTAAATATTAGCTTCTGATACTTAAAACAGATAGCCAAATTTTTATTGTAATGTTGTCACTCAATCATTAGGACGTCTGACTGTTACTGAGAATAGTTTTTTATTAATAGTCTTTAACTAACAGGTAATTGGTTGCATGAAGGTCAGGAAATTATTATTAACAATTTTTGCTTCAGGATAAAAGATTAAGGTATTCATCGATACACAGTGACACTTTTCCGAAAAAAATAATATGTTTAATACAAAATATTCCTGAACAAAATAAAGTTAAAAGATTTTTGCAGGTGTATTTAACATTGATGATTTCACACCCGGCTTTGCAAAGCTCCACAACCTGTCGTGGGAGCGTTCATCATCCCATTCCGGTGTTGGCTCGAAATAGCCGCCGGAAGAAATATTTGCTTTAACGGCTTCTTCGTTCAGTTCGATGCCAAGGCCGGGGCCATCGGGTACACAGATATGTCCATCTGTTTCTACAAGCGGTTTTGGAACACCTTCGACCAGTGTTTCATACCATTTATCATCCACATTATGGTGCTCCATGACGAGAAAATTTTCTGTTGCAGCTGCGCAGTGGATATTAGCAAATAATGTCAC
>LJUQ01000265.1 GCA_001304505.1 Bacteroides sp. SM23_62_1
GAGATCCGGCAAAGTGGTCAGTTCAAGCGGGCAATTGTTATCGTCAAGAGAAGTAAGTGTATGTAATAACATTGCTTTCATAAAAGCACGAGATTCATGAATAATTCAGCTTCGTGTAATTAATGAGTAAGGTATTGTGGATTCACCCCCTTTTATTCCCCCTCTCTCATGAGAGAGGGGGGAGAGGGGGTGAGTCCTGAAAATTAATATTGATGAAAAGCATCTGAAATAAATGATAAGACTTCCGGTAAAGATTCCCGCCAGTAAGTCCAGGTGTGTCCCCCGTCACGGACCCTGAATTCATGTGATATCTCCTTTTTACGCATAGCGATGTGCACAAGAGAATTCCCTTCATACAGGAAGTCATCATCACCACAGTCGATATACCATCGTACTGCCCTTTTTTGATCGTCAGACATGTTTTCAATCAGGTAAAGCACACTCTGACTCTTAAAATATGCTTCCAATTCGGCATCTGTAGCACCCTGCAAACCTCTCCTTTCCACCGAATTTTTGAGGTCTTCCATCGATAAGGGCCCTGTGCCTGCACTGAGCGGACAGGAAGAGGAAAACATTTCCGGGTGGTGCAGGGCATAAATAAATGAACCTCCCCCACCCATTGATAAACCGGTAACAGCACGGTATCGTTTTTCCCCTTTGATGCGGTAGGTTTTTTCCACATAAGGAATGAATTCTTCAAAAAAGAAATCCTCATAACGCCATTCCCCTTTGATATCATTAAAGTATCCCCGGCGTCCTGTCTGGGCATCAGGCATCACAATGATCATTGGCGTGGCTGCACCTTCATTTATCGCTTTATCGGCTATATGCAAAACCTCTCCGAATTGTATCCAACCGGTTTGGTCATCACCTCCCCCATGCAAGAGATAAAGTACAGGGTAACTGCGTTCGGAGGTTTCATAATCAGGAGGAAGATAAATAGCATATTTGCGCTCACTATCGAGGATCTTGCTTGTCATTGATAAGTTATCATAAACTCTCCCTGATTGGGAAAACAGCTGGATTGGTAATAACAGGAATGCTGTTAAAAGATTTAATTTCTGCATGATCAAATAGTTTAGAATTAACGAATTGAGTAATTAAGTTGATGCTATTGATTATTAGTATTATGCAGATCTCATGAACAATCGGGATAGTACTGTTAAATTATTCCAAATCTATTCACCGAACAAAGCAATCTTACAACATATTTAGAATTAATAAAATTTTGAACCTGCAAGATAACTTAATTTCCCTATAAATTGATTAATTTATATTTAAGAATATTATTATTGAAAAGCGTTTGGTAATTAAACTTAATATATGATATCAAACCTATATTAAAGTTTAAATATTTTGTTGATTTTTATACTATATATTATATTGAACTCTCTAACAACCTCTACCTCCAAAATATATTTTATCCTATTAAAATAGCCATGGTAATAAAAATTTTTAAGACTCTGCCCTGTATATTTATAATGAGTATACAAATAACATTTTCACAAGATGTTTCTTTGGGAATCTTTGAGGATCATTGTGATATCGGTAATATAGATAATAAGGGATCTGTAGTTTACAATCCTGAAAGTCAAGAATATATTATTGAAGGATCAGGATCAAATATGTGGTCTGACCAGGATGAATTTCACTTTTTGTGGAAACCCCTTGACGGAGATTTCCTATTAAGGGCGAAAATAGAATTTGTTGGTATTGGCGTTGAACCGCACAGGAAAACAGGCTGGACCATCCGTGATAGCCTTGGCACAAGTTCGCCCCATGTAAGTGCGGTAGTCCATGGAGATGGCCTGACATCCCTTCAGTTCAGAAGGATTCAGGGGGCTGAAACGGAGGAAGTGAAATCGGAAGGCCAGGGTCCTGCTATGATTCAGCTTGAACGTAAAGGAAACAGGTACACCATGTCAACCTCCCATGATGGAAATTCTTATCTATCAGTGCATATTGAAGATGTAAATCTTAAGAATAAAGTATATGTCGGACTATTTGTCTGTTCACACAATGCTGACGTGATTGAAAAAGTTATTTTCCGTAATGTAGAGATTATTCAACCTCCTGAATGAGGAATATTCAAAGATATTGTGGGTGGTTTATTTGATTTTATTAACCACAAAGGTACGCAAAGGTTTACGCAAAGGATTTTTAATACATCTCCATTATATCATCTTCCACGTTTCTATTTTCTTCAGTATCAGAGTTGGTGATTCCTTTTCTTTTCAATACTTTACAACTGGTAAATTGACAAAAACCGTGGTCCCCTTTTCCGGTTCACTTTCTATCCGGATTTTCCCCTGGTGCCTTTCAACAAGTTCTTTACAAAGCAATAATCCTATACCCGTACCGGATTCATTGTTTGTCCCACGGTTTGAGAAATGAACGTCATGCCGGAACAGTTTTTCCTGATCTTCCTTAGATATCCCGATACCATCATCTTTTACCGAAATAATTATATGTTCATTTTTAGTAGTACAGTTTAATTCTATTTTTCCATTCACACGTGTAAACTTGATAGCATTTGTAAGGAGGTTTCGTAATACAATATTGATCATTTCCTTATCAACCAAAAAGCTGATGTTCTCTTCAGCATATGCAGATACAATCCTGATACTTTTATTGACTGCCTGATCCTTAAACAGGGATATATTCTCATTTATAATTTTTACAATATTGACCATTTCCGGAACAAAATGAATGGATCCCAATTGCGACCTCGACCAGTTGAGTAGATTGTCAAGCAAATTATATACATGCTCGGATGATTCATCAATGATACCCAGCATTTTTTTTCTCTCTTCATCCGTATAATTGTCATAACGTAGTTGAATCAGGTTAACAAAACCCTTCAGCGTATTAAAAGGACTTCTGAGATCATGTGCAATGATTGAGAATAGTTTGTCCTTGACAGAATTGGCTTCACTCAGCTGGTCACGCTGAGTCGTCAGTTCATCTGCCTGTTCCTGGATCTGTTGTTGCCTTTCTTCAAGCAGAGCATTAATATTATTCAGTTCTTCTGTCTGCTGGATAAGTATCTCGTTCTTCTCATTTATTTCTCTGGTTCTTTCATTGACCAGCCTCTCCAACTCGATATTTCGTCTTCTTACCTGGTTAATTTTCATATAAAAAATGAAAAACATTAAAAGTATGGCAAATGATATACAGCTCACTTTAAACCACCATGTTTGCCAGAATGGAGGAGTAATAATGATTCTGACAGAAGCTCCTTCATCATTCCAGATGCCATCGTTATTCGATCCTTTTACCCTGAAGACATATTCCCCCGGATTAATATTGGTATATGTTGCGGTGTTCCTGGGACCAATATAGTTCCAGTCATCGTCAAAACCATCCAGTTTATATGCATACTGATTTTTTTTACTTGAGATATAATTTAAGGCGGCGAATTCAAATGAGAATACAGAGTGCTTATAAGACAATCTGATTTCCTCTGTTTCCCCGATATGAGCCTTCAGAGGTGAATCCTTTCCTATTGGTACGGATTTATTAAATATTCGGAAATTTGTAATTACGATTGGGGGGATAAATGGATTTTCAATAATATTTTCCGGATTAAAGACATTAAATCCACCAACCCCTCCAAAATATAATTCTCCGTTAGTGGATTTATAATGGCTACACTGATAAAATTCATTATCCTGCAAACCATCTGAAACGTCATAGTTTTTGAATGTGCCTGTTTCAGGATTATACATGGAGAGACCCCTGTTGGTGCTTAACCAGAGATTCCCATTATTATCTTCCCTGATTCCTTTAATGGCATCATCGGGCAGCCCGTCTTTTATATGATATTGAATAAACCATTTGTTTTCCCTGTCATATCTATTTAATCCTCCTGTTGTCCCAACCCATAAAATTGAATCATCCGATTCCAAAATAGATAGGACATACCCTGGAGTAATACTGTTCTCATCATTTTCATCATGTTTGAAAAGGGTAAACGTTCCTGTCTCGCGGTTGAAGAGATATAAACCCTGCGCTCCTGCGATCCACATGTTGCCATACGAATCTTCGGTGACCACCCTGATGTTGTCATCGCTCAGACTACTGTTACCAGGTGTATAATTAATAAATGTTTTTCGGCTTCTGTCAAAATAGCTTACTCCCCCAAAAAAGGCTCCCACCCAAAGGATACCCTTGCTATCCTCAAAAATTGAAAAAATTGTATTACTGCTGATATTACTGTTTTCAGGGGTATACTGAATAAATTTACCATGTTCATTGTCAAATAAATTCAATCCTCCATCCCATGTCCCAATCCATAAATCCCCCCTGCTGTCTTCAAATATTGATAAAACAGTATTACTGCCTAAACCACTGTTCTCCCTGTCATAACATTTGAAAAGTTCATTTTTTCTGTCAAACAGATTTAATCCCCCTCCATCTGTGCCTACCCAGAGATTATGCCTTGAATCCTCGCAGAATGATGTAACTGAGTTGTGGCTCAGGCTATTCGATTTTCCAGGAATTTTTTTATAATGCCTGAAATATCCTCCATAATTCGGAATCATATTGATGCCACCGGCATGGGTTCCGATCCACATGTTTCCCGTATTGTCTTCGTAGAACGACCATATTGAGTTATTGTTTAAACCCCGTTCATCAAAAAAATCAGCCCTGTAACGAATAAATGTATGATGTTCCCTGTCAAATATGTTTAATCCTTCATTTTCTGTTCCCACCCATAAAGATCTCCTGCTGTCCTCAAAAACTGTAAATATTGCATTACCGCTTATTGAACCGGGATCGTTTTCATCATGCTTATAATGGATAAACTCATAATTGCCTGCATTATCCGGATACATCTGGTACAGTCCATTCCGGTATGTACATATCCAGATATTACCGATGCTGTCGCCTGAAATGCTCCATATCTCAGTATTGCTTAATTTTTGATTGTTATAATAATAGTGATGAAAAACACCATTTTCCCTGTCGAATAAATCCAGGTCTCCATGCATTGAACCAATCCACAGATTATTTCTATTATCCTCAAAAGCGGCTATGATATCATTGCTGCTCAGACTATTCGGATCGGTATCATCATGTCTGTAATGAATAAATCTTTTATTTTCTTTGTCGAACATATTCAAGCCTCCCCTGACAGTACCAATCCACAGGTTATTCCTGCTATCTTCCAGGATAACACGCACTTCGTTGCCACCCAGGCTGTTCGGATCATTTACATCATGACTGTAACGAATGAAACCATCAATTGTCCGGTCATACATATTTAATCCGCTCTCCGTACCGATCCACAGGTTACCATCACTATCCTCATAGATTTCCATTATAAAACTTCCCAGGATGCTGTAAGGATTATCTGAATCATGTAAATAGTTAGTAAAACTATAACCATCATATTTATTCAGGCCATTCTGCGTTCCAAACCACATATAGCCTTTGCAATCCTGCAATATACAGGCAATGGTCGACTGGGAAAGTCCTTCTTTTGTCGTGAAATGTTCAAATTTCAGACTTCTTTTCTGTGCAAAGGTGCCTGATGATAAAGAAATAAGAATCAGATACAGGATTATGGTACCGTATTTTGACATCTATATACTGCTATAGAAATTAACATCAACATTTTACGGGATATTCAAATTTACATATAAATTGAATAGTTAATATATTCACCGGGTGGGTTCGAATCACCCGGTGTGCATATTTATTATTTTTTTATTGCCCAATAAAGTAAAATTCAGTATTTTAGTTCCTGTCCTGAAGTTATAATCTGACTTATCTTTATCTAACAACATGTACATATTAATACTCCGATCCTGTTTAATCCTGGTACTCATTTTTCTTTTCTCCTGCGAACCCTGGAATCTTGAGAAAAGGCCTGATCATGATTTTGTAACCTTTGAAACAACAATCCAGGATAATGCAGATAAAGAAGCATGGGGTCTGATATATGACCAGGGAGGATACCTGGTTGTGGGGACCACTGAAGAATCCGGATCAGGTAATCCCGATGTATACCTTGTTAAAATA
>LJUQ01000266.1 GCA_001304505.1 Bacteroides sp. SM23_62_1
GAACATGAAAACACTTACAAGCAATCTGATGCAGCACCTCGTTATCATGCGAGGGATTCCGCCATCATACTCGCAAATATGCATCATGCAAATGTCCTGCTTGGTACTGCCACACCTTCGTTTGATACATATTATAATGCATTAAGCGGGAAATATGGGTATGTTAGTCTCAATGAACGTTACAGCAAAATTGAATTGCCTGAGATCCGGGTAGTTAATCTGAGGGAACAATACAGGAAGAAAATAATGAAATCCCATTTTTCACCGGTTTTATTAGAGGAGATGGAAGATGTACTTGAAAAGAAACAACAAGTAATTCTGTTTCAAAACCGGCGCGGATTTTCTTTGTATATTGAATGTATTTCATGCGGATGGATTCCTCACTGCAGGAACTGTGATGTAAGCCTGACGTATCATAAGCTGGAACAACAGCTTGTTTGTCATTACTGTGGGTACACAATAAAAATTCCGGTAACCTGTCCGCAATGTTATGAGACTGCACTGCAGACAAGGGGATTTGGAACGGAAAAAATAGAAGAAGAGCTTGCCATTTTTTTCCCTGATGCGAAAATTGTAAGATTTGATCTTGATACTGCACATTCAAGGAAAAACTATGAGAAGATCATCTTTGATTTTGAGCAGCAAAAGACAGATATCCTTATTGGTACCCAGATTGTGTCAAAAGGACTGGATTTCGATAACGTTGGTCTCGTTGGCATACTGAATGCAGACAACCTGTTAAATTTTCCTGATTTCAGAGCATTTGAAAGAAGTTACCAGCTCCTTGCTCAGGTCGCTGGGAGAGCAGGAAGAAAATATCATAAAGGACTGGTTATTCTGCAAACTTCCGATCCGGAAAATATTGTTATTAAATATATTCTGATTAATAATTATGATGCGATTTACAGGCATCAAATTGCTGAAAGAAAATCATTCAGGTATCCTCCATTTTACCGGTTGATCAAAATATCCCTCAGGCATAGAAAAAATACAATTCTGGATTCAGCATCCAGGGGGATAGTCCTTGAGTTCAAGAATATCAAAGGCATTGACGTTCTTGGCCCTCATTATCCGCTCATCAGAAAAATAAAAAACTGGTATATCCGGGATATTCTTATCAAGATACCGAGAACAGCTAATCTGAATGAGACCAAGAGCAAAATCCGGAACATAATCAATAATTGGGCAATTGCAGGGAAATATAAAGGATTAAATACCGTTCCGGATGTTGATCCATATTAATTCATAAAAGGATTACGTTCTCTATTAAATTAATTTATACTTTTAGCCCCATCTTGCGACAGACCGATCTGGGGTGGAAAGGCGGGATGAACAACCATTAATTATTTTTCTTTTGGAAATAAAAAAGATAAAAGCAGCTTTTAAAAAGTTCGAAGATCTGAAAATACTGGTTATCGGGGATGTCATGATCGATTCCTATATCTGGGGGACTGTAGAACGCATATCACCGGAAGCACCTGTTCCTATTGTAAACATCCATAACCAGGAGCGCAGACTCGGGGGTGCCGCAAATGTGGCGCTTAATATTAAGGCTATGGGAGCTACACCTATTCTTTGCTCCGTTATTGGTGATGATAACAGAAAGGAAGATTTTATAGAATTGCTAACAGAAGAGAATCTGTCTGATATTGGAATTCTGATCGATCAATCCAGGATTACAACTGTAAAGACCAGGATAATCAGTGACAGGCAGCACCTTCTGAGGGTGGATGAAGAAATTGATTTTCCGTTGTCTCCAGAGATAGAACAGTTATTTGACCAACAGATTTCCGAACTTATTACAACAGGGAATATTGATGCGATTGTTTTTCAGGACTATGATAAAGGATCTATTACATCAACTCTGATCAGGAGCATTGTTCAATCCGCCAATCAGGCAGATATACCTACCCTGGCAGATCCAAAATACAGGAACTTTCTTGAGTATGAAAAGGTAAGTCTATTTAAACCCAATTTCCGGGAATTTATCAGAGGATTAACAGTTAACTGTGCAAAGAGCGATTATGCCAGAATCTATGATATATCCAGGACATTCCTTCATGAGCAGCAGGGGATTAGTATAGTCTTGCTTACACTTTCTGAACTGGGTGTTTTCATCAGCACGCATGAGGGGTACTATCATATCCCTTCAGAGATTCGTGATGTTGCAGATGTATCAGGAGCGGGTGATACGGTTATCAGCCTTGCAAGTTTATGCCTGGCGGCCGGGTTGAATACTGAATATATTGCCACCATCTCGAATCTTGCGGGCGGACTGGTTTGTGAAAAAGTGGGGGTAGTGCCAGTCGACAGGCAGGAACTGTTGGATGAGTGTATACAGGTTTTTGGAAAATAATATGTTGTATCTTTGTCTGGACTCACCCCCCTGTGCTCCCTCTCTCGCGAGAGAGGGGGGAGTCAATTCAGTTGATATTTGCATACTTGACGAGGATACCCGAAAAATAACAATTCCGGGGTGTAGCGCAGTCAGGTTAGCGCGCGTCGTTCGGGACGACGAGGTCGGTGGTTCGAATCCACTCACCCCGACAATAACAAAAAAACCTTTCCGCCTTTGCGGAAAGGTTTTATCTTTTGAGAACTAGGTTGAAAGCTTGCTTTCATAAGTAGTTCGAAAAAGATAAAAGGCCTGCCGGAGGCAGTTTTTTTTATTAGGCCGCCTCATAGTGGATCATGAGTCCGCCGGAGGCGGACGAATAATCCACGTTTCAATTTTGCTTTCAAAAGCGGTACGAGAGATAAAAAAGGCCTGCCGGAGGCAGTTTTTTGCTATTCAGTCACCTTTATGGTGGATCATGAGTCCTGTTAAAGTCCGGGGGATGAATAACCAATTTAAAAAAATCATAATCCAAACCGGTAAGATAATTTAATCAGGAATATATCATGTGGATGGATATCAATCATATCATTCATATCCTGTCTGAGGTTAAATTCGCCACCGGCATCATAGCTGCTTCTTCCCTGGGACCAGACGATAAAGAGGGTTGATCCGGGAGTATATTCCCATCGGGCAACAAAGTTTGACTTGAATTCCTTAATGTTAAAATTGGGATTATCGATCTGATAGCTCAGACCGGGTTCATCATTAATCTGATAGACATCATCAACCTCATCATATGTAATTTCGTCAGTAAATGTATAGAAACGATCAATATATTTATCGGCATGTGGATGGGTAATTTTCTTGAAGTCGCTGTAATTACCGACAGAAATAAAGGGTTGTCCCCAGTACTGAAGTGTCAGATTTGGAGTAATACTCAGATTTAAGCGCAATGATAAACGTAATGTTGTCTGGTCTATGGCAGCAAATATATACCTGTTATCCGGTTCATATGTTATGGTCTCAATAAACTGCATTTCTCTGTCTGACTGGTTCAGTGAAGGATTCATGGAAATACTCAATGCATTAATGGGCCGGTAGGACAAAAATATTCCATAAAACTGGTTTCTGCTACTTTTCTGATTACCCCAGTTTTGTTGGGTCATGATGCCATAGGTGAATTTTTTTCGTTGATCTGACATAACATTGAGCCAAGTACTGTTACTGCCAGGCACAAGAATGGAGGGGCCGCCACGCAGTAGATTATTGGAGCGGCCTGAAAATTGAGGATTAAAACCGGTATTAAAATGCCAGTAGTTTTTGAACTGCATATTAAAATTAACATTCCCTCCCTTGTAATTGAGATTACCACCAAAATCAAATATTGTCCACTGGTTGAAATTTATGTTCAGTTCCCTGAATATGCTGAAAGGTTCCCATATCCTGTATCCAGCCCAGAAAACCTGCATGATCCAGTCGGCATTTGTCATGAAACCAATATCATTGAGTTCAAATCCGGGTGACTTCCAGAATATAAATCCTGCATATCTCCAGTGTCCGTTAGCAAATCTGCCAATAGCGACTGTTCCTCCATGACCGGACAGGGATGTTCGCCCTGAATCCAGTTTTGCATAATCATTATCGGGTCTTTGGAAATACCGTGCAGATGATTCCTGTGTACCGATCAGAGCTTCCTCGGAACCTCTGACATGACTGAAATAGGTTTTGGCCATGACGCTATAGGTTCTGTCTTTCCAGCTGTGACTAAAGTCAATTCCTCCTGAATATGCCGAGGTATGTAAAAAGTCCAGACCGGTATCATCCATGAAACGGTTTGTGGTAGTAAACATTCCCCCGACAAATGTATTCCCTTCATTATAGTCTTTCTGTATCCTTGTTAGTGAATAGTTCGTAAGGGGTTCAACGGTTTCATGCCGCCTTTCACCTTCGCGATCGATCTCAGCTCTTTCCTTTGCGGTAACACTTTCAAGGATACCTATTGAAAGACCGTTTTTTGTTTTCCCGGTGAGTTTGGCAGCACCCAGGATGGATGTATTTGAAGGCATATCGATATATTCATTACTTTCCAGATCAGGGAAATATTGGGGGCTACGGCCAATACGGCGTGAATAAAAAAGATTTTCTGCGGCCATATCATCCCCATCAAAGAAGTTCAGGGGGAAATTCAGAATATTCTTACCTTCGATAAAAAATGGTCTCTTTTCTTCAAAAAAGATTTCAAATGCAGACAGATTAACCTGGGATGGGTCAGCCTCGACCTGCCCAAAATCAGGATTCAGGGTGAAATCGATGATCATATTATTGGTCACACCGATCTTACCGTCAACACCTGCATTTAGTCTGTTTAGTTTTCCTGTTGCAAATGGATTCCCTGTCTCTTTTTCAAACCTCTCTGTAGCGGCTACTACATAGGGAGCGATTTCAACCTGCCTTTTCGGGGAGATACCTGAAATGCCATGTAATTCACCGAAGAGATGAACAAAACCGGATGCATCCCGCGGGATACGCTGCCATAGTGATAGTTCATCCTTTCGGTATAACGACCGGATAACCTCTAATCCCCAGACCTGTTCCTTATCTTTATCGAAACGTAACTGGCTCAGCGGGATTTTCATTTCTGCTGTCCAACCTTCTTCATCAATAAAAGATTTTACCCACCATACAGGATCCCATGTATCGTCTTCATTTTCACCATCATTCGAAATTATAAAATCCATTTTGACACCTGCTGCACTGACCATGAACGCAAAAGCAGTGCGATAATCAAGATAACTGTCGAACAGTATGCCTACAAAGTCTCCATCGATATCATCCTTTCTTGTTAATCGCCTGATTATACTGTCAGGGTTGGTATCAAAAGCCCGAATGGCAACATAAACATTGTCATCATCGTAAAGAATTTTGAAAGCTGTTTCCTGCGATGGTTCTTTTCCTTCATAAGGCTCATGCTGAATAAAACACGTTTCCCATTCAATACCCTGCCATGCAGGATCATCATGCAATCCATCAATTACCGGGGCATCAGATAATACCCTGAAAGTAGTACAAACTTTTCTGTCATCGGTGGCACCAGCACCGTATCCACATAAAGAGAAGGCAATAAAGAGAAACAGAAGGAGGAGAAGTCTCATGATATTAACGGATTCTGGATAAAATAGAGAAAAAACAATAAATATGCCATTAAGCCAATTGGGTTAATAACCAGGCAGTTAGCGACTTATTGCTCTGATAGGCTACATTAAGATGTTGTTCATTTATGAAACAATTCCGTACAATATCGGACAATCGGGGAGATTGGATTATTGGGGTATTGGTATATTAGTTTATTTGTGGGTGTGGGTTTAGGATTTGGGGATGAGGAATGATGGAATAATGGAATATTGGTATGTATGGGTTTGGGTTTGTGGTATTTTGGATACAATCGGGGAGAATGGTTTATTGGTGTATTTGGTATATTGGTTTATTTGTGGGTGTGGGTTTAGGATTTGGGGATCAGGAATGATGGAATAATGGAGAATTGACATGTTTGGGTAAGGAGGTGGGTTTTGGATATTGGGGTTAATATCAGGGATTGTGAAGTATTGAGTAACAGGCAAGTAGTTTTTTTGAGCCTGGCATTTTCTTTGCCTGCCCGAGCGGGACAGACTGGCGTTCTGTTATT
>LJUQ01000267.1 GCA_001304505.1 Bacteroides sp. SM23_62_1
AATTATTCTCCCCTTCCATCTGAATGAAAACAGATTCCCGACAAAGCCAATAATACTGGTATAGAAGAAATAAATAAATTCCAAAGGCAGAAATACCTTCAGAAGATATCTGATCTTAAAAAATGAAGCCATTTCATAAAGAAATATGAAATCAACCATGCATTTAACAAAAAATAATACCAGAAATCCCTGGAGGAATAATTTACTGAAAATTGAACCTGCCAGTAAACACAGTAAAACAAATGAGACAAAATATATAATAAGTGCAGTTATGATTAAATCGCGGTCACGGTAATATCTGCTTTTTGATGTCCACCTGATACGCTGACTTAGAAAATCCCCGGGACTTTTCGGTGGGGATGTTATAACAAATGAAGATCGTGATTTTAAAAAATGAATTTCATCAGGATATTTTTCTTTCAACCAATGAAGATAGAAGACATCATCGCCGGATACTATTTCTGTTTTGTGATGATTTGCAAACTGGAGATATGATGCTCTGTCAAATCCCATATTCGCTGCATTGCACAGTATGGACCTGTGTATACCGGATAAACCAGCTGCACCGGTAATAAGACTTAGAAATTCCAGGTTTTGCATCATATTCCAGAATCTTTTACTTTCTGAATAAAGTACGGGTCCAAAAATCAGTTTTGCCGGTCTGGATGAATAAAATTCCGCCATCTCGGATATCCAGTTTTTTTTCAATCTGCAATCACCATCTGTAGTCAGGACCAGTTCAGAATCTGATGCTTTTAATCCTTTGATTAATGCAGCTTTTTTTCCATATTCATTATCAGCAAGCTGAATGATCCGGTAATTTATTTTTCTGTTAAACTGATTGATCAATTTTAATGTGGAATCATTCGAGTGATCATCAACCAGGATAACATTGAACTTTTCTTTGGGGTAATCCTGTATTAAAAGGTCAGTTAACAGGTTTTGAATATTGAATGATTCATTTCTAAGCGGTATGACAACAGACAGGTAGGGTTGAGAATGAATCCCTGCTTTTCGGAATTCTTTAATCCTGATCCATCCAACCAGAAAAGAAGCGATCAACAGCAGATAGGATATACTAATGATGGTTATGAATGTCCAGAAAGCAATCAAATGTTTAAGTATTCTTTAGTTAGATAAAGAGCAATCCTGTATGGATGTTAATAGTAGAATGCCCTCAAATGTCTTAATGCTTTAAATGCCTTAATTGCCTCAAGTGCCTCAAATGGCTTAAATGTTTTAATGGTCACAATTGTTAGAGAATATTAAATAACCATACACGAGGATTATGCAACCAGCAATCAACCCCTTTTCTGCCTTCAACCATGTTTTTGGAATATATCTGGTTAGCAACCGGACTTTTCTGTTACACCCGGGGTAAAGACTGCTGCCGATTGGCAATCGGCAGTAACTTATGCCCTTACCCAGATTCAAAATTGCCAATTCATGACAACCACTAATTCCCAATCCTCACACAATATACCAATTGACCAATTGACCAATTGACCAATTCACCATTTCAACAATAAACCATAAAAGTATATCAACTATCGGATAAAAAGCTGCTGACAGTCTCAATTAAGTGGTTCAGGTTGAAAGGTTTAGATATAAAACCATTATAGCATGTATACTTTGGTTTTACCGTTTCACCATTAAAAACACTTGCAGTTAGTATGATAACAGGAATATCTGGTTTTTTCACTTTAATTCTTTGAGCTGCTTCAAAACCATCCAATTCCGGCAGTTGAATGTCCATCAGAACGATATCAATTTCTTTGTATGCATCACAGATATTAACCGCTTCAATTCCTGATTCTGCATGAATAATATTGATATTTGTTTTTTTCAGAAGACTTTCCAGCAATTTGTAATTTGCCGGATCGTCTTCAGCAATCAGGACTGTATATGAGCTCCAATCAACCAATTGTTTTTTTTCTTCTGCCATAATTTTGCTTTTTCATTGTTATGCAATTATTAAACCTATTGAGGGATGATTTTAAGTCTGGAGAACCTCATTAAGATAGCAAAAGGCAATATAAAGGAATTTTTTGACAAAGGTAAATTCTTGTGATAATTCCCTTGTACCTTTTAAATTATTTAATTTCATTCATACAGTAAAGGCATGGACTATTATGATGTCAGTCAATTTTTATAATAACCTGATTACCCGATAATCATACCAATAATTGTGGCTGACAGGAGTGAAGCAAGTGTTCCGGCAAGCAGGGCCCGGAGTCCGAAACGTGATAATAAAACTCTCTGTCCTGGTGCCAATGCACCCATACCTCCTATTTGGATCCCGATTGAAGCAAAGTTTGCAAACCCACATAATATATAGGTTGCCATGATAATGGATTTGGTTTCACTAAATGCTGCAGTTGATTTTAAATCTGCAAGGCTCAGATAGCTTATGAACTCTGTCAGAATAATTTTCTCACCCAGGAGCCTTCCCACCAGCGTTATATCTTCTCCACAAACACCTGTAAGCCAAATGATGGGAGCAAATAAATAACCAAGAAGAAATTGAAGGGATAATTCATGAAACTGTCCATGAGTTGCTGTCTCGATCATGCCATTTAAAGAAGTCCAGTCACCAATCTTAAGAAAGATATAATTAATCATTGCGATGAATGCCAGAAATACAAGCAACATGGCGGCCACATTCACAGCCAGTCGTAATCCCTCATATGTGCCTGTTGTAATGGCATCAAGGACATTCTTACCAATCCTGTCTTTCGAGATTTTTATTCCTTTTTCAATATCCTGAGTTTGTGGTACCAGTACTTTTGAGATTACCACTACTCCCGGAGCGGCCATGACTGATGCGGTAAGCAGATGTTTAGCAAAAATTAATCGCTGAACCGGATCGTCCCCTCCAAGGACATTAATATATACTGCCAGAACTCCGCCTGCAAGTGTTGCCATGCCTCCAGACATAACCAGCATGATCTCGGAATGACTCATTTTCTCAAGGTAGGCTTTAATCATAAGTGGTGATTCAGTTTGTCCAAGGAAAATATTACCGGCAACTGACAGACTCTCTGCACCAGATAATTTAAGAGCTCTGCTGAGTGCCCAGGCAAGTGCATAAACGATGCCCTGGATAATACCAAAATAAAATAGAACGCTTGTTAAGGCAGAAAAAAAGATAATGGTTGGCAGGATAGTAACAACAAAATTTAACAGGGGAGGTTCAATTTTACCTGTTTCTGAAGATTTGAAAAGGAATTCTGTTCCTGCATAGGTAAAATCAATAACCTTGACAAATATTTTTCCTCCATATTCAAAGAATACTTGTACTGCCGGGATCCAAAGGATACAAATTGCAAGCAGGAGTTGAATGGCAAGTCCGGTGCCAACTACTTTCCACGATACTGCTTTCCGGTTTGTACTAAAAAGATATGCGATCAGAACCAGTATAATCATTCCGGCAATACCGCGTAAAATACGGATAATGTTAAAACTAAAATGAAATGTTCTGGGAACAACCTGGTTTGTTTCATCCAGCAATTTTGATTTCATAGCGGACGCCAAATCATCCATTCCTGTGGTGTCTTTTTGTAATCCCTGATCTGGCGAATTTGTTAATGAATCCTGGGAAAGTATAGCATTTTCAGCAGTGTGGGAGGTTGCAAAAAGACCATTGCAAAAAATCATAAGGATTAGGACAAGAAAGGTAAGAATCTTTTTCATTCAGGTTTCAGCATTAGCTGTTCTTTCGCTTATTGATTTCATCCCTTATCATAGAAGCACGTTCATAGTCCTCATTGTTTATTGCATTTTGAAGCATTTCTTTTAATTCATCGTTGGAATAGTTCTTGAATTCCTCGATGGATTTGCTGGGATAAGAAGAATCCTCCGGGCTGATTTGTCCTGTTTCTTTTTGAGTACCCTTTCCTGTGCTTTCTTTTCCGAATTCCAGAACAATCCCTGCCCTTTCCATAATTTCTTCAGTGGTATAGATAGGGCATTTAAAACGTAATGCCAGGGCAATGGCATCGGATGTTCTTGCATCAACAGCAAGCCGGTTTTTACCATCATCACAGATGAGCTTTGAGTAAAACACACCTTCTTCAAGTTTATGGATATTTACTTCAAGCAGGTCTATTTTGAATGAAACAGCAAAGTTTAAAAATAAGTCATGTGTCAAAGGACGAGGAGGTTTCAATCCTTCGAGTTGTATGGCAATAGACTGGGCTTCAAAGCCACCAACTATAATGGGAATCCTTCTATCTCCGTTTTCCTCAGTCAGAACAAGAGCATAAGCCCCTGATTGTGTTTGACTGTAGGATATTCCCAGCACATTTAGTTTAATCTTACTCATTTCCAACTATAAGGCAGGTACAAAATAACCATAACATTCACACAAATATAATGAAATGATTCTTTTTGATAACAGTAATCGTATACATTGTTAAATTGTTAAACTGTTAAATTGTTAAATTGTTTCATGAGCTGTGAAAACCATTTAACATTTGCGCTTTAACCATTTAACGGTTAATTTATTTCTCCTTTAATCTCATTACCCCATGCTCCACACCCCATGCTCCACACCCCATGCTCCATGCCCCATGCCCCATGCCCCATGCTCCATGCTCCATGCTCCATGCTCCAACGATTTGCCAGTTATATTAAAAAAGAATAAATTTGCAGCCTGAATATAGGCGGATGTGGCGGAATTGGTAGACGCGCAAGATTTAGGATCTTGTGCCTTACGGCGTGGGGGTTCGAGTCCCTTCATCCGCATCTGTATGTTTCAACCGCCAAAACTATAGATAAATTCTTTGATTTGGCGGTTTTTTTAAAGCAGCAATATATTGAATTAAAAATAATGAATATCGCAAGGGAAAATGTAAATGAGCTGAACGCAATTCTGAAAGTACGAGTTGAACATGATGATTATGCGGAGCGCGTTGAAAATACTTTGAAGGATTACCGGAAGAATGTCAGGATGCCTGGATTCAGGCCCGGGAAAGTACCGGCAGGCCTTATCAAAAAACTATATGGGAAATCTATTCTGATTGAAGAGATTAATAAAATCATTTCGGAATCAATATCAAAATATTTAACAGACGAGAAGTTAAATATATTGGGTGAACCTCTTCCAAATGAAAATAACAACAAGGAAATTGATTGGGATAACCAGACAACTTTCGAATTTGAATTTGATCTTGGTCTTGCACCAGAAATCGAGGTACAAATTTCAACGAAGGATAAGGTGCCAGTTTATGAAATACAAATAGATAATCAAATGATTGATGAGACCAGGGATAATTATGCCAGGCGCTTTGGTACTATGTTGAAATTAGATGAGATCACCGGAAACGAAGTTCTTAAGGGTGATTTCCACCAGGTAGATAAAACTGGGAAGATTGTGGAGGAAGGAATATCAGCCGAGGCCTCATCCTTTTCACTTGAAGTGATTAAAGATAAGAGCGTGATAGATTCCTTTATTGGTAAAAAGACAGATGATACTGTTTTTTTAAATGTCAGAAAAGCCTTTCCGGATAATAACGAACTTGCGTCACTACTGAATATCGAAAAGGAACAGATCCCTGTGATTACACCTGATTTTCGTTTCACAATTAGGGAGATCTCCCGGTTTCAGAAAGCAGAGTTAAACAAAGAGCTTTATGACATAATATATGGCAAGGATGCAGTTCAGAATGATGCAGAATTTACCGGAAAAATAACTGATGAGCTGAAAACCAGACTGGCACAAAACAGTGAATACAGGTTTAAAATCGATGCGAAAAATACTTTGATGAATAGGTTAAAAATAAATCTGCCTGAGGAATTTCTGAAAAAATGGCTTGCAGCGGTCAATAAAGAAAAAATAACTGCAGAACAAATCGAAAAGGAATATCCAAAATTCGAAAATGACCTAAAATGGCAGCTGATTCAGAATAGTATTATCAAAGATCATGGAATAAGGATTGATGAAGATGAGGTA
>LJUQ01000268.1 GCA_001304505.1 Bacteroides sp. SM23_62_1
AGATAATTAAACTTAAATCATTTAAATACAAGTAATTTTTAAAAATCAATGAACCGTTTATTTCTTCGAATATTAATGGATTATCAACCATTTTGAATTGAATATTTTCAGGAATCACAACACCACTATATTGCCAGTTCAAAAGGTTTTCCTTTTTTATTCTGAAAAGACTATCCTGTGATCCTTTAATATCCATCTGAATCATTAGTGATCCATTATAATATTCGAGTTTTTCAGTATTAAAATATGGAAGGATATCTTCTAAGTCCAGGTTAGCTTTGATTTGATAATTAATATCCGGTTGGACAAGATCTTTTATTTTCAAGGCTCCTCCCAGCCTTGAATTCCTGCTCTCAACATTAACGTCCCAGATATTGATTTCAGAAGTTCTGGCATGATGTTCAGTCCCATTTGTAAATTGTCCTGTCAGTTCTATCTTTTCATAGTTTCTTCCAAGACGATGATTATAAATTGAACCATTATTTAAAGAGAAATCCGCTTCTACTTCAGGCATCTCTTTATTTGAGTAAAGTCCTGAAATATGAGCTTCAAAGTTTAAAATGCCAGATGCTCTGTATCTGGATAAATCTGTTGCCATTTTTTTTAAAGGTAAATGCTTTATCAGTGTTTCAATATTCAGGTCATTGCCCGAAATAACCATGTCCATCATAATTTTTTTATCCCACTTTGCAATTCCCTCAATATTGAATCGCAACCGTTCTATTAGGAGATCACTACTTAAAATTTGAAAATTTTTTTCAATCACATGAATATTAGACTTTACTAAAACCTTTTTATCAGATAAATAATCAAAACCATTTGAAATATAATTGATTATATCTCCATCAAAAGAAAAATTCAATTGATATTCCTTTGCGGTTAGATCACCCTGTAAAGTTAATTTATCGATTTTTGCCCGGAGATTTATTTTCTTAGCCAGGTTATAGTTTTGCAGATAAACCTCAGCAACTTTTACATGCTGCAATTCAATCCTGAACGAAGGCGACTCAACAGCTTTTCCGGTTTTCCAGGATTTATAGTTCCCTGAGCCATTTTGATCATTAAAGAGATTTAATATTCCGTCATTAATGTTTACTTCCTTAACTATATACTGATTCTTAAGCAGTTTGATCAGATTCATCTGAATAGATATATCTTTTGCATAAAGCAATGTATCGGTGTTAATATCTGAGAATTGGACCTGTTCAAAATCCGGAACAGATTTGATATATATATCCCTGAATCTGATCGTTGCATCAGGAAATTTTCTTAACAAGGTAAAGGATATTTTTCTTACTTCAATGGGTGTTCTGATATATTTGTTTATTTCTTCAATCGCATAATGAGCAATTTTATCTTCATATACCAGAGAAATAATCACAATAGCTGCTAAAAGGCTGGTGACAGAAAGTGAAGCGATAAGTAATATATTCCGTAAGATTCTCAAAGCTCAGATAATTAAACTATAAACGTGAGAAAATCAGGAAAATATATGGATAGCAGGAAAAATTCATAACCCAAGCTGTGAAATGAAAAAGACGATTTCAATTTATCATGAACTGGAAATTATCTCCCGGTTTTAACTCCTTGGGAGGTTGACCGTATTTAAAGATTCGTGCATTCCGGGGGCCGATAAGTTCAATTTTACTCTTTACAACCCTGAACATTGTTCCTTCCCTGAGACCAACAACAAATGTATTCCTGTTCAACTCTATATATTCTTCAATCCTCATTTCCCTGGTTTCTCCGGCATGTCCCTCGGGATTGGCATCTAGAAAATGCGGATTAATTTGAAAAGGTATCAGATTAAAAGCTTCAAATGATTCAGGTTGAACAATCGGCATATCATTGGTTGTAGATATTGTCGGACAGGCAACATTGGCTCCCGCGCTCCAGCCTATGTAAGGTGTTCCTGAGAATACTCTTTCCCGAATTGGTTCAATCAACTTATAATCCTGTATTAATTTCAGCAACCGGAATGTATTTCCTCCTCCAACAATAATGGCTTTGGCTGATTCAACAGCTTTAACCGGATCTGAAAAATGATGTATAGATATTATATCATGGCTAATTTCATTAAATCTTTCTTTTACACGCAATTCATAATCATCAAAAGAAATGGAAACTCCTGCATAAGGAACAAACAGGGCAGAAATCGGAATTTCACCAAGGAAATTCTTTATTTGTTTTTTTGGGTGGTCCAGGTATGCTTCCCCTGCATTGGTAGAATTACTTATTAATAATAATCTCATCTGTCAGCTGTTTTGATCGCTCAAAATTAACAAAACAGAGAGATATCGCAATAAAAAAGAGGCCGCCTGTCAGAAGCCATTTATTATTGATTGTGTTGGATTATCCGGAATGACAATATGGCAAAAGTTCAGGCAGCCAGATGATTTTATACAAAGGGAGATGCTTGACTAAAAAGAAAATAGGATTAAACCCAAATTTATGGGATATATTTCAGGACCTGTATTTTCTTTAAATACCGGTATCATACCATAATTTGCATAGACCTTAAGGAATTTATATCCTGCCCTAACTGTTATTGCATACCTTAAAGGTGATAAATTAAGATCATCTTTGATTTTTGATCTTTCTTTTGATCCTCCGTCAATATATTTAGTTTTTGTGTTTGAATGAAGTTTAAGTCCCCCTATAACACCAAAAGAGATGAATCCGTTTTTCTTCTCTCCAAACTGAAATTCAAGCAATAAGGGAAGAGTAAGATAGGTTGTATTTATTTTGGTTTTTTGATAGGTTATCCCGTCAGGAGGATAAACCGGTCCTATATAGCCAGTAGAATCCTTGGCAATGCTGTTATTCCTGTCAAAATAATAATTATTCCACTCAAATCCCAATCCTGTTATCCAACCTGATCCGCGAGACATAGGAAGACTGTACTGAATAAAATTTATATTGCTATTCCACGATTTTGCTGTATTGAGATCAAGAAATCTGTTTTCAGGTTTGGTTCCTGCAAATTTGAAATCCTTATCCAGAAAATTATTCATTCCCAGTTCATAGCCGGCCCAGTGTCCTTTAAATTTTGATGTTTTCTTTTTCCATTTGTGCTTTTCATAATCATCCAGATCGATAATTTCAACATTAGTGCCTTCATCTGTTTCAGTTATTGTAATCCCTTTTTTACCAAGTTTAATTCTTACCGTATCATCTTTTTCATTTACATTTACAATCACATCATTTTCTAAAATCCTGACATCCGTCCGGTTACTGTCTTCAGTTATAGTGACTATATTTTTCCTACCAACTTTTATTGCTGTCGTATCCTGTTCCTGAGAAAATCCTTTCTGAATGAATAACAGGATAATGATTGGTACAAATATCTTTTTCATATCTGTAATTATTTATTGTTGCTACTGAGTATAGGACGTTCAGGAAGGTAAAAAAGTTACTGAGGATTTTTGTTGCCCTTTAATGGAATTGATAAACCAATCACAGGAGTTTCGAACATGATTCTTCTGACAGAGCCTTTCTCATCAATTTCCCTGTTCAGTGCATAGCTGCCTTCCGATATTTTATCAAGTCCATTAAAACCAGTATATGCCAGATCCCAGAAAGTTAAATTATGTTCTTTGCTGACAGAAATCTTCTGAATTACATCTTTCTTTAACCGATCACCTGCAAATTCAATAATTGTAAGGTATTCTTCAGAAGTTATTAAATTCCTTTTTGGAATACTTAATAATCTGTCGGGAGATGGGTGAGCTTGCATCTCCAGATAAGCCTGAATAGAGGAGACCGGTTTAAGTAAAACTTTTTCACGAATTATGAGGTCTTCACTAGGGATTTCTTCAATCTTTTTTACAATTTCTTCATCTTTTGGCTGAATAGTGTATATATGTTGTGGTGTGAGCAGGTTTTTCTGTTCCTTAATATCCTGTTCGCTGGATTGATTCAATAATTCTATTTCATCATCTTTTAGGCTACCATTTCCTGAAATAATTTCATTTTTGAAATCCTTTAGTTGATTTCTTCCGGTAATCAAATGTTTGAAGTAATCAAAGCCTGGCTGAATAAAAATTATTGCCAGTATCAATATAGCTGCTGCTGTTGAAAGAGAAGAAATAATTCGAATGCGTTTTTGATATATAGTTAACTTTTTCAGTTTTGACTTTGAAGCAAATTCAATGCTTGTATCGGGCTTAAGATAGACTTTCCGGAATAATTCCAGTTCTTTTCTTTTATGGGGGTATCTTTTTAAATATATTTCAAAATCATTTATTTCAGAAGGTAAAAGATCACCCTCAAGGTACGCAATGCAATAATCTCCGTATTCAGTATGAGAAATATTTACAGATTCTTGTTTAATGCCTTTTTTAAGGAGGTCTTTATCAGGAAAGATGAAATCTCCAGGTAAAAGTCTAATTTGCCCAATATTCATTACCTCTTCCAGGATATCAGGATGATCATTTAAAAACCTTGTAAACAACTCATTATCCCTGGCTGAGAGTTTCCCGTCCAGATAATCCATTACAAAAAATTCATAATTTTCCCTATTTACCAACATATCTGTCAAATAACATTTTCCATTCTGATAATGTAACTCTTGAGAAATACCCTGCCTCTGTATATATATACTTTAACCTGCGCTTCATTTAATCCTGTTATTTCAGCAATTTCCCTGTAAGAATATCCCTCATAATCCCTTAAAAGGATAACTGAACGCTGGGTTTCAGGCAATTTATCCAGTGCATCATGAAGTATTTGTTGGAGGTCACTGTATTGCTCTGCGTGTGAATATCTATCAGGATTTATTTTATCAATTTTTTCAATTCTTTTATCTCTTCTGATAGCATCAATCAATGTATGATAAGCCGTTGTAAATAAATAAGATTTAACCTTTTCGTAAGATACATCATTAACTCTTTTCCATAGTTTTTCAAAGGAATCCTGTACAATATCTCTGGCCATATCCGGATTTTTAATGTTCTTCAGGACAAAACGATACAATCCGTCAGAATAGCTGTCGACACTATTATTATATTCCTTAATTGTCATTCCGTGGATAAATGTCTGAAATTAGGACGAATTGTCCATTAAAAAGTTACACTAAAATAGAAAATCCCTTTGTCAATACAACTAGAAAGGTATTTATTCTTTTCAAATAAAATTTTTAAATATTTTTTTGGTTTTTAAAAGAAAATATTTATCTTTGACCAACCGTTCAGTCATAAGACATTTTCATGAATGGTTTTTTAATAATATTATTTTGACTGACCGGTCAACCGAAAATTAATAATATGACACCCAGAACTGAACAGCAATTTGAAGAAATCAGGGAAAGCAAGAAAAGACTTATATTAGATACTGCCCTGGAACTATTTGCTACAGAAGGGTACTACCATACATCTATCAGTAAAATTGCCGAACGGGCAGGAATATCTAAAGGACTGATTTATAACTATTTTGAAAGCAAAGAAGAGATTATCAAAACCATTATTCACAAGGGTATTGATGATTTATTCAGGATATTTGATCCGAATAAGGATGGTGTACTAACAAAAGATGAAATCCGGTTTTTCATTGAACAGATGTTTGCTATCATGCATAGGGATCTTCATTTCTGGAAACTTTATTTCATGGTCTTCATGCAACCACCTGTTCTGAAACTTGTAGAATCAAGATTGTCGGATCTGATCCAGAGCAGTCTTGCTATGCTGACGAATCATTTCAAATCAGAAGGATATGAAGATCCTCGTACCGAAGCTATTTTACTGGGAGCTTTACTTGATGGAACAGGATTTCATCTTGTCATGAATCCTGAGGATTTTCCTGTAGAAAAAATAAAAGAACGAATTATTAAAATGTATTGTTAAATCTCAATCACATGAAATTAAAATTTCATATTTCTGGCTTTTTATTATTATTTGGAATTTATGGATCGAACTCTCAGGATGCT
>LJUQ01000269.1 GCA_001304505.1 Bacteroides sp. SM23_62_1
TGGAATGATCCCATTGAAAAGAAAAGAAATATTGAAAAAATCATTGAAAAGGAGGAAAAAATGGAATTCAGGGTACTACTGAATAAATCGGACTTCATTTTGCGCGATGGCCAGCGGATAGCAATAGTAGGTGTGGAAAACTGGGGATTGCCTCCCTTCAAGCAATATGGGGATCTGCATAAAGCTCTTTCGGAAGTACCGGATGATTGTTTTAAGATATTACTCTCTCATGATCCCTCACACTGGGACATGGAGGTAGCCGGTAAAACGGATATCAGCCTTACCTTATCAGGTCATACACATGGATTTCAGTTTGGGATAAGAGCAGGCCGGATCAGGTGGAGTCCTGTTAAACTGAAATATCCCAGATGGGAAGGATTGCACAAGCTGGGGAATCAATATCTGTATGTGAATACAGGTATCGGGTATATTGGTTTTCCCGGAAGAATTGGTATACCACCGGAAATAATAGTATTTGAATTAAGAAAGAATTAATCTGTTCTGTATGGCTCTTGAGCGGAGGTTATCGTGAATATAACTCTTCAATATCCTGAATCACACTGCTGTTCATCAGTCTTGTTATATTATCAGGTTCAATTTTTCCCCTGAGATTAATAACTGTCAATCCCTCCTCCTCTGTGACCATGATGATAGCTTCACCAATGATTTCTTTATTTTCTTTAATCCTTATGATGATATTATCTTCACTGTTCCTTAAGATGAAGAAATCTTTGAATTCATTTCTGATAGTGAACTCATTGATGACATTAAACATATCATCCTTAATATGCTGATCTGTATCCTGCTCCTTCAGGCTGATTATTCTGAATGATGAAAGATCTTTCATCAGCGTGATTAGCTCATTTTCATCCTGTTCAGCTTGTTCCAGAATTAAACCGATAAGCGAGGGGGGAACACTGAATGCAATGATATTTTCCTGGTCCCTGTAATAATCAAAAATATCCCTGAATGATTCTGTCTTATTGATATCTGTAGTACAGGAGATAATCATACCAAGTATAATGAATACTGTACTTGTAACTCCAAATCCAGGCTGCTTTTTGCTACCGGTCATTCATCAATCTTTTCAAGTGATTCCATACCTCCGATATTCAAGCCCTTCGATAATTTTGATATATTTTCCAGGTCGATCTCTCCCTGGATGCTTATGAGCACATTATCATCGGCAGAGGATCCACCGGCAATAAGGAGGAGTTCAACAATAACACCTTTCTCTTCCCTGGCAAGGAAAACTACATCAGAATCCTTCTCTTTTACCACCATTAGCTCGTTATATTTTTCCCTTGGTAGTTCTTTCATAATTTCATCATAGAAATTTGTCCTCGGTGTGACCAGTTCTGAGTCTTCAACAGCCAGAATTTTAATTGAATTCAGTTTCCCAAGTATTTCATTCAACTCGTCAGGTTCATCGGTATTATCCGTATCCTTAAACATACTGAACATATACTTGGTGATATAGACTGTTGTATAGCCATCCTTCCCTGCATATTTGTCAAACAGCTTATCAACAGGTCCGGTCTGGGCCCCTGTAATAAACGGGGCCATGATCATCAGTAGTAATATTGTTAATTTTTTCATTATTAATGTTTTTTAGTAATTAATTCCTTTGCTTCATTGAATTTCGAGAGCTTATCAAGCCTTTGAACACTGGGGCTGAACGACAATACCGGACCAAGCATATCTATTCCCTCATCATACTTCCTGAGATACTCCAGGTCTTTTGTTCCGGTATTCAGCTTTTCAGATACCATTATCAGGACTTTTTTAGTTTCCAGATATGCCAGCTGTGGATCATCATATGTATCCTGAAAAGTACCAGCCTGTTGTTTGCCGGACCAATCCCGGCCTATGCCCATCCACAGCGCAAGTAAAACTAATATGGAAGCTGCAATACCCGATACCAGCCTGATGGATCTTCCAGACAGGGAGTAACTTTTTTTATGCTCCTGATCCTGTAATAATCGAATCAGTTTTTCTTCCAGTCCTGCAGATGGTTCTTCCTTCCTTTGCTTATAATGATACCGGAATATATCAGCATCGGATTGAAGATGAGAAGGAATGTCACTGGTCTGAAAGAACCAGTGCAGTTTCCTTTCTTCTTCAAGGCTGGTCTCACCATCATAATACTTACGAATCAGTTCTTCTATTTTTTTCATATCTTCCATGGCTGGTGTATTTTTGAAAGCATTTCCCGTACCGTTCTTCTTGCCCTCGATAATGTAACCCTGACAGCATTAATCTCCATTCCCATCATTTCTGATATCTCTTCGTATGAATATTCCTCAACATCTCTTAAGTGAATGATTGATTTCTGCTGTTCGGGTAAATTGTTTATGATCCCATGGATCTTGCTGATTGTATCCTTAAGTTCGGTTTGCTCTTCAGGATTCCGCTCATAAACCTCAGGTTCAGGAACTCCTGCTTCACCGGGATCGCCAAAAAACCGGATCCTCCTGGCTTTAATTTTATCGAGACACAGGTTCCTGGTCATCCTGAAGGTAAATGCATCCAGATTTTTCACTTCCTCTATCCGGTCTCTCATATTCCATAATTTGATGAAAATATCCTGAACAACATCCTCAGCTTCCTGACTATCGTGCAGTAATCCAGATGCATATCGAAACAGCTTCTGACCAAGCGGAATAATCCTTTTCCTGAATTCTTTTGATTCCATTAAGCATAACCGGTCTGATCATTCAAAGTTAATAACTTTTATCGTGCTTGAATGAACTTATCTCAATCAATCATGGTCAAGAAGATTCAGATGCTCTAATCCATCTATATCTCCCAATTGAGCAAGCTCTTCAAAGGTGAAATCACCCTGTATCCATATAAGGGCATTATCATCACCCCCAACAATGACCAGCAGTTCAGCCATTCTTCCATTATTTTCACGGGCAATAATCCAGACATCCTGGTCTTTTTCCTTTACAACCACAAGTTCAACATACGCCGAAAAATCAAGATCTTTTTTCAGCTCATCATAAAAATTCAACCCTTCCATAACTGCTTCATCTTCCTGGGCAAGGATTTTAATCCCTGTAATTTTATCCAACGGTTTATCCAGTTCTTCTTCATGTTTTTCAGTTGACGAAATCAGCTTAAAGATCTCTTTGTTGATCATCACTGTGGTGAATCCTTCCTGTCCCTGGTACTTGTTAAATAATTTATCCACTGCAGGATTCTGCGCAAACAAAAGAACAGGTACAAGTAATACCAATGTAATTGAAATAATCTTTTTCATGTTAATTAAGTTAGGTTAGACATTCATTTTTTAGTTTTTAGCAACATTCAAATGAATGACGACCGGAATTAAAATTCATTACACGTTCCGGGATAAAATTTTAAGAATTTGATAACAGGAAGTTTATTTTCTACCCTGGAAGGAATGATAAATTGGTTAATTGGCGTATGCGGGAAATGATTATTTGTATGTGAATTACTCCTGACCATTGCGATATTGCAACCAATGACCCAATTGCGACACTGCGACCATTGCAACAATTGTTAAACTTTCCATACCCGTGAAAGGGCATTCATGAATTCAGCCGGAGGCCTGGTTGGCCTGCGGGTTCTGGCGTCAGCAAACACAAGGACTGTATTGCCTGTACACAGGAGCTCTCCCGTCTCATTCATAATTTCATAATCAAAGCTTATCCTGGCTGTGGGTCTGTCTTTCAGGATTGTCCGGATCTCCAGCAGGTCATCATAAGTGGCAGGAGCAATATATTGAATGGAGAGTGATTTAACCGGGAGAATGATTCCGCTGTCTTCCCATTGCCTGTATGTAAAACCCAGTGTGCGGAGCATTTCCGTCCGTCCTACCTCGAAATACTGGGCATAATAAGCATAATAAACATATCCCATACGGTCAGTTTCACCATACCTGACCCTGATATTTGTTTCAGTCTGGTACATGGTTCCGGTTTATGAATTATTGAAAAGGAGAATCCGGTTCTTTTGCCATTTCATTATATACGATCCTGTCAAACAGCCGCGGAAACAACCTGTTCAACGGGACAAACAATTTACTTCGCCATGGCAGCAACAGGGTACGTTTTTTCAGGAGTGTGGCCCGCACGATTTTTTCTGCTACATATTCTGGAGAGCTGAGGTTTTTTTCCGGCAGGGGTGATTCCCCCTGTGGCTGACCATCGGGGCCAAGAGCATTCTTGCGAATATTTGACCGGATGAACCATGGGCCGACAATCAATACATGAAGACCTTTTTTCCTGTTTTCTATCCGGACGGACTCAAGAAAACCAATCAGTGCAAATTTTGATGCGGAATATCCTGTTCTGCCCGGAAGTCCTTTAAATCCGGCAATAGATGAAATCCCGATTACCGATCCATAATTTTCCAGAAGGTATGGCAATGCATATTTTGTACAATATACCGTTCCCCAGAAATTAACATCCATAACACGCCTGATAACATCAAGGTGGAGATCGGCTAAAAGGGCACGCATGGAAATCCCCGCATTGTTTATAAGGATATCAATCCGGCCATACTTTTCAATAGTTTTATCAATCAGATTTTTACAATCCTCTTCCCTGGTTACATCTGTATATACCGGTAAAATATTATAACCAAGGGATTCGAACTCCTTCATGATATCAGGGAGTTTTTCTTTTTCAATCGAGGCCACAACTGTGCTGGCACCATTCGCTGCAAACACCTTCGCGGTGGCGTAACCAATACCGGATGTTGCACCGGTAACGATCACCACCTTACCGGATAATTGAGAATAGGTCATGTTAAATTCATTCAGAAATGAAGTATAAATATAAAGTTTTTAACCAGTTGGTCAAATGACTTCCCACAGGTGAAAAATAAAGCTGTATCATGTGGTGGCTCACTCTCGTCTAAGATGCTAACAAATTGGTTAATAAAAACTTAATTTAATTCTTATACAACGCTTCCAAAATCTTGATAAAAACTTTTGGAAAACAATTAATAGGTATTAAATTTGCACCCCGAATTATAAGGCTGAATCCGTAGCTCAGTTGGTAGAGCACATCCCTTTTAAGGATGGGGTCCTGGGTTCGAGACCCAGCGGGTTCACTAAAAAAGCCGGCCAGTGGCCGGCTTTTTAGTTCTCGGTTCTCGGTTCTCGGTTCCTGGTTCCCGTTAGGTTTAGTATAAGGGTTTGGGATTCATTATTCGTTTTCAATTTTAGAATTTGAATTCCGGTTACCCGCCACCTTCATTAAATGGTAAATTCGGCAAATGATACTGGTAAGATGTTTATTAAATGGGTTGTAATTTATTCTATCTGTACTTAGAAGCTACTATCTTACTTTTCATCTCTTCATATTCATCTTCTGTAATAGCTTTGATTTCTTTCACATTTCCCTCCTTATCCAACCTACATACATTGTATTTTCCCATATAACTTTTATCAAGTGACACCAGTGCAGGATCAATTATCGGAGTTCCTTCAACAACGTATGATGAACGTGCCACCAGAAGTGCCCACCAGAATTTTGAGTAAGCAACACCATCAACAAGTGCAACAGCTCCAGGTGTAACCTCAATTGCTCTGTCGATAGCTTCTTTCAGATTTGGAATACCAAGAGGTATATCGAGTATCCAGTAAACATAATCCTCGCCTTCAACTCTTTGCCTACCTCTTTCATAAGTACCCATCTTTGATAAATCAACATTTTTTGTGGAGACAATAGTAAAATCAAAAATTCTTGTCGTACAACCACCCAGAAGGAAAGCAACAAAAAGGAACATTACATAAAGTCTTGTTTTCATAAGAATAGGTTTTAGTGGATTAAAAAACTAATTAACTTAAGTTGCTAGTTGCAGGATGCAAGTTACAAGTTATTAAATATCAGTTTGTTGCAATTAAATATGTTAATTACAAATAATGGTGAAAATCAATTTAGATTAATTAATAGAATTTCATTGAATAATGATCACTATTAAAATTAAATATCATCTTAAAGGCATTTATTTAAACAAATGTAATAAAAAAGGCATGATATCAGGCATGATATCCGGAATCATATCATGAAAAGCCGGGTTTTTTATTTTTGTGACAGATAAGTTAATCTACCGGAGTTAAAGTAAAAAAATTAGGAGCCTCAAAACTTAGTAATTCCAATTCCCAATTTGTAAGGATTATTAATTGTGCCAACAATCGGTGGGTCGATTATACTTCATAACGATATGAGCAGGCTGGTCAGGGCTGGGGGAATCTATTTTAATTTCCAGTAAGGGACAGATATCAAATATCCCCTGTTATCACTTTGAGTGATCCGGGTATAACCTTTATCTGAATGGTTTGCTGAAAAAAGACAGGTTCTCCGTCAATATGCCCTGTAATTTCTCCGGTCCCTATGATCTCGGCTTTCTCTATCCTGGTTATATCTGTATATTTCGAGCGGTGAAGTTTTCTTAAAAGAAGGCGGTACGCCAGTCCGGGAAGAGCGACAAAAGGAAAGCTTTTTAAAATATTCATATCCAGCATTCCATCTGCCGGATCGGCTTCCGGGCAAATATTGACATTATATCCCCACTGGCTGGTGTTTCCAACGGCAATCAGGAAAGCTCTCAGTCTCCTTTCCCGCTGGCCCGACCGGATGATATAATCTTACGGATGATATCTGAATAGCAGTGCCAGCACATTCATCAGATAGGCCATAAAGCCACGCCTTACTGATTTGCTATAGCGGTGA
>LJUQ01000270.1 GCA_001304505.1 Bacteroides sp. SM23_62_1
CCTGGAGCCATGGTCCCACGACAGAGGATGTGAGCGGCCTGGCGGCAGGAAGCTATACGGTTACGGTCACCGATGCCAACACCTGCATGCAGGATAGCACATTTAATATTACTGAACCTGGAGTGATTATTATTAATAAGGTTATTACTCATGTGAGCATTCCTGGAGGCAGTGACGGAGCAATTGATATTACCCCGGGCGGAGGCACACCTGGATATAGTTATTCGTGGAGCCATGGACCAACAACACAAGATGTAAGCGGATTACCAACAGGAACTTATACAGTTACTGTTACGGATGCCCTTGCCTGCACACTTGATAGTACCTTTAGTGTATCCGAACCAACCGGAATGGTTATTAACAGAAATATTACGAATGTCAGATGTTATTCGCAGAATAATGGATCAATAGATATAACTGTTACTGGAGGAACGCCGGGCTACACATATTCATGGAACCATGGTGCAACCACTGAAGATGTAAGTGGACTTCAAAGCGGCAACTTTACTGTTACAGTAACAGATGATCTGGGTATAACTGTCGACAGCACATTCTATGTTGCTGAGCCACCGGCACTGGTAATTAATAAAATTATAGCAGATGCAGGATGTTATAATGGAGGAGAGGGCTCCATTGATATTTCAATCAGTGGTGGCACACCCGGATATACCTGTTCGTGGAATCATGGGCCCATTGAAGAGGACGTTTACGGTTTGACAGCGGGTAGTTATGTTGTAACTGTTACTGATGCCAATGGCTGTTCTCAGGACAGTACATTTATAATAAATGAACCTCCGGCCATCCAGATAAACAGGGTGGTTACCAATGTCACATGTCCGGGTGGCAACGATGGTGCAATCGATATATCAACCAGCGGAGGTATGCCTGGATATTCCTATTCCTGGAGTCACGGGTTGACATCAGAAGATATATTTAATCTAACAGCAACCACTTATACGGTCACAGTTACGGATTCAAAAGACTGTACCCTGGATAGTACATTTTTTATAGGCGAACCTACAGCTATTTTGATAAACAGGGTAATTAAAAATGTTACATGCAACGGGGGGAATGATGGAGCAATTGATCTGACAGTCACTGGTGGAACAGCTGGTTATACCTTCTCCTGGAACCATGGACCAACATCAGAGGATATCAATGACCTTATCCCAGGCAGCTATACAGTCACAGTTACGGATGCCAACGGTTGTTCTCAGGATAGCACATTTGTTATTGATCAGCCTTCTGCTTCTGAATCTCCATTATCAGCATCCACCGACCGGAATAATATTTGTCCGGGTGATGGCAGTATTGTACTGAGTTACACCGGTGGAATGCCGGGGGGTGGGGCAGTAGCAGTTTGGTATTCAGATAATTATTTTATGAACAAGGTAGGACAGGATAACAATGTAACAATTGCTTCTCCTGATACCACTACCGAATATTTTGTCCGGTTTGAAGGTACCTGTGATACAACCAGTGCAGTAAGTGTAACGGTTACAGTCCTTACCCTGTCAGTTTCTCCGGACAATGCGTTTATCGATCGCAACACAATATGTCCGGGTGATGGAAATATAATATTGTCTTATACAGGTGGATTAATGGGTGATGAGGCAGAGGCTGTATGGTATGATGATGCGAATCTTATATCTGTTATCGGAACAGGTAACAACTTATCAATTACAGCACCTTCAGCAGAAACATCATATTATGTGCGCTTTGAAAGTGCCTGTAATATTACTGATGCTACTTCAACAACCCT
The DNA here is from genome assembly GCA_001304505.1 of Bacteroides sp. SM23_62_1. Lineage (GTDB taxonomy): Bacteria > Bacteroidota > Bacteroidia > Bacteroidales > SM23-62 > LJUQ01. The sequence continues at coordinate 1,763 of LJUQ01000270.1, forward strand.
GTATGTCTATCCTGTACCGGTCGTTGATCTGGGTACTGACACAAATTTATGTGGAATCCAATCTGTTAGCCTGGATGCCGGTGATGATGGAACGGTTTATTTGTGGTCAACCGGAGAAACAACCAGGGAGATTTCTGTATCACAGGGTGGACAAATCGTCTGGGTAAAGGTTACAAATGCATATGGATGTGAGCAATTCGATACTATTTATATATATTCCTGTTCTGTTGAAGATATCTTCCAGAAGATACCAAATACATTTACACCTAACGGAGATAATGTGAATGAGACATGGTATTTTGGTGAAACCACTGCATACCCTGATATGGAGGTTGAGATTTTCGACCGTTGGGGGAGGCTCATATACCGTTCTGAAAGAGGGTATCCCGAACCCTGGGACGGTAAAGCACCAAATGGCAGAGATCTTCCGGTGGATTCATATTATTATGTTATCAAGCTGAATGATGGGTCAGAACCCATGACGGGGATTGTAACAATTATCAGATAGTTAAATAAACAGATCTGATTCAAACGAATTAGGAGGATAGAAACATTTAGATTAAATAACAAAATTTTCCTGCATATAATCAGGATTATTTATCGCCCGAATGTGGAAAAGTTGAGCAAGATATTAAGGATCAGTATTGCGTTATTAATGCTGTTATTTCCCTTCAAGGTAAGATCTCAGCAACTGCCACTATACAGTCAGTATATGATGAATAAATTCATCCTGAATCCAGCAGTTGCCGGTAGTGATGCCTATACATCCATCAACCTCACGGCCAGGGAACAATGGATTGGATTCCGCAACTCACCTAAAACCCATGCATTAAGTGCCCAGACAAGAATTCTTGGAAACAGCTACATTTTAAAACGCCTTTCGATCAGAAAAAAACATAAGGCTAATTCGAGTATCGGAAGAGTGGGAGTGGGTGGTTATGTTTTTAACGACCGGTCGGGGATGGTCAGCAGGACAGGTGTTCAGCTCACATATGCATATCATATTTTATTGGATAATAATCAATTATCATTCGGATTATCAGGAACAGCCTACCAGGTTAAGATTGATAAGGAGGATATTACTGTCTGGGATGAAAATGATTTATTGATCAATAATCTTGATAACATCCTTTTCATTCCTGATGCAAATATTGGGGTTTATTATTCGACACCACAGCTATACATCGGACTATCAGCTTCTCAATTATTCCAGGCATCGGTAAAATTTGGCAACAGGCAGTTTGAAAGTTACCGTTTGTTAAGGCATTATTATCTGATGGGCGGTTATACTGTTGAAATCAACGATTACTTTAGCCTGGAACCGAATCTGCTGATTAAAACTTCTGAGATATGGAACTTTCAGGCTGAAATTGGTGCAAAAATCTATTACCTGAAGGATTACTGGGGTGGATTAACCTATAGAACCGATAGAACGTTCACCATTTTAGGAGGTGTCAAAATTGATAAATTCTTTGTCGGGTATGCTTTTGATTATGATTTCGCCAGCATTTCAAAGTACAGCTTTGGCACACATGAATTCATGCTTGCCGTCAGGTTCGGTGAAAAAGCACGAAGATACCGCTGGCTTAACAGATAAAATTTTTCCATTCATCCATACCTACTCTTTGACCTTTTTAATTAAACAATCCATCCCGATGTGAGGATAACATATTTGAAAAACTAAATAAAATTGAATGACTGGAAAAGTCGCTAATATTGATCAGCACCAGCGGGAATATATTGACCATTTATATCAATAGTTAAATGTTTGTAAAAGTGTCATTTACAAAATTGAAGTATTTCCGGTGAAAGCTGATTAGAACCTTCGATTTTTGCACATATTACTAAAAAATTAAATTCTATCAAATTTCATGTATACAACTTATTTGACTGAATGCCAAAAATTTTAGGTTAACGTATAGTTTCAGTAAATGAAAAAATGAATTGACTATTAAGGAAGCTGTTTGTTTGTAACTTTTATTGTTTTTTTGTTTAGAAAATATTATTATTCCATTCGATTTAAGTTATTCATATTCTATTAGTTATGGATATTCATTTTGAAGTCTTATCATTTTAGATCGGGTGGATTTATTCATACCGTATCATTTACGGAATTTTTATCATGGAGGGACATATCTGATACGTCATTGTTCTTGTTGAAATATTTTCATGGGAGAAGATAAATGACTATATGACAGATGATTACATAATAGAAATATTTCATTATAGATGATTAGGTATGTTGATTAATACCTTATTAAACGATATCAGGTTAATCAGCACAGATTTTCGGATTCCGCTATGTGCAACTATTTGTAAAGGAAATGAGTCAAAAACAAGGAATTGAGTGACATATATCTTTTGTGATGATTTTATGGTTATTTTTATGGCTTTTATTAATTGTAATCCCACTCTGAGCATTTTACGGAGAAGTGTATAGTAAGTATGTTAATGGATATCTTCCGGTTAAAAACTAATATATCTGTTTTTCTTCTTTGTTTTCTTCTGAGTAGTTCCTTTTCACTTGTTAAGGCTCAGACGACCTATATATCTGCTCAATCGGGTAATTGGCCAACCGGTTCGACATGGATCGGTGGTGTTGCTCCCGGTGCAGGTGACAATGCAATCATTAAGGATGGACATACGGTCAGGCTAACAACTGGTGGCACCGGTACATTTATCAATGATCTGACCATTGAAGCCGGCGGCGTTCTGGATGCTGACAATAAGGAGATGAATATCAATGGTAAATTCATTGTTGATGGTACTTACACTTCTTTTGATCCGTCGGCACAGGATCTCAATTTTAATGGTGATACACTAGGTGGAACTGGAACAATTGCTGTTAATAAACCAACAAGTTATTTTATTTTTGGAACAAACACAAAAGTCCTTCCATCAGCCCATCTAAATGTTTTTGGGCACATTCGAATTGCTTCCGGAGTTACAGTAACCAACCATGGAATGATAGAAGTCAGCGGAGAACTAAACGGACAGAATGCCACATCCACCTGGACCAATGATGCAGGATCAACGGTTGAAGCAGCCAACCTTCTGATGAGTACCGGTGTGCTGAATGCTTCAGCTTCAGGAAATACGGTAGTATATGTCCAGCAGGCCGACCAGGCTGTTAAAACTCCTTCTGCTTCCACCTATTACAATCTGACAATATCCGGGTCCGGTATTAAAAATACTTCTTCGGATCTGATTATCAATAATGACCTGACAATCAGCTCTGGCACATTGAATAGTAATGGTAATAGCCTTCAGATAAAAGGAAACTGGATCAACGCAGGAGATTTTACTGAAGGTACAGGAACAATTACTTTTAACGGTACTATTGATCAATCCATAACGAATGCAAGTGGTGAAGTTTTTTATAATCTAACAGTAAATAAATCTTCCGGATCACTGATTCTGAACAATGATGTCAATGTATCAGGCACCTTGACGATGACATCAGGAGTAATCAGTGCTGGCACGGGAGTATTAATTCTCGGAACAAGTACTGCCACTACTGGGACTTTATCCCGAACGGGAGGAATCATTGCCGGATCATTCAGGCGGTGGATTAATTCGACCGGCACTTTCCTCTTTCCTGTAGGCACCTCTTCAAATTACCATCCATTAAATATTACTCTGAATGGATTAAATTCCGGTGGCACCTTAACATCAAAATTCAACGAATCAGTTCCGGGCAATACCGGTTTACCCTTATTTGATAATCCTGATTCGGTGTTTAACACGTTTGTAGACGGCTACTGGGAGTTAAATAAGGCCGATGGATTTAACCTTGGTGGTGCAAACAACTATAATATCACCCTTGATGGTACCGGGTTTACCGCTTTCACAATTGACGGTTCTACCAGGGTTCTTACCCGGGCGGATGCAGGTAGTGCATGGCTTGCCCAGGGAACACACCTCAGCCCGGTCGGGAATGTTGCCAGAAGGAATACGCTTACTACCTTGTCAGCCCATTATGCTTTTGGCGATACCACCAACTGTTACCCTCCTTCTACATCCGCCATTACAGGATTAAATGAGGTTTGTACCGGGACCTCAGGTGTCTCATACTCTGTGACCAACAATCCGCCAAACACCTATAACTGGATAATTACCGGCGGAACACAGGCATCGGGGG
>LJUQ01000059.1 GCA_001304505.1 Bacteroides sp. SM23_62_1
TATACACCCCCTGAGCCGAGAGCTGGTCCTGGTAGTAGCCATCCCAGCCGATGTTAACATCGTTGCTTTCAAATACCTGCACCCCTGTCCGGTTATAGATCCTTAACTGGTATTCAACGATCTCCCCGGTAATAATGGGGTAGAACACTTCGTTCCTGGGATCATTGACCTGGTAGTATCCGCCCACTGGCCCGTCCATGTTGGGGGTGAAGGCGTTCGGGAACAGGATGCCCTGCTCGGATGGTGTCAGGGCATTGATGATGGTGATTGAATCGTAACACTGTTGTGCTGTCCAGACCTTCAGCTTGACATCATACCTGCCCGGAACATCGTAGTAATGAATGGGTTCATGCTGCCTTGAACGGGTCTGGTCGCCGAAATCCCACTCATAATAGTCTGCATCCCTCGAATAATTATAGAAATATACGGGTTGCCCTTCCTGGATTGTAACATCATCCTCCAGCTCAAACTGGGCCTTGGGGGTGACATGAACAACGACCTTTGATGTTGCTGCATATTCTTTTCCGTCGGCCCCGGTAATTTTCAGGCTGACAGTATAATCGCCGGGTTCATCGAAAATATAATTTGGGTTCTTCTCCTGTGAGTTGCCACCGTCTCCGAAGGCCCATAAATATTTTTCAGCATTCTCTGACCTGTTGTAGAAACTGACTGCCAGTGGGGCACAGCCCGATTGCTTCGACATTTCAAAGCCAACCGATACAAGCAGTTTATCTGTTTTGCCGGTTCCTTCAGTATCAGGTGCCGATTCTTTCAGGACCTTTGATTCTGTTGCCGCATCAGCACCTGTAACAGCTTCCTTACCATCACCCTTTACCTTTTTATCCTGGGTAACTGTACCCTTCTCATCCTCACCGGATTTTGTTTCTGACGTGGCCTCTTTCTGTCTTCTCAACCGGCTTGTTCTTTGTTCGGTGGAGACGCCAGGCTGTCCCGGGACATCACTCTCCAGGGGTGCTGTCATCTCTTCTGATGGCATCTGCTCCCCCGCCATGGGGGCTTCCGGTATGTCCGGCTGAAATAGGCTGCTGATTAACAGGATCCCCCCGGTTGTAACAAGGACAGCAGCAGCCAGGTAATAAGCATTGAATGTATTCAGGCTGAACCTGAAAAACTCATTCCACATAAGCTTATAGCGGATCCTGGTCCACAGGCCGGCGGATGGTTCAGCAGTGAACCTGTCGAAATGTGAACGGTACAGATCTTCTATGTTTACCTTATTGCTCATGTGGCGGATGAGTCTTTCGCTCTTTTTTAAGTTCAAATAATTTCTTTCTGATCAGGCTTCTCGCCCTGGAATATTGTGATTTGGATGTGTTTACATCAATCTCCAGCAACGCTGCGATCTCCTTATGCTTATATCCCTCAATAGCATACAGATTAAAAACCATCCTGTATCCTTCAGGTAAATTTGTGATCACATCCAGCAACTCTTCTCTTGTAAAATCTGCCATCTCAAATCCATATCCTGAAATATCTGTCTCCCTGATATCGTCTATATCATGATGATACTGGTGCTTCAGGTTGCGATGATAGTGTGTGATGGCTGTGTTGATCATAATCTTCTTCATCCAATTAATGAACGAGCCCGTACCTGCATAATCCTGTATATTGACGTAAATTTTGACAAACCCGTCCTGCAGGATGTCCTCAGCCTCTTCCCTTCTGTCCGAATAACGTATGCAAACTCCCAGGAGGACAGATTTGTACCTGTCGAAAAGGGCCTTCTGTGCTTTCTTATCTCTGCGGCAGCAACCATCTATTATTTCCTTTTCATCAAGCATAAATTTTAATCATATAAATGACTTTTGATGGTTTAATTTGGTTGCATACAAATTTGCGAATTTATTAAACCTCTTGGTAGTTTTTTTGTTAAAAAACTGTTTTTTAGGATTTTAATAATTTCTGACAGATAAAAATTATCTAACAGAATTATTAAAATTTTTTATAAAATTATTATTCAGGGGGTTTCACCCCCTATGATCCCCAGTTACTTTTTTCATCCAGGAAAAAAGTAACCAGAAAAATCACCGCTTATCCCGATAAATCGGGAGCTAAAATCAGCTTATGATGCTGCTGCGCGTTACGACTCGCCTCCCTCTGGGACGCTCAAACAGTAACGCTCGCAACGCATCATAAGCTGATTTTTTTACGTCATTTTTTGCAGGCGGAATATATATTACAAACAAAATGTGAGCAGAGTGTCTATGAATAGTGCAAACAACTCACACAAATGCGGGAGAGCCGGAAAAAATGGGGGCGGCCTGAGAGCCTTGCAGGGTAAAGGCCAGCATTAATTTTTTCTTGATTTTTTTTGTTCTTTTTGTATCAAGACAAAAAGAACAAATAGGGATATGGGGCAGAGCCCCATTAAGCAATCAAAAGAAAGTAAGTAGGGGTATAAGGGGACGAAGTCCCCTGGAGGTAAAGGGGGTGAAGCCCCCTTTGGAGCATGGGAGTGCCAAACCCCATAAACTTAAAAAATTGTTAACTAATTTAAAATGATTATAAATAACCAATTATTTCCTTACTTTTGTTTCATAATCAAATCTTTAATCAGAAATGAACAAACGGGAATTTATTAAAAAATCTGCCTTCATCAGCCTCGGGGGACTGGCAATTACGAGTATCCCGGGCAGGACCATTGCATCCGGCTTGGTAAGTGATAGTAAGCAAACCATGGAAGATGCTTTTAAACAGCCTGAACTGGGCTATGCTTATAATGCGCTTGAACCGCACATTGATGCAATGACCATGGAGCTTCATTACAGCAAGCATCATGCCGGATATACAACAAAATTCAATGCCGCTGTCAATGAAGCAGGTATCGCTGGCATGGCAATAAAAGACATTTTCAGGAATATTTCCAAATATCCTGATGCTGTGAAAAATAATGGCGGAGGATATTATAACCATAATCTGTTCTGGAAGGTTATGTCGCCGGATGGGGGAGGAGAACCAGAGGGTGACCTTCTCAAAGGGATTGAGAAATCATTCGGGTCATTCAGCAACTTTAAGGATACATTCTCTAAAACAGCTGCCTCAACCTTCGGATCAGGCTGGGCCTGGCTGATACATTCGGATGGTAAACTCATAGTTACCTCCACTCCCAACCAGGACAATCCGCTCATGGATATCGCACCTGTAAAAGGCACACCCCTTCTCCTGCTGGACGTCTGGGAACATGCCTATTACCTGAAGTACCAGAACAGAAGGGCCGAATATATAGAGGCTTTCTGGAATGTGGTCAACTGGGATTATATTTCTGAAAAATACCTGGAGGTGATTGGGTAAAAACTGTGTTCAACCCTTCCCCGCACCTCCGCCCCTTTAGGGGCGATATTTCAATTCAAAACACGTACTAATAAACTAACATACCTGATATACCATCACCTCCCATCAGGTACCACACCACACCCACACCCGCACCTCCGCCCCTTTAGGGGCGATATTTCAATTCAAAACACGCACTACTAAAATAACAAGCCTGATATACTATAACCTCCCACCAGGCACCACACCACACCCTACACCTTACTCCTTACTCCCTACTCCTTACTCCTTACTCCCTACTTAGCCTCAATCCTGACAATAATCTCCCTGAGAGCCCTTTTAGGTACATGATGTACCTGGTCCTCATCCCTCCAGTAACGGATATCCCCATCTTCCCCAACTTCCTCAATCACAACCTTTTCCTTTGATTTTCCGAGTGCAAGGACCTGGATGATTTTATATGTATCCGGGATATTCAGCTGCCTGGCCAGTTCATCCCTGTTCACCGAGGCAATGATACATCCGCCAAAACCTTTTTCGGTGGCACACAACAGTATGCTCTGGGCGGCGATCCCGTCATCACAATAATAATTTGTGGAGATAGTTGTATCATTCAGCATGATAATATATGCCGATGGCCTTTCACCTTCTGCCGGCCCGGGCCAGTCCTTCAGGTATCCCGCCCAGGCCAGGGTGGGGAAGATCAATCTGTTGATTGCAGGATCGTTTGAAATGATGTATTTCAACGATTGGGCATTCCTGGCAGAAGCCGATAACCTCGCCATGTCAATGAATTCCTTCAATTGATCAACAGTCACCGGCAACTCTTCATAAAACCGCCGGTAACTGCGGTTCCTTAAAATCAGATCTTTGAGCATATAAAATAGATTTTCAGTTTGAGTATATAAAAATAAAAGAAATACCGGTAAACGGATATGACAAGAAGAGTTAAATGATAGGTGATATTAATGGTGGTTCGACTTTAAGTCGAACCGTTGTGCTAAAGGTTGAAGTATATGTAGAGCCCGGCTTTCCAGCCGGGACATTCAGTTCATCGTCTATAGAAGTTGAGTATAGCTTTCCGGCCGGGACATTCAGTTCATCATTTGTAAAAGTTTGCTTGTTTTTTAGAAGAAAATTATACATTTGTAAAATAAATGACTAAAAGTCATAAAATAGATTACATTATAACAAATGATTTAAAGTTCAAAATATGGGAATAGCCGAAAGAAAAGAACGTGAAAAGGAACAACGCAGGAATGCCATTATCGATGCTTCCGAAAGAATATTTTTTACAAAAGGAATGGATCATTCAACGATGGATGATGTGGCCGAAGAGGCCGAGTTAAGTAAAGGGACTCTTTACCTGTATTTTAAGAGCAAGGAGGATATCCAGTTTGCGATTTTTTTGAGGGGCGCCGCAATCCTTCTGGGTATGATGCAGGAACGTGTATCGGATCAGAAATCGGGTTACGAAAACCTCCTTGAAATGGCAGCCGTATCGGTCGAATATTCAAAAAAGCACACGGATTATTTTCAGTTTTTCCTTTTCTTTCAGAGTGCCAATCTGGAAACACTGAATATAGGGCAGGCACAGATTGAAAAGTCGCTCATCGAACAATCCCCGATAGCACTTGTCATCGATTGTGTTAAAAAGGGTATCGAAGATGGCTCCTTACGCTCTGATATTTCCGCCGATGTGTTTGCTGCAACCCTGTGGACACAAATCCTGGGAGTCCTGATCGTGGTTAATTATAAATCTAATCTTTACAGGATGCTGAGTGTCGATGTGAATGACGTCATTAAAACCCATCTCGAACTGGTGTCGAACGGAGGAAGAGGAGGAAGAGAAAGTATGGAGTAAGGAGTAGGGAGTGAGAAGTAAGGAGTAAGGAGTAATTAATTTTCAACGGTATATTCTGTGTTCTCTGTGATATCTCTGCGACCTCTGTGGTTAATTTTTAAAGATGCAGGACACAGGTGTTAATCTGAATTGTTCCATGTTGAATTTTAACGATCATATGAATTAGCAATTTAACAATTCAACAATCTGAAGATTTAGCAATAAAGACAGAAGCACAACTGAATTAACTTTAGAATCTACTACTGAACTAACAACTGAACCAATAACTGAACAACATATGACGATGAGACGAATCCTTCTTTTTATAGTTTTCCCGTTACTTACAACAAAAATATCCGGGCAGGAGACAATACTGGAGGCTTATATCCGGCAGGGCCTTGAAAATAACCTGGCGCTCAGGCAGAAGGAGGCGGATTACGAAAAGAGCCTTGCAGCGCTGAGAGAAGCAAGATCATTCTTCTATCCGGATATAAGTGTTAATGCACGGTATACCGTTGCGCGGGGCGGGCGAATCATAGAGTTCCCGGTGGGTGACCTGATGAATCCTGTCTATTCTACACTGAATATGATGCTGGGATCCGATTATTTCCCGCTGATAGAAAACCAGGAGTTTACATTTTTGCGTGAACATGAACATGAGACAAAAGTATCTGTCGTACAGCCCCTTATTGATCCACGGATCTTTTACAACCAGAAGATCAGCGAACAACTGTCGGAGGCACAGATAGCTGATGCAGAATCATACCGGCGCCAGCTTGTAGCCGATATTAAAACCGCCTACTTCAACTACCTCAAAACGCTGAGGATTGAGCAGTTGCTCCATGACACAAAACTGTTGCTGGAGGAGAATATAAGGGTGAATGAGAGCCTGTACAGGAATGATAAAGTAACCATCGATCATGTATATCGTTCAAGGGCCGAGCTGAGCGGGCTCGAACAGCAGATTGCAGAGATCACAAAGGCAAGGCAGGTGTCTGCCGCATATTTCAATTTTCTGCTGAACAGGCCACTCGAGGAAAACATCATGGAGGAAAGTGATTTTGACAGCATCATAATGGTTATTGATTTGCCCGGGGCACATCAGAATGCCCTGGCTAACCGGGAGGAATTGTCGATGCTTGAAAGTTATGCCAGGGCAAACGACTATTATCTGTCACTAAATCAGGCCAGGATAATGCCATCGGTTTACGGCGCAGTGGATTACGGTTTTCAGGGGACCGACTATATTTTCAATTCAAAGTATGATTTTGTCATTGCTTCCGTAGTGCTGAGATGGGAGTTGTTCCATGGATTTGAGAACAGGGCGGTCATCAGCCAGGCAAAAATCGAACGTGATATCAGGCAGACACAGATAGAGGAAACAAAGGACCGCATCGGCCTCCAGGTCATACAGGCATATTATGACCTCCAGGCATCGGAGAAATCAATCATCGCGGCAGAGGAAGCACTGCTCAGTGCAACCAGGGCATATGAGGTGGTTGACAGGAAATACCGTGAGGGACAGGTGAACCTGATAGAATATATCGATGCCCGGACAACCATGACCAATGCAGGGCAGAATGTGATCATCAGCCGCTATGATCACCATATCAAATACGCTGAATTTGAACGAGTTGCGTGTCTGTATGAGTAAGGAAAAAGATAATAAAGAACCAGGGCTGCAGTGAATCCCGGGATATGTAAATAGCCCGGGTAGGAACAGGTCATCCCGAAGGAGCGAAGCGACTGAGGGACCTCGTAACCCCAGGTTACCAACGAAGATATAGATATAAGTATGTTTAAATTTTTACAAACATATTAATAAGCAGGTCAACAATTTAGCAATGAATGATGATGCAAAATTGAATCAACTACTGAATAACTACTGAATAAACAACTGAACAACAACAAAAAAATGAACAGACTCAATCTATCATTCTTTGTCCTGACGGTCTTACTTCTTTTACCTTCATGTAAAAAATCTCCTCCACAGCAGGATGAACGGACAAGTATACCGGTGAGGACGGCTATTGTAAGAGAGCAGACTGTATTCTTCCCGGTTCATACTAGTGGAAGGCTTGCCTCAAAGACCGAGTCCAGGCTCAGTTTTAAAACGGGTGGGATCATCCAGAAAATTCATGTTGATGAGGGGCAGGCTGTTGAGGAAGGTACCCTGCTGGCGTCGTTGAACCTTTCGGAGATCAGGTCAAAGGCCAGGCAGGCTGAACTTGCCCTGCAAAAGGCCGAAAGGGATTACACCAGGGCAAAGAATCTGTACAACGACAGTGTGGCAACACTTGAGCAATACCAGGATGCCCGCACAGCCCTGGAGGTGGTAAGGGCAAATGTGGAAATAGCACAGTTTAACCTTGCATACTCGGAGATCAGGGCTCCGTCGAACGGTAAGATCCTGAAGAGGGTGGCGGAGGTAAACGAAATCGTAGGACCGGGCCAGCCGGTATTCCTGTTTGGATCGACAGAAAGTGCATGGGTGGTAAGGGTTAACCTGACAGATAAAGATATTGTCAATGTTCAGCTGGATGATTCAGCATCCGTATCCTTTGATGCATACCCGGGAGAAACCTTCGCCTGCCATGTTTCAGAGAGAGGAAATGTTGCTGATCCGTATACGGGCACCTACGAGGTTGAACTTCATATGTATGAACTGCCCGAATCACCGGTCTCAGGATTTATCACCAGGGTGGATATTTTCCCGGAGAAGAACGTGAAAAAAATGATCATCATCCCGGTAGAAGCCCTGATCGACGGAAAAGGTATGAGCGGGAGCTGTTATATCGTCAGGGATGGGAGTCCGGTTAAACAGACCATCGGGATCCATTCCCTCACAGATACAGGTATCGTGGTCTCATCCGGCCTCGAGGATGGGGATGAGGTCATCATAGAAGGCGGAGAATATATCAGGGATGATACCAGGATAGAAAAGATTGAGGAATAAGTGTGGAAGTGTGAAGGAGCGAAGGAGCGAGGGAGCGAGGGAGAGAGGGAGCGAGGGAGAGAGGGTAAAAAAACATTTGACGCTAGAAAGGATGGAGTAGGTCCGGTTGCTAACCGGACACATTCAGGAACATGAGGTATAAGCCATACCACCTCTTTCCTGATAAGCGTTGCTATGGAACAGAATCCGGTTACCAGCCAAATGAAACCTTCTTTACCTTCGAAAAATGTAACAGAGAAAAGTCCGGTTTCCAACCGGACACATTCAGGAACCTGAGGTAAACAACCAGACCGTCTGGTTTTTGAAAAGTGTGGCAATGGAATAGCATCCGCCATACTCCGTGTAAGCATAACAAATACCCCACCCTCACACCCACACTCCTTCACACCTAAACTTACAAATCATGAATCTGCCCGAAATATCTATCAAGAACCATCAGTTCACCGTAGTTATCTTTGCACTGCTGGTGATTATGGGGGTGATATCGTTTTTGACGATGCCCAGGACCGAGGACCCGCCGCTTCAGCTGCCTGGTGCAAGTGTGATCATCATCTATCCGGGAGGAAACCCTCCCGACCTGGAGCAGCTGATTGCCAATCCTGTCGAGGAAGCGATCAATGAGCTGGATGACATAAAAAGAATTGAGACATCGGCCCGGGATGGGATCGTCATTACCAGTGTAGAATTCATATTTGGGACGGATCCCAGCGATAAGTTCAACGAGGTGGTACAGCAGGTGAACAGTATACGCAGCGGCCTGCCGGAAGAGGTCTACAGTGTGGATATACTCGAATGGACCAGCTCGGATGTGGCCATCATGCAACTGGCACTGGTATCTGATTCGGCTGAATATGCCCGGCTGGGTGACCTGGCTGATGAACTCAAGAAAGACCTCGAAAAGGTGAGCGGCGTGAAGCTGGTGGAGATACTGGCACTGCCGGAACAGGAAGTGAGGATATCCCTCGACATTGAGAAGATGGCCCGGATGAATATCTCTATTGAAAATGTAAGACTGGCAATCCTGAGTAACAACGCAAATATACCCGGCGGGAGTGTGAAGGTACAGTCGAGAGAATTCAACATCAAGACCAGTGGATCCTACCAGGACCTTAATGAGATCAGGAACACGGTGGTCAGCTCCTACCAGGGAAGGCCGATCTACCTCAAAAATATTGCAGATGTGGCATTTGATTATGAAGATCAGAGATATGTGGCAAGGTATAATGGGATGAGATGTATCTTCATGACAATCAAGCAAAAAGAGGATTATAATATTTTCACAATAACGGAAGATCTTAGCAGGATCCTTGAGGATCAGCGTGCATCACTGGATAAGGATATCAGGCTGATAACCGTTTTTGACCAGAGTGAGAGTGTGGATAACAGGATCAACGGATTCCTGGGAAATCTTTTCCAGGGAATTATACTGGTCGGACTGATAATATTTCTATCACTCGGCGTCCGTGCTTCCCTGATCGTTATCTTCGCTATCCCCTTCTCCATTGTTGTTGGCCTTGGATTTGTTGACCTGTCGGGATTCGGTCTTCAGCAGATATCCATCGCGGGACTGGTGATCTCGCTGGGACTGCTTGTTGACAATTCAATTGTTATTGTCGAGAATATCGAGCGGTTCATTGCCATGGGATTTAAGAGGAGGGAGGCTGCCATCCGGGCAAGTGAACAGCTGGGATGGCCCATTGTTACAGCAACGGTCACCACAATGCTGGCATTTATCCCCATTATTTCCATGCCCGATAAGGCAGGACGGTTTATCCAGAGTATGCCGGTAACCGTGCTGTTCACCTTGCTGGCTTCCCTGATCCTGGCCCTCTCACTTACTCCTTATCTGGCCAGCATTTTCCTGAAAGCAGATCAGGGCAACAAACGGCAAAGGATCAGGCTGAACCTGAAGGCACCGTTGAAAAAACTCGTTGTAGGCCCCTACCGGAAGATTCTCGATATAGCACTGAGAAGGAAATGGGCCGTTATTCTTATCTCCATCCTGGCCTTTCTTGGTGCAGGATTGTTGTTTAAATATGTTGGAGTGAGTTTTTTCCCGAAAGCAGAAAAACCACAGTTCCTGATCAGGATAGATACACCTGAAAGTTCAAACCTGAATAAGGCAGACAGGATTGCCAGGTATGTGGAAAGTATCCTGGATACCCTTCCCGGGGTGCGTCATTATGCTACAAATGTGGGGCATGGCAATCCGAGGATATATTATAATACCATGCCCAAACAGTTTGATAAAAGTTTTGCTGAAATATATGTTGAGCTGGATGAGTTTGATAATCAGCGCTTTGATGCATTGCTCAATGACCTGAGGAATCTGTTCAGCGCCTATCCGGGCGCCCAGATTAATGTTAAGGAATTTGAGCAGGGTGCACCCATAGAAGCTCCACTGACGATTAAAATTACCGGCGATGATCTTGACAGGTTGAAAAAGATATCGGAGGACCTTGAAAAATATGTCAGGAATACCAGGGGGGTGGTAAATATTGATAATATCCTGAAGAAGACGAGCACGGATCTTTACTTCAATATCAACAGGGACAAGGCCAGCATGCTCGGCGTTCCTGTTTTTGAGATTGACAGGACAATCAGGACCTGTATTACAGGTGCTGGAATTTCAAAGTTCCGTGACAGGGAAGGTAAGGAATACAGCATCGTTCTTCGTCTGCCTGTTGATCAGCAGATTAGCATCAGTGATTTCGATAAGATTTATGTCACCTCACTGGCAGGGATGGCTATTCCGTTGAGACAGCTGGCAGGTATTGAGTTCAGGGAGGCACCCGGTGTCATCACCCATTTTGATATGAGCAGGAACGGAACCATTACGGGGGATATCCTGAAAGGGTATTCAATGGATGATATAGTGGCAAAACTTGACCGGGAATTCAGGGATTATCCCTGGCCGGAGGGCTATCATTATAAGTTCACCGGTGAGCTTGAGAGCCGTGAAGAAAGCTTTGGAGGTATTTTCAAAGCGAGTATTTTTGCCCTGATAGCCATATTTGCCGTACTCGTGCTTCAGTTCAGGTCTTTCACACAACCGCTGATCATTTTCTCCGCCATCCCGCTGGGTGCTATCGGATCGGTGCTGGCACTCTATTTTACCGGCAACACTTTTTCGTTCACTGCAGGAATAGGATTTATCAGTTTGATTGGTGTGGTGGTCAATAATTCGATCATCCTGGTGGATTATACGAATAAGCTTCTGGCTGAGGGCAAGCCGATATTGGAGGCGGTGAAGGAGGCTGGCGAGACACGGTTTATCCCTATTATCCTGACAACCCTTACCACGATAGGAGGATTGCTGCCCCTCACCCTGCGCGGAGGTACTCTCTGGGCACCGATGGGCTGGACAATCATCGGGGGATTGATCGTGTCAACATTTCTGACACTCCTCCTGGTTCCTGTACTGTACAGGATTTATACAGCAGGGTAAAGAAACACTGAAAAATCCTCAAGAATTTTTCAGTGTTTCTTTATCCTGTTAAACTTCAACGACTTCAGCATCCAGTTGGGAAGAGCTTTTTCGGGATTCCTCTTACGAAGGTTTATATACCAGCCGAGTTTTTTAATGACAGGTATTTTATGTGTCTCCACGAATTCGATCAGTGTACCATCGGGATCTTCAACATATGAGAACTGTCCGGCTGCTTCACCCATATCGAAACTGACCTCGTGGTGCTGTGTGGAGTCCACTTTAAATGGATAACCTTTTTGTTGGCACTCATTCCTGAGTGCGTCCATCCCTGTCACATCATAGCAGAGATGTATAAAACCCAGGTCACCCCATTGCCGCCCCTCATATATCTTCAGTGGTTTTCTGTCTTTCACCTGTAACAGCTCTATCTGGCTGGGGCCGAACAGTTTGCTGAAATATCCTCTCAGCGACTTGCTGTGCTTCAGGAGTATCCTTCTGAAAACATTATCCCCTCCGGAAATGTGCTGGAGGTCATTAAACTTTCCTTCATCATCATACACCACAGCATCATACCCGAGTATTCCACTGTAGAACTCACGGGCCTTATCGATATCCGATACTCCGATAATAGCGCCATAGGTGGCGCCTGTCAGCTTTTTCTCATTCCTGAACCAGCCGTTTCCGTGCACTACCTGGAAAAGGTTGTCAAAGGGATCTTTGACAAAGAAATGCTTATTGCCGGCAGGGTCTTCCACCAGCTCCTTCACATCCTGTCCCCTGGATTTGAAGAAGGCATGGGTGGCATTGATATCTTTCGATTTGATCTTTGCAGCATTGATGCCGAGATCACCGAGCAATACCTTCTGCTTTGGTGGTTGCGGGGTCCTTTCGGTGTATTGCCAGATCTCAAAGCCCCCTCCCCCCTGAAGATTCAGGGCAAGAGCGGCATGACGCTTCTGTGGCTGTCCACCTGTGTAAGGCAGCATCAACTCGGCGATGGCGTTCTCTTCAAAGATCCTGACATCAATCCCAAAATGATCATGGTACCACTTCCAGGCTTCCCTGAGATTATGCACACCAATGCCGATCTGCTGTATCCCGCTGATGATTTTCTCTTTTAGTTCTCCTCTTTTCATATTTATAAGGATGAAGTCCAGCTAAATATACAATATTATCCCGATATTTCAATCAGGGGAAAAATTATTATTCGCTCTTAAGCTGAGATTTACCCGGCAATTCACTTTCTCTTGTTACCCGGTGCACAGGTATCATATAGTTGTTATATTTTACCACTCATTGTCATTTATTGGTATTCGATAAGTTGTACCCGTCTTTAACACTTAGTCATCCCGAAGGAGCAAAGCGGTTGAGAGATCTCGTCGGATCCGGTTAAACCACATGTTATGAATCATGAATAATTTACCGCGGTTAACAGTAAGTTATGACTGCATTATATGCGGACTTACCAGGTATCTATACTTTCTTTCAGGGGATTGTGTTACAACTACTGTTTCATTTAATAATGGTGAAAATCATGTAAAATGTGGTTCCTGATTTCACCCCATCCCCTATCCCCTTCCCCTGAAGTGGGAAGGGGAACAGGGACCCCCTCCAGCCTCCCCCTTTTAGGGGGGAGGTGTGCCTGCCTGCCGTGACGTCAGTGCAGGCAGGGAGGGGGGTGAAATGTTACCTGTTTATTGAAGTTATGACACAGTCCCCAACTCAACCTCCACTAAAAGACACACCAATACACAAATACACTAATACACTAATACACTAATACACCAGTATACCAATATACCAATAAACTAATTCTCCTCAGCTTTAGCCTTCCCACCAACGATTTCATCCATAGCTTCCAGAATGTCCTTTCTCAGAGACTTCAATCTCAGAAGCATATCATTCCTGCCGATGGTCATCAGGCTGTATCGCCACATAGATCGCAATTTCTTCCACCAGACAAACCAGGTATGAGCGAACAAACCTGTTAATGGCAGGCTGGCAAGAAATACCCATTTGATCCATCCGGGTGATGTGAATATCCAGACGGGTATGAAAAGGATAAGGTAATAGATGGGGAAAAGAAACATTCCAAGGACAAATTTTACGGTGCTGTGAAACTGGGGATCCTTGAATTTCCTGCATAACAATAGCGGCAACTGATATGGGATGATGTTAAAGAGCAGTCCATATAGAAACAGGGGGAGTGTTATTATCATACCGATGGATAGCGGAAGAAGCAGGAAAAATGAATACCTGTTGCGGATGAAAAGCCAGTCACGGAATCCAAGCCTTTCAACACCACCGGTATATTCACGCACCTTTTCAGCCAGTGGTATAAACCGGTCAGGTTCATGCTGTTCTGTTTCTTCAAGGATCCGGATCATTTCTTTATCTGCCCTGAACCTGCTGTACAGATCCTTCCCCTTCAGGTTCAAACGGATACGCATGGATCTGTTATAGATCTTTCTCAGATCGAAAATGACGTCATAATACGCTTCAGACCGGATATCGATCATGTATTGTCTGAGTTCGTCGGATAATCTCTGGCGAAGTGCATTAATTGCCCTGGCGGGCTCTTCCCTGTATAATTTAAAGTATTCACTTACCGGGATGGGATTTCCAAAATTCAGAAATAACTTCGTCCTGAAATTCGTATACTTTTCATAATCGATGCCGACAGGTACGATCTGCACAGCATCTTCTTCCCCGAAAAATTCCTGGGCACGAAAAGCAATGCGGAACATACCCTTGACCAGCGGGCGTAGTTTCCGCTTATTACCATGATTACCTTCCGGCATCAGACAGAGTATATTCCGGCGTGTTAACACGCCAACTGTAATATCAAAGATCTCTTCATTTTTTGCAAGTTCGCCTGTCCCGTCTCTTTGCCTGTAGATCGGAAGCATCTGAAGAAAGTTGAGGAGTCGTTCAACAAAAGGCTTTTGAAAAGCATCCGCCCGGGCAAGGAATACAGGGTTTGTCCATGAGGTGCTTAATACGGCAAGTGCATCCATCACAGCGTTCTGATGGTTGGGTGCAAAAATGATGGGCTTGCCCTTCGGTATCCGGTGTTTATTTACTGCCTGGACCTTACGGTAAAAAATCCATAGGCAGAAACATTCATATGTCTTCAGTAGCACGTACCCTATCGTCAGTTTATCAATGTTTTTCTTACCCATACAGGTTGATACATTTCAGATTATGTACCGGCAAATATCCGGGTGGTAATAAATATATTGGGAGATAATTTTACCAGCAGCCTAAATTATAAAAATTATTTAAAAGGAAACAGCCTGTTGATTCTTCATAATTATGTTATTTTTTCCAGATATCATTGTATATTTAACCACATATGCCTGCCGAAACGAAAATGCAGGTAGAGAGAACACAGAGCCTGTCTGAGTTATAGGTTCAGCAGGTGGGAATGATTATAAGTGGACAGAGATGACAGATGTACTCTATCTTCTCTGTATTCAATCTCTGTGCCCTCTGTGGTTAAAACAGATTCATCATTTCTCCGGTTTTTAAACTTTAATATTATGACAGATTTTGAAAAAACATTCTTGCTAATCCACCCGAAGGAGCTTACTGATAATTTTTTTCATATCCTGGATGATGACTGGATGTTGATCACTGCCGGTACAAGGGAATCTTTCAATACGATGACTGCCAGCTGGGGGGCCATCGGGATATTATGGAACAAACCCGTTGCTGTCTGTTTTGTGAGGCCCCAGAGATACACATTCGGATTCATGGAAAAAAGTGATATCTATACACTTTGTTTTTTTTCTGAGAAAGAAAGGGATATCCTTGATTATTGCGGCAGCACATCGGGAAGGGACACGGATAAAATAAAAAATACCGGCCTGAAACCACTATTCACAGAAAAGGGTGGTATTTATTATGAACAGGCACGGCTGGTCCTGGAATGCAAAAAACTTTATTCAGACCGTATCCTGGAGGGAAATTTCCATGCCCGGCAGATTATCAGTGCCAATTATCCGACAAAAGATTTTCACAAATTCTTCATCGGCCAAATCATCTCATGTCTTATAAAAGCGTAGAATATATAGAGTAGAGTAAAGGAGCTGTGTCACAACTAATATTTCACGCAATGATCGCCGAGAAAACATGAAGTGCGCAAAGAATATGTGTCTGTTAACCAACACTTTGCAGTCCTTGCGAAAACTTTGCGTACTCTTAATGAACCCATAGATTGAAGAATACTCATAATTCATTTCACCCCTCTCCTAAATCCTCTCCCCTGAATAGGGAGAGAACTTACCCCTTCCCACTTCAGGGGAAGGGGATGGGGTGAAGTTGGGAAACACACTTTGCATGATTTTATAAAAGCAAATGTTCATTTAATAATTCTGGAAGGCTTGCCCTGTGGAATGCGAAGCATTGACGAAGTCAATATTCCACAGGGCAGGCCTTCCTCCGTGCCTTTGCGTGAAACCTTAATTTTAAGTTATGACACCCCGTCAAGATAATCTTTAACTTTCCTTAAAAACTATTTCTATTTTTGCAGCCAGTTTTAATTGTATAACATTTAATAACATGAGTAAATTATTATCAGTAATTGCATTAAGTTTTTTGTTTTTTTCGGTTTGCGCACAGGAAAGCCGGGACACATCATACTGGAAATTCGGTGGGCTGGGAAGTATTTCGGTGTCACAGGTATCGCTCACCAACTGGGCTGCCGGGGGTGAGAGTTCCTTTTCCGGCGGTGCACTGGTGAATACCTCCCTGAATTATAACAGGGATAACATTTCGTGGGAGAACCTTTTCGCGGTGGCCTATGGATTGATGAAACAGGGAGATGCCAGTGTCAGGAAGACAGATGATAAGATTGACTTTGCCAGTAAGTTCGGCAGGAAAGCCTCCAAGAAACTATTTTACTCGGCTATGTTCAGGTTTAATACCCAGTTCACCGATGGTTACAAGTATCCGAATGATTCGGTTCCCATTTCGGCTTTTATGGCACCCGGCATCATCAACCTTTCACTCGGTATAGATTATAAACCATCAGAACGGTTAAGTATTTACATTGGTCCCCTGTCGGGAAAAATGACGTTTGTCCTGGATGATAGTCTGTCGGCTGAAGGCGCTTTCGGAGTGGAGCCGGGGAAAGACCTCAGATATGAGTTTGGTGGTACGTTCAAGGGTATGTATACCAGGGAGATCCTCAAGAATGTCATATTCACCACAAAACTTGAACTGTTTTCCAATTATATTAAGAATCCTGAGAAGATTGATGTCAGCTGGGAAGTACTCATCAACATGAAAATCAATCAATATCTCTCAGCCAACCTGAATACCATCCTGGTCTGGGATGATGATATTAAATTTGCACAGTTCGACAGTGAGGGAAACTATACAGGTAGTGAATCCAAAGTACAGTTCAAGGAGGTATTCGGAATAGGATTGTCATATAAATTCTGATCCTAAGGCAATTCCCTCTCACCTGCTTCAATCTCCCTGAAGCGTTTCGACAGTGCGGCCATCAGGTTGCTGATGGTGGCCATAGCATCTGTTGTTTCCCGGGAAATCTCCTTATTCTGAAGACGCATCAGAAAAAAACCATACAGGCCGGTCAGGCAGGCTTCAATCTCCGACATACGGTCGTGGCCTGATTTGTCAATCAGGGCCTGGATATTTGGTTTGGCCTGGTAATATAACAGGTGATATTCCGAATCATCCGAGTTATGGATGTATCTCATATGCAGTTGTGATACATCGGCCATCAGGTTATTCACAAACGACAGGTGCCCCTGCTGTTCTATTCTTTCCTGTTTCATCATCTGGATCAGGTTGATATACCAGTCCCTGATCTCATATTTTATTTCAACAGGCTGTCTGAATTTCCGGATGATATTCTGCTCAATCTCTTCGATATCAAATTGTGATCCACGGATCAGGTCTTCCAGCTGCCACATGTAAAGAATGAATTCGGCAATATTGGTCCTTCTTTTTTCCTGGGCGATAATCATGATTTATTTTTTCTGTCAGGATGTCCTTCCTGTCAGGTGATCGATTATTCTTCTTTCTTTTTTAGTAGGCCGCCCGCTTCCCCTGTCTCTTTTGATGAAAAAGGTGTCCCGCTGGGCCAGTTTTTGAAGCTCTTCGGCAGGTGTGATGTTCTCAACATATTCGAGTATCCTTCTGGCAGATAACCGTTTCCCAAGTAATCCTTTGACGCGGTAAGAATAATTTACGGGGGGGCGTTTGACCACTACAACATCGTTGATTTTTATGATCCTGGATGGTTTGACCGGCAGATGACCGATTATCACCCTTCCTTTCCTGCAGGCTGCAGTAGCCTGGCTCCTTGTTTTAAATATCCTTACTGCCCACAGCCATTTATCGATTCTCAGATCTTTTTCAATAAGCATTTTTATCCGCTTTCATGATGAATGCTCATTCCTTCACCTCCAGCATGAAGCCGGTACGGTGAATATTGGTGATGTTAACACTGGGATCGCCCTCGAGGAATTTCCTCAGCTTGGTGATGTAGACATCCATACTTCTGCCCATAAAATAATCGTTTTCCCCCCATATCATTTTCAGTGCTATTTCCCGGCGGAGAATTTTATTCTGATTGATACACAGTAACCTGAGCACCTCGGCTTCCTTTTTTGTGAGCCTTCTTTCCTGCCCCGGTCCTGAAAGTACCTGGTTGGTGTAATTAAATGTGTATTTGCCGATCTTGTATATGGCACCCTCATCACGTGTGATCAATGATTGCCTGGTGCGCTTCAGGATGGCTTCAATACGCAGGACCAGCTCTTCAGTACTGAAAGGCTTGGTGATATAATCATCGGCACCCAGCCTGAATCCTTTGATCTTATCCTCCTGCATCGTCTTTGCAGTTAGGAATATGATGGGGATGTTTTTGTTTACCGAGCGGATTTCTTCCGCGAGGGTAAAGCCATCTTTGTAAGGCATCATGATATCGAGAAGGCAGAGATCAAACTTGCCATTCTTGA
This sequence comes from Bacteroides sp. SM23_62_1, assembly GCA_001304505.1. Lineage (GTDB taxonomy): Bacteria > Bacteroidota > Bacteroidia > Bacteroidales > SM23-62 > LJUQ01. The sequence goes on from LJUQ01000059.1 coordinate 18,513, forward strand.
AAATCTCAATGCCTGAAATACCATCTTCGGCATGTTCAACCTTATATCCTGAGATTCCCAGAAAATCGGTCAGGACAAATCCAAGATTCTTATCATCCTCGACAAGTAATATGGTACCTTTTTGTTTGCGGATCATTGTATAATTTTACTTTATTATATCCGTCAGCTAAAGCAGACGGCATTTCATCATCGCTCCATCGCTCCATCGCTCCATCGCTCCTTCTCTCCATTGTGTTGTTCTATTTTGATTGGCACATATTGTTAATCCTTCCCGCGATTAAAATCGTGGGATTCAATCCTGCCATTCCAACTCTTCTCTTCACTCCCCACTCCCTACTCCCTACTCCCAACTCCCTACTCCCTACTCCTAACTCCTTACTCCTTACTCCCTACTCCTTACTCCTTACTCCCAGCTCCCTAAAATTAACAAATCTAAATGGGAGTATCAAGTGGTATAAAAACATCGAAGCGGGTTCCTTTGTTCACTTCACTCCTGACATTGATATGTCCGCCATGAGCCTCAATGATGTTCTTTACATAATATAAACCAAGTCCGAATCCTTTGACAGTATGTATATTGCCTGTTGGCACGCGGTAGAATTTATCAAAAATATGTTTCTGTGCCTCCTGGCTGATTCCTACTCCGTTATCTTCAATCGAAAACACCAGCCCACCATCCTGGTTCCTGGAGTAAAGATTTAATGTGATTTTATCATTGGAATATTTAATGGCATTATCCACGAGGTTCACCACTACATTGGTTAAATGCATCCGGTCGGCATGAAGAATATGATTCTCTGCATCCAGATGATAAATGATATCGGACCGGTCCTCACATTTTTCAAAACACAGGTTCTGAACGGTTTCCCGGATCACTTTATGGAGATCAAATTCTGTTTTTTTCAGTTCATAGTCACCCTTTTCAAGCGATGCAATCTGCAGGACCCTGTCTACCTGTGATCTCATGCGCTGGTTTTCATCAAATATTATCCTGGAATATTTCTTGAGCCTTTCGGTGGAGGATTCGGAATCTGCATGGAGCAATACCTCTGAAGCAAGGGAGATGGTTGAGATAGGAGTCTTGAACTCATGGGTCATATTATTGATAAAATCATTCTTCATGTCGGAGAGTTTTTTCTGCCGGATGATGGTTGTGATGATATAGGTGAATAAAATAATCACGATCAGGATGAACATTCCCGAAAGTGTCAGCCACATCGACATCTCCACAATGGTTTCTTTGCGCTGGGAAGGGAAATACAGTGCAAAATGAAAATATTCTTCCTGCCAGAGACAGGACAGACAGGCTTTGTGGACCTTACTTTTGGTCAGCCTGTCAAAATCAGGACTTGTGGAAAAAATAACTGAATTATCCAGGGTCTTGATGATGGCAAACTCATAATCTTTGTCAAGGTAATGATAATCAATATATTTTTCCAGGAGCCTGGCCATGAGCACCGTATCAATTACTTCAAAAAATGTCAGTTTTTGCTTCTGATTGTCATCATAATATGGATTTTTAGCTGAGATAAGTGCTGTATCGTTACTTCGGACCATCTCTTCAACGACTTCATCCATCGCGATATTCACCCGGTGGTCGTATTGCTTCTCGGCCAGCTGAACTGCTTTCACAACCCAGAAAAGCTGTGTGAGAACGAGGCCTGTAAGTGAAAAGGAGGCAATCAGAATAATTACTTTGATGGAAAACCTTTGCATGTTACCGGTCGATTATTTTTTCATTAAAATGACAGGCTGAAGGAAAAATCATAATATTCTATTACAAAGATAGAATATTACATAACAGCCTGTCTGCCTTTAACATATGTTTAACAAGAATATCAGGAAACAGTCACAATCCGCAGTTTCCGTGAGATTACCACTTCACAGGGTGATGCCAAGTAAAATGGTTTAACCGAAGCGTGGGCTGTGTTACAACTTATATTTAAGGCTTCACGCAAAGTTTGCAAAGTTGTTGAGAAGATCGCAAAGAAATGATTAACAGCAAATTGTTCTTTGCAGGCTTGGTATTTTCTTTGCGTTCTTTGCGTGAACAATGAATTATGATACAGCTCCCGCAACCCGTAATCCTATCTTACCTGTTGTTATACCGGTTCATGGTGTGATTAATGCCTGTGAGTACGAAGCTTGTAATGGCTTCGCAGGCGAGTGATATTCTTTCGGGAAGGATATTTTCTTCTTCTTCGGTCCAGGTTCCGAGCACATAGCTGACCTGCTTCCCGGAAGAGAATTCGCTCCCGATTCCAAATCTTAACCTGGCATAGTTTTGGGTACCGAGGATCTGGTTGATATGGGCAAGCCCGTTATGTCCGCCGTCACTTCCCCTGGCACGCAGGCGGATGGTACCGATGGGAAGTGAAAGATCATCGGTGACAACAAGAAGATTTTCAAGAAAAATTTGTTCTTTTTTCAACCAGTAATGTACAGCCCTTCCACTCAGGTTAACATAGGTAGTTGGTTTGATAAGGACCAGTGATCTGCCTCTCATCTGATGCCGGGCAACAAAAGCAAACCGTGTATCCTCAAAGGTGATACCTGATGCCCTGGCATACGCGTCAAGTATCACAAATCCTGCATTATGACGGGTAGAGATATATTCAGGATCAAAATTGCCAAGTCCGGTAATCAGGAATTTCAAGATAAATGAATTATACCTGGGAGAATTTATTCATTGGATTTTTCTTCCTCAACTTCCGGTTCTTCTCCTTCAACTTCCTCCTCAACCTTCTCTTCCTCAACCTCTTCAGCAACCGGTTCTCTCAGACCTTTGGCAACAAGCCTGGAGGAGACCACACCAACAACCATGGCCCTGGGTGGATCAAGAATTTCCAGGTTCTCATAGTGAAGATCACCAACTTTGATGAAATCTCCGATATCAACATTCGAAATATCGATATCACAGTATTCCGGAAGATCCTTTACCTGTCCCCTTACTTTCATATACCTCCTGCGCTGACGTAATTTGCCGCCACTTTTTAATCCCACTGATGTTCCGGTAAGGCGAACCGGGATCTTTATGGTCACTTTTTTACCCTCGAGCACCCTGACAAAATCAGCATGCTGGACTGAATCAGTTATGGGATGATACTGTACCTCCTGCAGTATGGCATCATACTGTTTGCCATTGATATCAAGTTTAATGAGGTATGCATCCGAAGTATAAACAAGCCGTGGAAAAATGTTTTTATGAATGTAAAAATGGATATTCTCATCAATACCGTACATTACACAAGGTACAAACTCAGAATTTCTGATATCCCGGGCAGCTTTCTTCCCTGTTTTTTCCCTTAAAGAACCCTTGATTTCAAGTGTTTTCATCTATCGTAAACAATTAAAAATGTGTTACTCAGAATTAACGCGGTGCCAATTCCCCATCACACAATTGTTTAAGAAATAACCCCGCAAAAATGAGTTGCAAATATAATAATTAATTTATGAATGTATTGCTGATGGATTGGTAATTGTACACTTTCTGAATCACATCAGCAAAGAGGTCAGCAACGGAAAGCACTTTTATTTTTGCGCTTTCACGGGAGAGGGGTA
>LJUQ01000060.1 GCA_001304505.1 Bacteroides sp. SM23_62_1
TTTTCTTTGCTACTTTCTTTTCATCCAAGGAAAAGAAAGTAGATATATTAATTTTATGATAAAAAAATAGAATTCTATTTGATTTTATCATAGAATTCGGCAGGGTTTTGTGGCTTTCAGTTCCAAGTTCTCAGTTCTTGGTTACTGATTGCAAGTATTCGTCACAACTCCTCAACACAAATTTACCTGTCGCCCATCACTGAACATTATTATGACAACCTCGTTTAAATTTACTTTTGTTAAGATTTCGTACATTTGGAAAAAAGATCAGGAATGTACCTTGATAATTACATTGATGAAATAAAAAGGCTTTGTGAAAAACATAAGGTGAAATATCTTATTGTTTTTGGATCAGTACTGACCAGGGATTTCTCTGATAAAAGTGATATTGATTTTGTTGTGGATATCAAATCAACAGATCCCATTGATTATGCTGAAAATTATTTCGGGTTGAAATTCCAGCTTGAAGACCTTTTAAACAGACCTGTTGATCTGCTGGAGCAAAAAGGACTAAAAAACTCTTATTTGATAGAAAAAATCAACAAAACAAAAAAGGTGATATATGAAGCCTGAAATCAAATCACGGCTGGAAGATATCAAAAGATCAATCGACGAAATAGATGAATTTCTCCCTGATAAAAAAGATTTTTATCTTTTCGATAAAGATCTAAAAACTAAAAAAGCAATTGAAAGAAATTTAGAAATAATCGGTGAGGCACTCAGCAGGGTATTAAAAGAAAATCTTGATATTAAAATCAGTGATTCAAGAAAAATAGTCGACACAAGAAACAGGATCATACACGGTTACAATAGTATTACTTCTGATGTTTTATGGCTGATTATCACCAAATCGCTCCCGCTTCTGAAAAAAGAAATCTTAAAACTTTTGGAATAATTTAAGATATATCTGTAAGCACAGAAAATCTATTCAAATTTAAGTTATCCTTGTTGCAACAATTTTTGTTATTTGTTCTTCGGGAGTCCCATAAAAATAAGGGCTTATTAATAATGTTAAAATTATCTTGATAATTTATTAAAAGCTTATACCCTGCGTTTGTATATTACAAACACGTACAATCCTGAATTACTTTTGGATTTTACTCCGGAATTATATTAATTTTATAAAATTAGACCTCTCAACATCAAAGATTAGTTCCTGACAGTTTTACATTTATCTCACTTGAATCAGGAATAAAATTTCATCTTAAAATATTCCTTTTCTAATGACAATCTGGTCAGCAGAAATAAATGAACTCGAGAAACTCTATGAATCTGTAAAGAGCAGGCTTCCAGATCTGGAAAAGGAACTGGTGCACCTGATTAAAACAGATGATGAAAATGTTGTTCTGCTCTAATCGGGAAGATGTCTTGAGATAATTATCACTAATCTATGTGAATCTGAACTAAAAAGACCACGAAAGACCGAGCCACTCAAAGGTATCATTGATAAGCTCCACCATGAAGAAAAGGCACCTTCCCATATTATTACCTCAATGCAAAATCTAAACAGCTTATCAACCTATGGTGCCCATCCCAAAGAATTTGATCCGGAACAGGTAAAGCCGGTTCTGAATAATCTGACCACAATTATTAAATGGTATCTGAAATATAAGGATGCACAAACCATTAGCAAACCAAAAGCTGAAGAAGTAAAAGATGAAATCAAAGTCTCAGATGATTCAGCCAAAAAAATTCAAAAACCAAAAAAAAGACTGATAATATTGTTTTCCGGAATTGCCTTGGTTATTGTTATCGCAATTCTATTAGTATTTGACATAATTGGTGTTGAGAAAGGAACTGAAGAGCTGGAAAAATCCATTGCAGTACTGCCCTTTTTCAATGAAAGCGAGGATCAGGAAAATACCTACTTTATTAATGGGATCATGGATGAAGTCCTCATTAATCTTCAAACAATAAAAGATCTAAGAGTTGTTTCCCGTTCGTCTGTGGAACAATACAGGGATCCTTCCAGACCTACTTCTCCTGAAATCGCAAAAAAGCTGGATGTGAACTATATAGTAGAGGGAAGCGGACAGAAATTTGGAAATACAATCCGCCTGAGAGTACAGCTTTTGGGGGGTGCAGAAGACAGGCACCTTTGGGGTAAATCATATGAACAGGAAATACTGAAGCCCAGAGATATTTTCAATATACAAAGCCAGATTGCACAGGTAATCGCAGCAGAATTAAAGGCAATCATTACGCCTGAAGAAAAACAACTCATTGAAAAAACACCTACTGCAAATCTTACCGCATTAGATTTTTACCAGAGAGGAAGAGAAGAATATAAAAAATATTTCTCAGAAAATAATAACAGGGAAGCACTGGAAAGAGCTGAAGATCTCTATCACAAAGCATTGGAATATGATTCGACATTTGCCCGGGTATATACAGGATTAGCCTGGGTATACTGGGAAAAGAATATTTGGAGTGAATTTTTCTCAGAAAGTTACATGGATTCCGCTTTAATCCTTGCAGATATTGCCCTTTCCCATGATGATCAACTTGCCGAAGCATATAATATAAAAGGATATTATTACTCAACAACAGGCAAGGTAACTCAGGCTGTTGAAAATTATGACATGGCAATTAAATTCAATCCGAATTCTGCATCGCCATACTTTGGGAAGGCATGGATATATTGGTTAAATAATGACCTTGTTAAATCCATTGAAAATTTCCATAAAGCTGTATCCATAGATCAGGGACCGGAATTGCCAACTGCTTTAAAGAATCTAAGTCATGCTTATTGTATTACCGGTTTTTTTGAAAAATCGAATTATTATAGTCAGAAAGCTTTTGAATTGGATGGGGATTCAGTGGCATATTACCACAGGTTGGCCAGATCTGAGGAATTGCTTGGCAACTATTCAAAAGCTGTTGAATTTGGAGAAAAAGGGTACGCAATAGATTCAAACTATATTCCTGTTGTCAGGGATTTGGGAAGTTACTATTTGTACTTTGGTCAATATAAAAAATCATTATCCTATCATAAAAAGTGTATTGAGAGATTGAAAGCTCAAGGGAAAATTGAACTCTATTATATGTACTTGATCGGTTATTCTTTCTGGCAAAATGGATACAAAGAAGAGGCAAAATACTATTTTGATGAACAAATTAAGTATAGTGAACAAATTATAAAACGGGGCGAACCAGGTGCTGAGAATCAACACATTCAACTTGCTTCTGTATATGCTTTCAGAGGAGAAAAGGATAAAGCCTATGAACATCTAAGGATCTTTAATCAGCAAGAATGGATGAACATTTATGTTATGCAAATAAGATATTCACCATTTTTCGAGTCCATCAGGGATGAGCCAGAGTTTCAACAAATTGTCAGTGAATTGGAAGCCAAATACCAGGCAGAGCATGAGAGGGTGAGGAAATGGCTGGAGGAGCAGGGAGATTTGCCAGACTGAACCGGGCAAATGGTTCCTGGTTGCTGGTTCCCTGTTCCTGGTGTGTGTGGATTTAGAGTGTGAAGTTCTGCCGGTAGTTAACCGGGTATAAGTGTTTTGATTAACCCGTATTTCTCACACGTTGTGCTGACCTTCAATCCGCCCCGGATTGTTCCAATCAAGATTGCTACGAAAACTTACAATATTAACACAAAGGTTATGTTTAAGTTTAGTGTAGGGTATCTAACCAATTTTTTTTAATTTTATATTAAATAGATTTTCTTAATTACCAAGTACTGCTTTCTTACAATCTAATTTACCAGTTATACTACAGTTTAATTTCTTGTTGAATTAGGCATTTAAAGACCGTGAAAAAAAATATAATTATTTTATTGTTAATTATCTTTGCTTTAACCTCATGCGATATAATCAAGAAAGATGAAATTGACCAAGTAGAAATTACATCAGTTCTGCCAAATCCCGCCAATGTTTTTGACATAATTACTATAAAGGTTCTAAACTTAAAAACCAAAGATATTTCTATCACAATAAATGGTGTACCATTACCTATAATAAAGGATAGTTTACCTTACATTAAAGTAGTTATTCCTTTATTAAATAATTATGGTTATAATGAGTTAATACTTGATTATGGTTCAGATAGAACAGCTAAATATTATATTACAATTAATGAACCACCGAAATCAGAAATGACATCACAACAAACTGCTGAGTTATTATCTGAAACAATAAATAATATTTCATTTGTCATTAATCAAGGACTCAATGAATTATTTACTTTGAAAGGAGATAATAGCAATTTTGATTGGATAATTATATGGAATCAATACTTAAAATCAAGTATATCAAATCTTAATCCGATTGATGCATTTTTTATCGAGTCATTATTAAAAAAATATCATTTGGATGAAAACTTACAAAAACTCGTTTCAGAAATTTCAAAAAATGCTCTAAACAGCATTGATTGGCAAAGCTTTTATATGCAACAAGATGCAATTCATGGAATTATTACGAATATCAATGGTATAATAGATATAGGTATACTAACTGCCTATGTGTCAATGCGATTTGATGTCGCAAAGACATTATCTGTCTTTCATACAATTCTTTCCCTTTATCAACAATTTATAGAAGTAATAATTCCAATACAATTATGGGAAATAAAAGTCGAACCAATAGATAATTCCAATATACTTGAAAAAGATAAAAACTATGAACTCATATTCACTGGAAAATTTAAAACTACGAAATCACTTGAATATGGAATATTGGAATCTTTTATTTCTGCTTCATTTTCATGGGTAAACAATAAAATCTCACCGATAAATGATCCCAATGCTAAAAAATTAATCGTAACTTGGGTACTTGAACATGCTCTTCAAAGTGGCATAAAAAAGGATCAACCTTTACCTGCTAAAACTTATTCCACGATATTCCCAACAGAAGTTAGGTTAGATATTTCTCGTTATGACAATCCAGGTTTAAATTATTTTGGAGGTTTGATTGGTTCTCAGTCTTTTATTGATATGATGCAAATTTTATTTTCGGGTTTGCAAATTTCTGAGCATAAATCGATTAAAATATACGATGGGTCAATTCTTGACTACAATCCTACTACCCAAATCTTAAATCCTAATAAAATAGGAGTAACAATTTTGGAAATTGATCCAATTGGATGGCAAATCGTAGCTTTATCATGGGAAACATGGCCAGTTTATTGGTACGGTGAATTATGGAGTAGAGGTTTAATTATAGAAGTAGTAGATAAAATAACAACAAATTCCCCACCAAGCAAACCATTTAATCCAAATCCATATGACGGAGAAATAAATATTTCTATTAATCCAACTCTATCATGGTTATGTAGTGATCCGGAAAATGATCTTCTAAAATATGATGTTTATTTAGGACCATTAACCAACCCACCTTTAGTTAGTCATGATCAGTTAATAACTATCTATTCCGCCAATTTAAACTTTGATCAAAAATATTATTGGAAAATAGTAGCTATTGATAATCAAAATAATAAGACTATTGGAGATATCTGGTCATTTACTACAATATCTGACACTTCAAATCAATCACCTAATGAACCTACAAATCCATATCCCAACAATGGAGCTACTAATATTGCATTGAATACTAATTTAACGTGGGAATGCATTGATCCAGAAAATGATCCTATATTGTATGATGTGTATTTTGGTACTACAACAAATCCACCTATTGCTTATACTGACTTGACTGAAAATCAATTCACGCCTAACCTTAATTATAATACTACTTATTATTGGAAGATTAATTCCAAAGATAATCATGGAAACATTACAAATGGGGCTATATGGAATTTCACAACTGAAAAAAACATTGGTGAAAACTATCCGCCAAATATGCCTCATTTGATTTATCCAGTTCAAGGAGCCGAATATGTCTGTATTGGAACAGAATTGACTTGGACATGTACTGATCCTGATAATGACCCTCTTACTTTTGATATTTATTTTGGAACATTGGAAACTTTTTCAAAAGTTAAAACAGGCATATCCGCATTTTCCTACAAACCTGATTTACAAACAAGTACTCATTATTATTGGAAAATTATTGCAAAGGATGATCATGGACATGAAACTGAAAGTGAAACTTATTTATTTCTTACATCAAGTTATGGAGATATCAACCAAACTTCAACTTTTACAGATCCTCGAGATGGGAAAGAATATGCAACAATTCAGATTGGTGATCAGTGGTGGATGGCTCAAAATCTAAATTTCGACGTATATGATTCTTATTGTTATAATAATTCAAATATTAATTGTCAAGAATTTGGGAAATTATATAATTGGCAGACAGCTATTACTGTTTGTCCTGAAGGGTGGCATTTACCTACAGACAAAGAATGGTCTGAAATGGAATCACAGATTGGGATGGATTTTTATGATGCATATATTAATGTTGGTTTCATGAGAGGAATTCCTCAGGGTAGGGAACTTAAGGATGGCGGATGTGTTGGTTTTAATGCAAAATTAGGGGGTCAACGAAGTTCAAGTGGAAATTACGTTCAAATCAATGAATATGGAACTTATTGGACAATTACAGAGGATGAGACTGACAATAATTATGCTTGGGTGAGAATGTTTAATGTTGATCATCCAGGAGCAGGAAGAGGTGTCGCAGCTAAAACTTTATATTTATCAATTAGATGTTTAAAAGGGGAAGGAAGTATAATTTTCAATTTTCCACAGGTTCAAACTTCTTCTATTACATCTTATACTTCTAATTCTGCAGTTTGTGGCGGTAATGTAACCTCAGATGGGGGTACTAATGTAACTGCAAGAGGAGTTTGCTGGAGCACTTCTCAAAATCCTACTTTAGAAAGTAATCTGGGTAAAACTATTGATGGAAGCGGTACAGGAAATTACACTAGTTCGATTACCGGATTAAATTGTGGAACAACCTATTATGTCAGGGCTTATGCTACCAACAGTATTGGAACAGCTTACGGGAACCAGCTTAGTCTTACAACATTACAATGTGAAGATAATTTAGCAACCGTATCAACCAGTTCAATTAGCAATGTTACCCAAACTTCAGCTACTTCAGGAGGTAATATTACTTCTGACGGTGGTACTAGTGTAACTGCAAGAGGAATATGCTGGAGCACTTCTCAAAATCCTACTTTAGAAAATAATCTGGGTAAAACTATTGATGGAGGCGGTACAGGAAATTACACAAGCTCAATTACCGGATTAAATTGTGGAACAACTTATTATGTCAGGGCTTATGCTACTAATTCAAAAGGAACAGCTTATGGCAATCAATATAACTTCACAACATCGCCTTGTAATATGCCCACTGTATCAACAAGTTCAGTTAGTAATATCACTTACACCTTAGCAAATTCTGGGGGAAATGTTACATCAGATGGTGGTACTAACGTAACTGCGAGGGGAATATGCTGGAGTACATTTCAAAATCCTACATTAGAAAATAATTTGGGTAAAACTATTGATGGAAGCGGTACAGGAAATTACACAAGTTCGATTACCGGATTAAATTGTGGAATAACTTATTATGTCAGGGCTTATGCTACCAACAGTATTGGAACAGCCTATGGAAGTCAGATTAGTTTTGCAACATTATATTGTGATCTGCCAACTATATCAACAAACTCAGTTGGCAATATTACTCAAAACTCAGCAATTTGTGGAGGTGATGTTATTTCAGATGGTGGCACAAGTGTTTATGAACGAGGAATATGTTGGAGTACTTCTCAAAATCCTACTTTAGAAAATAATATAGGTAGAACTATTGTTGGTAGTGGACTGGGTAGTTATACAGGTTCAATTACTGGATTATCTTGTGGGACAACATATTATGTTAGGGCTTATGCCATAAACGATATTGGAACATCTTATGGGAATAATGTGAGTTTCAAAACGCATAATGCCTGCGATGAAATTACTTCTATAAATTATTATGGTCAAATCTATAATATAATTCCAATTGGGAATCAATGTTGGATGGGAGAAAACTTAAATGTTGGTACATTGAGTGGTTTAAGCCAAACTGATAATGGTATTATTGAGAAGGCGTGTTATTCTAATCAAGAATCCAAATGTGATAATTATGGAGGTTTATACATGTGGAATGAGCTTATGAATTATGGAACTGGTGAGGGAGCAAATGGTATTTGTCCTGAAGGTTGGCATGTACCCACTGATAATGAGTGGAAGGTATTAGAAATCTATTTAGGTATGACAGAAACTGAAGCAAATTTAACAGGACAAAGAGGGACAGATCAAGGAACTCAGTTATTAGTGAATGGATCCTCTGGATTTGAGGCTATTCTGGCTGGTTGGATAGATCGATCGTATTTTGGAGAAAATGAAGCTACCACATTCTGGACTTCCAGTCAATTAAATTCTAGTGAAGTATGGATACGAAGATTAGCTCCTACCTTCAATGGAAAAGTAGTTAGGATTACTTATAATATTCAAGGATCTTACGATGGTTACTTCAGTGTTAGATGTATTAAAGATTAATTAATGAAGATCTTTTAATCTCCTATGCAATAATTTTTATCAAATTTGTACAGATTAATGAACGAGCTTCTATATTATTTCCAAATGTGATATTAAGATAAATTTTCTACTAATCTGTTTTATTTTTTCATCACACTAATTGAGGAAATTAATATATATACGTGGTGCTTTTTTTTGTATTTCACTATCCTAAGTTTCCCCTTCCCCGTAAAAAAGGGATGTGCAGCTAACATATCCGCAGTCTCTTCCTTGGTGACCTTTATGTACTTTAGAAAATTACTTTCAAGTGTATGACCCGTAATCTTCATGATATCAATAGTCTTGATGCCTGCATGGTACATATTTGTGGCTGCACTTCGCCTGGCAGTGTGGGTTTTAATTACCCCGTATTTCTCACACGTTGTGCTGACGTTCAATCCGCCCCTGATTGTTTCAATCCGGACTTCTTCAGTTATACCAATTGATGTCCGATATCCCTGATTTCCTTTTTAACCTTCTGCTCAGCGTCTTAGGTAAGTTATAATCATATTTCTTCAGAATCGAATCCAACTCCGGATGGATTGGGATAATTAATTAATTTTACTAATCCGTAACGAAATATTCTAATTCATAACAATCTCAAATGAAAAATATCGTAAGAATAAGTCCCTATTTATTCTTATTTACTTTTATACTACCTTTTTGCTTAAACGCACAAAAAACCCATAGCGATAACGGGGACGGTACTTATACCAATCCGCTTATACCTGCTGATTTCCCTGACCCGGATGTAATCCTGGTGGACGATACGTATTACATGGTAACCACTACCATGTTTGTCTTCCCCGGCGTTACGGTTTTAAAATCGCATGACCTTGTGAACTGGGAGTATTGCAGTAACGCTGTTCCCCGCTTCGATTTCAGCCCCTGTTATGACCTTGATGGATGTAACAGGTATTCACACGGCCAATGGGCAACAAGCATAAAATACCACAATGGTCGGTTCTATTTACTCTTCATAACACTCGATGAAGGCGGATTTCTCTGTTCGGCTGTAAATCCGGAAGGACCCTGGGAAATCAGAAAATTACCAAGAGGGTTTTATGATCCCGGCTTATTCTTTGATGATGATGGAAGGATATATGTGGCCCATGGTTATGGAGAAATTTCTATAACCGAGCTTGATTCAAACTTCGCCCCTAAAGATGAGGATGTCCTGGTTTATACGGGTGATATCCGCGATGGGCTTGAAGGAACGCATGTGTACAAAATAAATGGTTACTATTATTTATACTGTACGTATGGAGGTCTGGATGGGATACAGGTTGCGCTGCGCTCAAAAAAAATTTACGGGCCTTATGAACAAAAAGTGGTTATAAGGGATACCACACCGGGAGTGAATTTTGGAATACACCAGGGAGCACTTGTAAAAACACAAACCGGCGAATGGTGGACAATCCTTTTTGTGGATAGTGGACCGTTCGGACGTTTTCCTTCCCTGCAACCCGTAACCTGGATCGATGAATGGCCAATGGTTGGTGTTGACGGGAAAGCTGTTGTCAACTGTAAAAAACCCAACGTGGGCAAAGATTATCCAGAAAAGGATTTACCTGTTTCCGATGAATTTGATGAAACAACACTGGGAATGCAGTGGGGATGGAACCACAATCCCGACCCGGACAGATGGTCGCTTACACAAAGGCCGGGTTACCTGAGGTTAACCACTGCAAAAGTAGTTACTAGCCTGCGTGAAGCGCGTAACACGCTCACTCAACGGCCATTTGCCAGATATGACCAGACCATCCCAACTGCAGGTGTTACCAGAATGGAAGTTGATCATATGAAGAATGGCGATATTGCAGGCCTGGCAGTATTTCAGGACCCATACGCATATATAGCAGTGAAACAGGATAAGGGATCAAAACAGTTGATCATGGTAAATAATGGCGAAATTATTGCTTCGGCACCAGTGGAAGATAATACTATATACTTACGAACAATTGCATCGAATCATACAAGGAAGGCAACATTCGAATATAGTTTTGATAATAAGACATTTATGGCACTTGGGGATGAATTGTCGATGAGATTCAGCCTTAAAATATTTACCGGTAACAAGTTTTGTCTCTTTAATTTTGCAACAAAAGAGACCGGTGGATATGTTGATTTTGATTGGTTTCGGGTAAATTAGAGGAGTCACGTGGATGAAGGTTAGCAGTTCGATATTGTCAATTCATTTATGATACTTAGCCTCCATCGGATTTTAATGCATTAAATGAGGGGAAAAATCAAATGTGCTATCAACTACCAATCCTGACCAGGAGATTTTGCTGAGTTAAAAAGCTGAAATTGATTAAACAATAATTAAAAACTCAACGCACTGTGTGGTTAAATCGATTATGTGGATAATTAGAGATTTACAGAGCAGCGCCGCGTTGCAGCTCTGTAAAAAAACTCTCAAATTTATTTTTTTTGCAAATTTAACCGCACAACAAGTTGAAAACATAATTACAAAAAATGAAAAAATATAAATTTTACCTTTTCTTAATTATTACTGTATTTTTTTTGTTCAATAACAGTACAGTAGCCCAGAATCCCATCATTCTGGACCAGTTTACAGCCGATCCATCAGCAAGGATTTTCAATGGCAGGGTGTATGTATATCCTTCTCATGATATACTCAGTAATGAAAGCCGGGGGCGTATCGGTTGGTTTTGTATGGAAGATTATCACCTATTCTCATCCTCAAACCTTACCGACTGGACTGACCATGGTGTTATTGTAAGCCAGAATAAAGTCGACTGGATCGATTCATCCTCATACAGCATGTGGGCACCTGACTGTATTGCTAAAAATGGAAAGTATTATTTCTATTTCCCTTCAAATCCCAAAGACACTATTTTTGGCAGGGGTTTTTCAATTGGTGTTGCTGTTTCGGATAAACCCGACGGACCTTTTGTCCCACAACCCGAGCCCATAAAAGGCGTTAAGGGGATCGATCCCAATCCGTTTATCGATAAAGACGGGCAGGCTTATATATACTGGTCGATGGGGAAAATCTATGTGGCAAAACTGGAAGATAACATGCTGGAACTAGCATCTGAACCGCAGGTGGTTGAAGACCTTCCTGAAGCTGGACTGAAAGAAGGACCCTATATGTTCGAACGGAATGGCATTTATTATATGACATATCCCCATGTGCAAAATAAAACTGAGAGACTTGAATATGCGATTGGTGATAATCCCATGGGGCCTTTTAAGGTTACAGGAGTGATCATGGATGAATCGCCAACCGGCTGCTGGACCAACCACCAATCAATTATACAATATGAAGACCAGTGGTATCTATTTTATCACCATAACGATTTGTCCCCAAAATTCGACAAGAACAGGTCGATCCGTATTGACAGCCTGTTTTTTAACGATGATGGTACCATTCAGAAAGTAACACCTACTTTGCGCGGTGTTGGGGTAACCGGCGCTTCACAAAAGATCGAATTGGACAGGTACAGTTATAAAAGCGAAACCGGGGTGTCAATCGCATTTCTGGATACACTCAATACGTTCAAGGGATGGAAGTCCATCCTCGAGCAAAAGGATGCATGGATCCGCTACAACGCTGTTGATTTCGGAAATGAAACATACAGATCGGTTCAGGTAAAAGTCTTGTCACAAACAGGAGGTACCCTGCAAATCCGTCTGGATAAACCGGATGGACCTTTGCTTTCCGAAGTAAAAATACCTGAAGGAACGGGTTGGAAAACAGTTGATTCAAGTGTGTCGAAAATCCAGCCGGGAATTCACAACCTTGTTGTAGTGCTGAAAGACGACAATCCTGTTGAAATAGACTGGATTCGATTTCTTAATTAGTTATTAACTAACGTGTTCTGTTATCAAAGATGATAATATTGATAATCAGATTTATATCAGGCTGCGCCTGCGACGTGGCCTGATATAAAAAATTAACTTTTAATAACATACCAAACATAATAGCACATTGCATTATTAACTAACCTTATTAAAAATATTATGAAAAATATATTTATTGTATTATTGGCTGTTCTTCCCTTTTATATGAGCGCCCAAACGGCAACAATTAAAATTGATATTGACCGTATCATCGGAGGGATTGATCCCAAAATCTACGGGGTATTCATGGAACCCATTGAGTTCAGAGGAAGACCACCGGGATCACCTGATGCGATCAGCTTCAATACCCTCTACGGGAATTTATACGATCCCTCCTCACCCCTTGCAGATGAGAACGGGTTCCGGAAGGATTATATTGAAGCCATGAAGGAACTTAAAATCACCAACATGCGCTGGCCGGGTGGAAACTATGTTGCAGGTTACAACTGGCAGGACGGCATTGGCCCGAAAGAACAGCGCCCTGTGCGTAAAGATCTTGCATGGGGAGGAATAGACAATAACCATGTTGGAACCGATGAGTGGGTACAGTTGAACCGGTCGATAGGTAGTGAAAATGTTGTTTGCATCAATCTTGGTCTCGGGACCATTAACGATGCACGCTACTGGGTTGAATACTGTAACCTGGATCATGGAACCTATTATTCGGATCTGCGTGCCAAATATGGTAACAGAAAACCATTCAATGTGACATACTGGTGCCTGGGTAACGAAGTGGATGGTTCTCCCTGGATCATGGGCCATAAGAACGCAGAAGACTACTGCAAGATTGCCATTGAAGCTGCGAAAGCAATGAGAGCCACTGATAACACGATCAAGTTTATCTCCAACGGATCTTCCTATTACGAGAGCAGCGGCAAATGGATTGACTGGAACTGGAAAGTTATCACTGAACTCAGGGGTATTGCCGATTATATTTCAATTCACCGTTACTGGGACAGGGCCGATAATTATTACGATTTTGTGGGGCAAAGCTCCTTTGACATTGAAGAAAAAATCATCGTGGTGCATTCACAGATTGAAGTTGCCAGAGCAATGTACCCTGCGATGAAATCCGTTTACCTTTCGGTTGACGAGTGGGCACCGTTTGGCCAGAATTTATTATCTACACTGGCAGTAGCCATGTACCTGAATTCATTTATCCGCCATGCCGATATTGTTAAAATGGCGAATTTCACGATGCTTACTTCACTCTTGGGGAACGACAGAGAAAAAGGAACCTTTAAAACACCACTGTTCCATACATTTAAGTTGTTCTCGAACAACTGTCTCGGCAACTCCGTCGATACCTATGTCGGGTGCGATACATTCAATACTGAAAAATACAAAGGCATCCCATATCTTGATGTTACAACAGTTTATTCAGAAGAGACAAATACTGTATACATTAATGTGGTCAACAGGCATAAAGATCATACGATCACCACTGATATAATTACCAGCTCAGGTGAATTTACAGGGAAAGCTGAAGCCAATATAATTACCGGCGACTCGCTGACAGATCCTTTTACATATGACAGGCAGGATCAATATAATCCTGTAGCAAAAGAGATCAAAGCGGAGAAGAACAGCATATCCTGTTCTTTCCCAGCACACTCCTTTACGCAAATAAAAATTGGCATAAAAAAGTGATGATTATGAAAAAGACTGCCCTGCATTGGATAACAAGTCTGTTGTTAATTGTTAATGTTAATGCCCAGAATGATTCTCTTTTAAGGCTTTGGTACGTCCGTCCAGCCAAACAATGGGTTGAAGCTTTACCTGTTGGGAACGGCCGTCTGGGAGCTATGGTATTTGGAGATCCTGTAATGGAAATTATTCAACTTAATGAGAACACAGTTTGGGCCGGACAGCCACACCGTAATGATAATCCCAATGCTAAAGAAGCATTGCCTGAGGTTAGAAAATTAATTTTCGAAGGCAAATATACGGAAGCACAGGATCTGGTTAACCAGAAATTCATCAGTAAAACTTCCCAGGGGATGCCCTACCAGACAGTCGGGAACCTTAAGCTCTTATTTCCCGGACATGAAAATTATTCCAACTACTATCGGGAACTTAACATTGAAAAAGCCATTGTTATAACTCGTTATAGCGTGGATGGGGTGAATTATGAAGCTCAGGTTTTTGCTTCATCCCCGGATCAGGTCATTATAACCAGGATCTCCGCTGACAAACCAGGTTCAGTTAATTTTTCCGCCATGATGGACAGGCCATCTGCAGTCAATGTCTCCACAAGCGGAAATGACGAACTTGTGTTATCGGGGACAACAGACGATCATGAAACGGTAACAGGCAGTGTGCAATTCGAAGCAAGGGTAAAGATCTTACCATCAGGAGGAGCAGTATCTGCCAGTGATACAGCTTTGAATGTAACCAATGCTGATGTCGCCACTATTTATATTTCTGTTGCATCTAATTTTAAGAATTTTAAGGATATCAGTGCCAGCTCCAGGGAAAGAACAAATAGCTGCCTTCAAAAGGCGTTGAAAAAAAATTATGACCAGTCTTTAAAAGATCATATTGCTGATTACCAAAACTACTTTAAAAGGGTACATATCGATTTGGGAATAACGGATGCTGTTAAAAATCCTACCGATGTTCGTCTTGAAAGGTTTGCCAGTGGTAATGACCCGCAGCTGGTGGCATTATATTTTCAGTTTGGCCGTTATTTACTTATTTCTTCATCGCGCCCTGGCGGGCAACCTGCTAACTTGCAGGGTATCTGGAACGATCAACTTATTCCGCCCTGGGACAGCAAGTATACTGTGAACATAAACACTGAAATGAATTATTGGCCATCTGAGATTACCAATCTAACGGAAATGAGCGAGCCTCTGATCCGGATGGTACACGAACTTTCACAAACAGGCAAACAAACGGCCAGAGATATGTATGGTGCACAGGGATGGGTATTACACCACAACACGGATATCTGGCGAATAAACGGACCGGTAGACGGGGCATTCTGGGGAATGTGGCCGATGGGCGGGGCCTGGCTTTCTCAACATTTATTCGATAAATATGAATTTAATGGAGATAGAGAATATCTGGAGTCAGTATATCCCGTGATCAAAGAAGCCTCTGTTTTTTACCTTGATTTCCTGGTAGAAGACCCGCAGCATAAATGGCTGGTAATTTGTCCCTCTGTTTCCCCTGAAAATGCTCCGTCGGCTCATCCTGAGTATTCAATATCTGCAGGAACAACCATGGACAACCAATTGGTTTTCGATCTGTTCACAAAAACCATCAAAGCAGCCGAGATACTTAACACCGATAAAGAATTGGTAATACAAATTAAAGAGACAATAAAACGGTTACCTCCTATGCAAGTCGGTCGTTGGGGACAGCTGCAGGAATGGATGTATGATTGGGACAACGAGGATGACCATCACCGTCATGTCTCTCATTTATATGGGCTTTTTCCATCCAATCAGATATCTCCCTATAGAACCACGCAATTATTTTCTGCAGCAAAGACTTCTCTTTTAGCGCGAGGCGATGAATCGACCGGATGGTCTATGGGTTGGAAAGTGAACTTGTGGGCAAGGCTTCTTGATGGTGACCATGCATATAAGCTCATTACAGACCAGTTAACACCATCCGTCCAGCCCGATGGAAGGCAAAGAGGAGGTACTTATCCCAATCTTTTTGATGCCCATCCCCCTTTCCAGATTGATGGTAATTTCGGATGTACCTCGGGTATTGCTGAAATGTTATTACAAAGCCACGATGGGGCTATTCATTTGTTGCCGGCCCTCCCTGGTGCATGGGAGAAAGGAAGTGTAAAGGGACTAAAAGCCAGAGGCGGTTTTGAAGTAGATATTCAATGGGAAAATGGTGAATTGGTAATGGCTGCCATCAAATCTTCACTGGGAGGGAATTGCCGTTTACGTTCATATATCCCGTTGAAAGGCAAAGGACTGAAGATAGCCCATGGTCAAAATCCCAATCCTCTTTTTAATATCCCGGATACTAAAGCTCCTTTAATTAATTCTGAAGCCACGCAAGCATTTTCAAGTCTGAGGAAAGTTTATGAATATGACTTAGCAACACAGGAGGGAGATATAATTCAAATTAGCAAATAATTTATTAGATGAAAATTATATTTAGCCAGTTTTTTTTCTTAGCTGATTTAAGAAATACGTATAACCAGGAACCAAATATTATGAAGGCATTTTCTTTCATATTACTGCTGTTTTGTTTTTTATCGTCTTTTGCTCAACAAAGAGATATTACCAGTCCGGATGAATACCCTCCTCCTGCCTGCCTGACTGCCGAGCAGGATCATCAGAATATGATGGATCAGCTGGGGATTACAAAACTAAGGCCTGGCCGGGGTGCTGATCCATCTGCGCCAAATCCTGCCAATTATGATGAATCGAAAGCCAATCCATACCCTGATTTACCCGATTTACTGACCACAGATGATGGGCAGAAGGTTACATCACCGGAAATGTGGTGGGAGAGACGAAGACCCGAAATAGCCAATGCCTTTGAAAGGGAAGTATATGGTCGCCTGCCGGAAAAAATCCCGGAAGTCACCTGGGAGGTTATTATTTCCGAACGTGAATTTATAGGATGGACTCCTGTTATTGCCAGGAAAGTTGTTGGACATGTCGATAATTCGGAATACCCACATATTAATGTAGATATTTCAATGGTAGTGGTCACTCCGGAAAGGGCAGGCGGACCGGTCCCGGTTCTTATGATGTTTGGTCCGGCGTTTCTTCCGGCACCGGCTCAGCCGAATCGTGACGATTTTGAAAAACTTAATGAAGCCCTGAGAGCATTACTTTCAAAAGACCCTGCAATCAATGAAATACTAAATAAATACCCGGCGTATGATCCGTTAGTCAGGCCACAAGGTGTCACTCCTTCCGGCTTTCGTATGCCTGTATCCGGGGAAGCACCACCAACCCATCAGCTTATCTCTGCGGGGTGGGGATATGTTCTTATAGATCCTTCCTCCATCCAGGCCGATAATGCAGAAGGCCTGACATGCGGAGGAATTATCGGCCTTGTGAATAAAGGCCAGCCCCGTAAGGCGGACGACTGGGGAGATTCCAGGAATGTTGGAATAGAAGGGGTCTCACGCTATGGTAAAGCTGCTCTTGTCACACTGGCATTTGAACAGCGGTTTTCTTTCGGACTTATCGGATCTTCAGGAAAAGGTGGAACAACATTGCACAGACGAAACTTTGGCGAGGCTGTTGAAAATTTAACCGGGGGAGAATACTACTGGATGGCAGGAAATTATATGAAGTACGGAGCGTCTGAAGGAAAATATGGCATGATGAATGCCAGTAACCTGCCGGTTGATTCTCACGGACTTATTGCCATGTGTGCACCTCGTCTGATATTCATAAGTTTTGGGATCCCGGAAAAAGGCGATGCAAACTGGCTCGATCATCAGGGTAGCTACATGGCAGCAGTTGCTGCCGGACCGGTTTTCAAACTGCTCGGTACACCAGATCTGGGAGTCTCAAATAATTACATGACCGAGAAAATGCCGGGAGTAAACCAGGGCCTCCTGGAAGGAAATCTGGCATGGCGACAACATGACGGCGGACATACAGACGCCCCGAATATCAGGTATTTTATTGAATGGGTTAACAAGCATATAAGTGATTAATAATATTATGAATAAGATAATTATTATTGGAGCATTTACTTTTTTCATGTTATCAATACATAGTACCCTGCCCGGACAGGTAAGGCTTCCCGTCCTGATAAGGGATAGTATGATAGTTCAGAGAGATACAAAATTAAAAATGTGGGGGTGGGCTGGTTCAGGCGAACAGGTGAATATCAAATTCATGGGGAAAACTTATACAACGAAAACTGGTCCGGATGGGAAATGGTTAATATGGCTGCCACCCATGAAAGCCGGTGGCCCATATTCCATGGAGATCACTGCCAGTAATAAGATAATTATCAATAATATTCTGGTTGGTGATGTCTGGATCTGTTCAGGGCAATCCAATATGGTTCATTATTTGGATTTACACAAAGAAAGGTATGCCGAAGAGATTGCCCGGGCCAATTTTCCTGAGATAAGACAATTCCTGGTTTCTACAAAAACAAACCTGGAAGGACCGGCAGATGACCTGGCACCCGGGCACTGGAAATCGGCAAACCCGGAAGATGTGAAAAGGTTTTCAGTGGTGGCCTATTTTTTTGCTTTAAAAATTTATGAAAAATATCATATACCCATAGGACTTATCAATGCAAGTGTGGGAGGTACACCCATCGAAGCCTGGACAAGCGAAGAAGGTCTGAAAGAATTTCCTGAAATGCTGAACACCATCCGGAAAAATAAGGACAGGGCATATGTCGACAGTATAAACCGTGCTGCAATGGCTGATCTGCGTGTAAGAGCCAGGAAAAAGGAAGAAGATAAGGGATTAACAGGACCTGAAACCTGGTACGATAGCACCTACATTCCCGGGAACTGGCATAATATATATATTCCGGGATACTGGGAAGATCAGGGAGTCAGAAACCTCGACGGGGTTGTATGGTACAGGAAAGAAATAGAGATACCTGTTCCGATGACGAACGTTGCTGTAAAAATCGCAATGGGAAGAATTGTGGATGCAGATTATTTTTACATCAATGGTATACTCGTTGGAAATACTACATATCAATATCCTCAGAGAAGATATACAGTACCTCCCGGTGTACTTAAACCTGGTAAGAATGTATTTGTGATACGGGTTCTCAACAATTCCGGTAAAGGAGGATTTGTACCTGATAAACCTTATTACTTATCTGCAGCAGGACAAACAATTGACCTGAAAGGAGACTGGCAATACAAAGTTGGAGAGGTATTTTCTGATAACAGAAATGTCACAGGAGGAATATCTGCCCAGAATCAACCTGCCGCTTTATTCAATGCCATGATAGCACCTATAACAAACTATGCAATTAAAGGTATTTTATGGTATCAGGGGGAGAGTAATGCCGGCAGACCGGAAGAGTATAAAAAACTTTTACCGGCGTTAATCAGGGACTGGCGGCATCAATGGGCACAGGGTGATATCCCGTTTTTATATGTCCAACTTCCTAACTATATGGATGTAAATTACTCACCTGAAGAAAGTAACTGGGCGTTATTGAGAGAGGCTCAGTCAGAAGCCCTGGATTTACCCGGTACCGGGATGGCAGTGACCATCGATCTTGGAGAATGGAATGATATTCATCCAGGTAATAAAAAACCTGTTGGTGACCGTCTGGCGTTAGTGGCCCTGAAAGTTGCATATGGTGAACAGGATGTGGTCTGTTCAGGACCAACCTATCAATCTTCAAGAATTGAGGGAAATAAGGTTATTATAACCTTTAATAATACAGGAGGTGGATTAATATCCGGAAATGGTGAGGATTTAAATCATTTCGCTGTTGCAGGTCCGGATAAAAAATTTAAGTGGGGCAGGGCAATTATTGAAAACAATACTGTTGTGGTCTGGAATGACAATATTCCGGATCCTGCTTATGTACGTTACGCCTGGGCGGATAACCCGGATTTCGCTAATTTATGCAGTAAAGAAGGATTGCCGGCCACACCCTTTCGTACTGATGAATAAAAAGAGTAAGTTAAGGTTGCAATTGATCATGACAAATTCCTGCCGGTACCAGGATTTTGTGGTCCCCGGTTCCTGGATCCTGGTCAGTGTTGGTGAAGGTGTGTGATTTGGTGGCCTGGCTTATGACCGGGGTATCGATGGTTACAGGCTAAAACGCCCACCGCATCTTCACCCCATCAATCTCCTCCTCATACTCCATCACAGCCGGCCATAAGGGAGGCTTTATTCCTGTTTCCCAATCTGCCAGCTTTGTTAACAGGTGCGTTACAATCTCCGGATATTCATCTTTCAGGTCACATTTCTCTTGCTTATCAGCTTCAAGATCATAAAGCTCCAAAAAGTCATCCCGGGAATTAACAACTAACTTCCATTTGCCATTTCGCACGGTTTTATTAAAATCAGTTCGCCAGAAGAGATATTCATGAGGTAGTTGTGTCCTCTGCCCGTATATATAAGGAACAAGATCAACCCCATCAAGAGGAATATTTTGCGGTGGTGGAATATTGCAGGAAGAAAATGTGGTCGTGAAAATATCCATGAGTGTCACCGGCTCGTGATATTGACCTCCCGGGGTGAGTGTACCCTTCCATTTCATTATGAAAGGCACATTTAATCCTCCTTCAAAATGGGTGATCTTCCCTCCTTTCAGGTCACCATTGTCTGTGGCCCCTGTATAAGTTGCCCCGCCATTGTCACTGGTAAAAAAGATAAGCGTGTTTTCTTCAATTCCTGATTCTTTTACCTGCTTCATGATCTCCCCGACAGCATCATCCAGGGCTGCAATCATGGCATAATATACCCGTTTGTTTTTGTCTGTTACATCCGGGAACATGTCGTAATATTCTTTAAGTGCCTGGAATGGTGTATGGGGTGCATTGAAAGGAACATACAGTAAAAAAGGATGGCCTTCATTTTCCCTGATAAACCGGCAGGCTTCCTCTGCCAGCTTTGTGGTCAGATATTTTTCCTCTTCAACAATCTTACCATTGTGAACAATTGCACATGGTCCTTTTCGCCCCTGACGCCGGATGTGCTTCTCCTGGAAAATCGTATGCTCATAATTCACAATATTCCTGTTGTTTTCCGGTGCATACAGGCTGAATGCTTCATAGAAACCATAAAACTCGTCAATGCTTTTATTATGTGGAAGAAACGGTTCGTTGTATCCCAGGTGCCATTTACCAATACAGCCAGTCGTGTAACCGGCTGCGTGCATCAATTCAAACAGTGAGACTTCAGATTCAGGCAAACCCTGTTTCTTTATTTCATCTTCGGGAGGTGAGTACCATGGATCCCTCAGATACATGGGATATGTATTGATAAAATTCTTAAAGATAAAATGCTCAAAATTGTTTCTTGCATACCTTCCCATGATCTGGCGTTCATTACCAAAACGTTGTTGGTACCTTCCCGTCAGCAATCCCGCCCGTGATGGATTGCAGACGGCACTGGTGGCATAGGCTTCAGTAAAAACTATTCCTTCCCTGGCAAGCTGATTAATGTTGGGTGTCTCAACACCCTTATTGTCGTATAAGGAAATATCATTCTTCCCCAGGTCATCAGCCAGAATGATGATAATGTTCGGCCCCTGCGGGTATCCTTTTAAATTCCCAATATCCTGCAAATAGTTTATCTTCTTTTCAAGTGCAACGGAATCCACCAATATCGGAGGGTAAACTGCCTGTGAATGGATACTAAATCCATAAAAAATAGAAAACAGGAAATGAATGACCAGAGGAAATACTACCTTCATAATATCAAAATACTTGATAATTTAACTTCAGTTCGACATAAGAATTGGTGTTAACATGCTGAATATGAATAATTTTTATAGTCTGAAATTAATGAATAACTTACCCTGCAAATTTGATCTTAAACTAATAAAAAATGAACTCAAAATCATTATGTTTATTATTTGTATGTTTTCTTTATAGCATAAGCACCCTTGCCCAGGATAATGCAATTACCCAGGAGCAGAGAATATATAAAACCATTAACGGGATCCAGCTGAAAGTAGATGTGTTTTATATTGAAGAAACACAGCGCTTACAGCAAAATCCGGCCATTGCATTCTTTCATGGAGGTGGGTGGGCATATGGAAGTCCCGAAGAATTTCATAATGCCTGTAAAAGATTTGCCAAAAAAGGATTTGTTACATTTTCCTTTCAGTACCGCCTTTCAGTTAACGAAGATGGCAGTGTGCCTCACCCGGAGATCACACCTGTTGAGAGTGTCAAAGATGCCAGGTCAGCCATGAGGTGGGTCAGGGAAAATGCAACATCCTATCACATTGATTCGGATAAAATAATTGCCGCCGGGCAATCTGCCGGTGGTCAGCTGGCATTATCCACTGCCCTGATTGATGAGGTGAATGAATCTTCCGACAACCTGGAGACCAGTCCTGCGCCAGATGCTTTACTGCTTTATTCCAGCAATGTGAATACGATGGAGGCATGGATTGACCGGCTGCTGGGAGACCGGAGAGAAGAGATCTGGTCAATATCCCCTTACCACAACCTGAAGGCAGGTCTTCCACCCGCTATTGAATTTCACGGGGAAGAAGATTGTATGGTGCCAATCTGGATTGTTCATCTTTTTAAAGAAAAAACAACACAATTAGGCAATCACTTCGAATTCATACCTCTCAAAGGATGTGGTCACTACCTGGGTGAAGGAATTGATACCTACGCAACATATTTCGATGAGGAGATCCTGGAACGTACGGATGAGTTCCTTGAAGAATTTGGATTTATGAACAGGTAAGTCAGTTACTTTTATTTTTTAGCAATAGAAAAGAATATCTGAATCAGGCTATTCATCGTTCCGGACCGTTGGAAAATCCTGTTCTTTCCATACCCTGATTCCTTCATGAAGATGATATAGGTTTTTAAAACCCATCTCTTTCATCTTTTTCAGGGCTATCCCGCTTCTGTGCCCAACGTTACAGTATAACAGGTATACCTTTTCTTTATCCAGCCCTTTCAGCCAGTCCTCAAAATCCTCAGAAAACACATCATGATAAATTGAATTTTCAATATGTTCTTCCATGAACATGTCTTCCGTCCTTAAATCAAGTATGATGAAACTGGTATTATTCCTGAATTCCTGAATCAGGTCACTTGCCTGCTGACAGGTAATATTTTCGATATCATCATTTTTAGGTGCAGAACAATGCAACATCAGGAATAAGAGGCTGCAACCGGCTATTAGTCTTTTCATACCACCTGGCTTTATGTTTTAATATTTCACATTATTAACGTACATGAACTTTTTACATGAAAAACTACTCAAAGACTCATGAAAAAAGTTCATGGGAGTTCCCTGCTGTAAAGTTTAAATTTGTTAATTATTCAAAACAAATTTAAACTTTTTACAGAGGAAAAGTATGTGAATTAGTAATTAACAATACCGGGGATTTACAAAAATATCTGCATGTGAAATTCTTGTATATTCCCCGCTTGTTCACATATATAATATACCGTAATAATAACTAACTTTCATAATTTCTTAAAATATTGAGAAATATTTTAATAGTATTTTAAAAGTTTATTTCTCTGTTGTCATTCATAAGTTTTATAAATAATTAAATAAAGGATTAAATGATCAGAAATTATTTTTATTCGCTGGTTAGGATCCTGTTTAAATGGTCAGGATTCTCTGTAATCAATATCCTGGGGTTAGCCATCGGCATGGCTGCCTGTTTACTGATTATGCATTATGTGACATTTGAACTGAGTTATGATACTTTTAATAAAAAAGCAGACGGGATTTATATGTGTTTAACAAAGCGTTCTACAAACGAAGGTGTACAATTCTATGGATCTTATTCCTCACTTGCCCTTGGCCCATCTCTGAAAGAGGAAATCCCGGAAATTCATGAATTTGTCAGGTTGCATCCGCAATATTTTGGTGTAGTCATGTCGTGTACCGATGAAAATGGTGAGGTTCTTAAATTTTATGAAGAAGAAATGTATTATGCCGATACTACATTTTTTAATATTTTTGATTATCCGCTTGTTTTGGGTGATCCTAATACTGTACTATCAGAACCGAATACATTGGTTATTTCTGAAAGCATGGCCGGGAAATACTTCGGGCAGGATCCTGACATTATTGGGAAAACGGTGGAACTGAACGGAGGCTGGACTTCCGGTTCTTACCGGATCACAGGAATACTGAAGGATATGCCTGATAATTCACAATTATCATTTGATTTTCTTCTGCCATTACAGGATCTGCTGAAAAGACCCCAGTATATCAACTCCTCAGGCTGGGACTGGTATAATTTCAGGACATATGTGCTGATTAATGAAAATGTTGATCTTGGTATACTTGATCAAAAATTAAATGAGCTTATTAATAAATACCAGGGGGAGAATTTAGCGCGGCAAAATACAAAGGAGGAACTCAGCCTGCAACCACTTCTGGATATTCATCTGCATTCGGATTTTGAAGACGATTTTCTTGCCCAGAATAAATCAGGGAAAGTATATTTTTTCGGACTGATTGCATTATTCATACTTGTTATAGCATGGATCAATTATATCACCCTTTCAACCGCAAGATCTTTCGAAAGGTCCCGTGAGGTCGGGATCAGGAAATCTGTTGGTGCTGCCAGGCGACAGCTTATCGTCCAGTTTTTGATGGAGGCTCTGTTCATCAATGTGATTGCCCTAGTACTTGCACTCCTTATCGCTCAACTGGCACTTCCTGTCCTGAGTGAAGTGGTCGGGAAAAACTTCTTTATCGGTCAAACGAGAGATATCAGCTTCTGGATCATACTCCTGTCAATATTTCTGGTTGGTGCATTATTATCAGGAATATATCCCGCCTTCATACTGGCCTCATTCAAAACAGTTGAAGTTATGAAAGGCATTTCCGACAGATCGGAAACAGGTATCACCCTGAGAAAAGTCCTGGTGGTATTTCAGTATTTCATATCCTTGTCATTACTGGTCGTCACTATTTCCGTTTATAAACAGGTTTCATTTATGAGAAAGCAGGACCTGGGAATGGTTATGGACCAGGTTCTGGTGGTTAAAGGTCCCAAGGTCCTGAATGAAAACAGGGATTACGGTGATCTGTGGCGTAATTTCAAGAATGATATACTGGCCTATCCCGAAATAAAAAGTGTCTCGAGCTCCGCGCGTGTTCCCGGCACCGGATTCAGCTGGCACACCAGGGTTATCAGGGAAGGAGATGAAGAAGGTTCAGGCACAGGCAGTAACATTACCTGGATTGATTATGATTTTTTTAAAACTTACGGCATTGAAATAATTTCAGGAAGGTCATGGTCTGAAGAATTCAGCACAGATCTGGATTATGTGCTGGTGAACGAAATCGCTACAGCATCTTACAAATTGGGGACGCCGGAGGAAGCTCTTTCAGAAAGCCTGGTCATCGGAGGTGATACAAGCAGGATCCTTGGAGTAATGAAAAACTTCAGCTGGAATACTCTCGAAAGTGAAGATATACCAATTATATTTTTCCCCGCTCCGCTGGTAACATCCTTCTTTTCCTGTAAAATAGGAACAGAAAACATACAAAAGACAATCGACGCTATACGGTCAAAATATGATGAAATGTTCCCCGGGAATCCTTTTGACTATTTCTTCATGGATGAATATTTTAATTCTCTTTATCAGGATGACCTCAATTTCGGTAAGATTTTCGGAGCTTTTGCAATCCTTGCCATCGTGGTGGCCTGCCTTGGACTCTATGGGCTCTCTTCATTTACTGCAATTCATAGAACTAAAGAAATCGGTATCAGGAAAGTGCATGGTGCGAATGTGAACAACATTTTACTATTGTTGTACCGGTATTTCACACTTCTGATTATCATATCGGCTGCTATTGCAATTCCTGCAACTTTTTATGGTCTGAAAAAATGGCTGGAGAATTACGCTCACAAAACAACCCTCTCACCTGAATTATTCATTCTCCCAATCGTGGCATTGTTGTTGATTGCACTGCTGACCGTAAGTTTTGAAACGATCAAAGCCGCAAATAAAAATCCTGCTGTAACACTGAGGACGGAATAATGATGATTTTTCGATTTCCCTGACTCACCCCCTGCCTCTCTCGCGAGAGAGGGGCAGGGGGTGAGTCCTCAAAAAAAATTTACTCAGCCTAACTATTCTATCACAATCTTTCCCCTGAAAAGTTTTGGTCCCCGTAGCTCAATAAAATATAATCCCTCTTTCAGCCCTTCTCTTTCCAGTATAAACTCAGAGGCACGAATGTTATCATGAATCCTGGTTACCTTTCCCGCAAGATCCATGATGTATAGTTTATATGAATGTCCCTTCGGGTTGTTGAATGTAATTGTAGCAGTTTTATTGAAGGGGTTAGGATAGACAGACAGTGATTCTGCCCGGGGCAGGTTAATACCTTTAATAACCTGTAACCGGTTATCTTCCATATTGGACATGGAATGACTGTACGGACCCGATTCGGCTTTTTTACCCTCTGTAGGAATGCATGGATCTTCCAGCACCCCTGCAACCCTGTAATAATACCTGTATAACAATGCATCCGGATCCTTGTCGGAAAATACATCCGTGCCACCGGGGACTTCTGTCAGCTTGGTCAAGCCGGTTGAATCGGAACCGCGATAGATCTCATAGGTAACAAAGCTTATTTCGCTTTTTTCAATCTCATATTCCTTCCACGAGAGGTTTACACCTCCTTCGGAACTGACAAACTGCAGAAATATCGGCCTGTGGTACGGAACACTATCTACTAAATTCTCATTACCACAGCTGTCCACAGCAGTGATCCTGTATTTATATGGCCTGGATTCCGGATCGGCAACTGAATCCAGGAATACACTCAGTGCGGACTGTGCAACTGTACCTATGACTTCATACTGCTTGGCGACAGCTGTTTCACGATATAGGTTATATTCAACAATTCCAACATCGGGAGATTTTTCCCATACAATTAAATTCTTTCCTGTGGCAATATCAATCGTAACCAGACAGATCTCTTCATCCTGGTAAGGAACATTATATGTCAATGTAATAGTGTCACGATCGAAACACCCGTGTTCATCGGTAACCTTGATATGATATATTCCCTCGTCTGATATATTCAGTGTTTGATCTGTATGCCCTGCAACGGACCATTCATACTGACTGAAACCTGCACCGGGATCAAGGGTAATAACTGTCCCCGGGCACACAACGCGATCCTCACCAAGATCTATTTCAGGATTGCTGTAGATTTTCACACTGTCATAATTATTGTAACTGTTAGCCTTGAATTCTAAGGATATATTCACGGCATAGGCAAAGTAAGTGCCAGCAAGGAGATTTGTTGATTGTATTTCCAGGTCTGTGTAAGGAGCAGTTATATCCGTCACTGCACCTTTCAGATTACTTACTGCATCACTGAGTTCCGTGACTGTGCTCTGGGGAACACCCTTCTGAACCAGGTAGACTTTACCATTATCGACATTTGTTCTGACGATCACCTTATCAACAGATCCATTACAGACAGAATCTGATTTGATTGTAACCCAGGGAAGTTCATAGTCCACATTCCCGGACAATTCTGAATGAAATGAAATGCTTGCAACTGCTTTTTTCCTCACAAAAATATTTTTACTGCCGGAGGCGTCTACCGTTGAACCCTCAAAAATTGGAGTCCAGGTTGTCCCGTTATCAAGAGTATATTCATACCCATCCGCAGCGGTAACATTATCGCCTGTACCATCAACAGATTTTTTAAAAATGGCAGCACTGGAATTATAATCAGAAAGAGAGACGACCGGGGCAGGTTGTCTGCCAGGGACAATCAGTTGAAAGATCTGGCCTGAGAATTGACTTATAGTCCCTTTTGACCTGAAAAAAATGTCTTCACCTGGTGTGACAGATATTTTGGTGCCCAGTCCGGCTATCGGACTCAGCATATCCGGATCATCCCGTGAATATTCATCCGTTACGGATACATCCTGAAATGTTGTTTCATTGACAAAATCGATAGCATACGAAACAGTTGCCGGCCTCGGGGGGATAGCCAGCTGCTGGATCTCGCCTGAAAAAGTTGTTGCTGTTGCCTTTTTCCTGAAATACATATCCTGGTCGGGTGTAAGAACCACTCTCTGATCCGTTCCCTGAATGCTTTCATTCATATTCAGATTGACAGAATACTCATCTGCCGGGATAACTTTTTCCTTAGTAGTTTCGGCTACATAGTCAATTGTATAATTAGTTACCGCGGGCCTGGATGGGATGGGTAATGTTTGTACCTGAGATGGCAATGTGGAAGCTGTGGCTTTGAACCTGAAATAAAGTGTTGTTCCCGGAGTTACCTGTACCACACCATCCGGGCCTGAATTATTCGGTGTTGAAAAATTATTATCAGTGTTGTATTCAACAGTAGAAGAAACACTCTCCACGGTTGTTTCATTTACAAAATCTATACTATAAGAAGGTGCCGCTGCAGAAGCAGCAATAGTAGCCAGCAGTTTAAAATTGTCAATCAATAACTTTTCACGAATATAAACCTTCCCCTGCAAGAAACTAACTTCAGTATTATCTACTGTACAATCAGTCCAGTCCCCATCCGTTCCGTCAGTAGAGTTCAGGCTGTATTGATAGGAAGTGTTTGTTCCTGTAATCAGATTATTTGCCACATCAATCCCAACCTCAGAAAAATCACTTGCTGTGGTCTGGCTGGCCGGATTACCTGTTGCCGTTCCCGTAATATACTCTTCAAAATCAGCAGTTCCATAATACTCCAGAACCTTTACATAATAAACAGTATTTCCAGTGAGTCCTGTAATGGTTACCGAAGTTCCAACCCCGTTGTAAACGCAAAACCACCCCGATGATTCGATCTGGTCACCCTGTCCGAATATGGCATTGGCGGTATAGGTAACACTGTCATCCGGATCTGCTACTTCAAAAGATCCTTCTTTGACAAAAACTGCCCGGGCATAACCATTCCCATATTCCCAGGATATATCGAACATGGTTCCCCTGATATTATCAAATTGAATGTTGGGCGCCTGGCAATTCTGAAAAACATATGCTGCACCTTGATTATTTGTTTTCCACGGAGCTCCTATTATTGCATAATCTCCTGAAATAGAAACAGAGCGTCCAAACTGATCTTGATAGGTCATATCACTTGCCACTAATCTGGATACCTCTCCCCAGTTATTCAAACCTCCATGATCTTTTCTGAAGATATATGCCTTCCCATAATTACTATTTATTTGAGTTCCCACAATTGCATAATCTCCATTAATACATATTGAGGATCCAAATTGATCACTGGAAGTACGATCGTTTGCAATTATCTTTGATACCTGCCCCCATGTGTTTGGACCATCCTGATCTTTCCTGAAGATATATGCTGATCCGGCATTAGTCAGATAATTTAATCCCTCCTGATCATCATCTTCTTGGTTCGCTCCAATAATTGCATAATCTCCATTTATGCTAACCGAGCAGCCAAAATGATCATTTTGTGACCTGTCAGATGCTACTAATTTTTTAACCAGACCCCACATATTATTTCCTGAAAAGTCTTTTGAATACAAATAAGCACATCCTGCAGCACCTATATAATTATTGCCGTATTCATCATAGCACGCTGAAGGACATCCGATCAATAAATTCTCTCCGGATAATGACATTGATGTTCCCCAGTCCCCAGCATCGGATGGTGCCGCAATTTTCTTTATTTGCCCCCACTTGTTTGATCCACCCTGATCTTTATAAAAAAGATATACTGATTGATCCCCTATTACAGCAGCATAATCACCTGAGATGGAGACATGGGGATTTAGGGTCCCTCCTGAACTACTATCTAAGGGAGCCAGCCTGGCAACCTGATCCCAGCTGTTGATGCTGTCCTGATCCTTATAAAAAATATAAGCCCGTCCATTCTGCGAACTGGCTATAGCATAATCGCCTGAAATAGAAACTGATGCACCAAAACAATCGTTTTCCTCTCCATCACTTGCTCTCAGTCTTTCCAAATAATTCCAGTTATTTGTGCCATTTTGGTCTTTATATAAGATATACGCTGAACCTCTGTTTGTCGCACTAAAACTGTCGTCACCATAAATCCCTACAATAGCATACTCTCCGGATATAGCAACAGAGTAACCATAATAATCTTCATTATCAGGATCGGAATGTATTTGTTTGGCAATTTCTTTCCAGTCCTGGGCTGGCAGAATTGTGTTAAGAAGAAGCAGAAAAAAGACAATTAATGAAATTGACTTAACATTAAGATTTTTCATGACAGGCGCCTTTGAAATTAATACTGTTAACTAAAAAAGAAGAACAGCCATCCTGAAATTACCATCAAATGCGAGGTCGAAGCAAATTTGAAAGAGGTATCAGTGAATAAAGATATAATTTTATATTCAGAATGTCAAATAATTGGAATAGTGGTGATTATATGTGATATTTATGATAAAAGGTTAATCAGATCATCCCTTTTAAATCTTTAAATATCTTTGAAGAATCATACATCCAGCATTACATAACCGATATGTAAAAAGAATCCTGTTCAGCGGCTTCAAAATACACATTTTAAAATATCATCTGCCGATATATTTTATATTTGCATTACTTAAGATTCTTCTGAGAAAATGAGAAAAGTCAAACTGAAGGGTATCTCCGAACCGGTTGAGGTTAATAAGGACGGTACGAAGATTAAATATAAGGGATCAATAAGACCGATCTACCTGCTAAAATCATCCAAAAAGAAAAAAGGTTATTATACCTGCCGCATTTCAGGGAAACAGGTGTATGTCCATCACATTGTTGCAGAGGCATATGTTCCCAATACCAGGCCACTAATCTATAAAATCATTGTACATAAGAACGGCAATACCCTTGATAATCATTACTCCAACCTGGCATGGAGTAATGCAAAAGAGTTGTATCACCTCAGGGCACAGCTTGGTATTCCCGGCGTCGGTGATTCACAAAAAGACAAATACCACAGGAATAATTCAAAGATCTCTCATAAGGAGGCTTTAAGAATAGCAAAAAGGCTGGATAAGGGAGAGCTGGCTAAAGATATATGCAAGGAATATGATGTGTCGGAAATGGCAATCTCAAGGATCCGAAAAAGGTACTGCGAACATAAACAGGCCTCACCGAGATATGACAGGAATATCAAGAAAACCGTCCTGAAGCTGGCGGCAAATAAGAGAATATTATAGTCTTTTTGCAGAGACGTGCCGCGGCACGTCTCTGCAAAATTTTAATTCCATGCTCTTTGACTTTATCTGATATGGGGATGTGTCACAACCACCTTTTCTCTCAACAGCATAAGGGATTTTCCAAAATGGTGTCCCTAACTTCACCCCAACCCCTAACCCCTTCCCCTAAAGAGGGAAGGGTAACCGTTTATTAATAAGAATTAATCCTCCCCCACTTTAGGGGGGAGGGGGGAGGTTGGAGGGGGGTGAAGTTGATATAAATATCTAAGAATAGGGTTGTGACACACCCCCACAAAGAGGGAGTAATGAATATGTTCCTTAGTTGATATTTTTATTAACTTTAATATTTCTTCCCATTTCCCAATTCGGCAACATCATCTCAGGTTTTATCATCATTTCAATATAGTTAACTTTTCCATAATGAATTCATTAGAATTCAAAATATATTTTTCATCCCCGGATTAATGAATAGTAATTATATATAACTTTAACCCAAAATTCTGAATACCTATGAAAAAATACCTTTTCCTATTAAATCTTATCCTGATACTGCTGATTTCTGCAGGTCAGCTTTCTTACTCCCAGGGAGTGCTTAAAAAAGTCAAAGAAAAAGCTGAGGATAAGCTTATCGATAAAGTCTTTGGAGAAGATCAAAAAACTGAGGAGGAAGCTGAAACACCTCCTTCATCGTCTTCTTCAATGTCGAATACCCGTGGTGGCGGTTTGGTAACCACTCCGCCCGATGTGATGGAAAACATTGCGGGTGCAGAGACCGCCTATAAGGATAAAAACTTCAGTGATGCCCGTTATTTTGTCCGGCAGGCAATGCTCGGCGTTGAAATGGAAATCGGGCAGAATATTCTTAAAGATTTCCCGGGATCGGTAAAAGGACTTAACACCGTTCCCGAAGAAGATAAGGTCACAAGCGGGGGTATAGGATTCAGCGGCCTTACCATCGAGCGTGTGTACCGCAGCAGTGACCAGGAACTAAGGGTAACTGTTGCCAATGATGCAATCCTGCTTGCTTCGGTTAACATGTACCTGAGCAGCAGCGCCTATGCCACCTCTACTGAAGAAAACCAGAAAAGAGTGACTTTTAAAGGATACAGGGGAATACTTCAATATGATGAATCTTCAGGTTATACACTCAGTGTACCGTTTGGCCAGTCATCAATCTTTGTCGCCAATGGCATCAACTTTGCCAGCGAGCAGGAGATCATGTCTGCTGCCGAGGAATTCGATATTGAAAAAATTAAAAAAGAACTGGGGGAACAATGAAAAAGATATTATTGACCATTACAGCTGTCCTGATAATTTTATCGGGAATACAGGTAAAAGCACAGGATGTCCAGGCAAATATCGATGAAGCCCGCTCATCATACCAGTCCGGCAACCTCGAGAATGCCCGGTTTGCTTTGCAACAGGCACTGACCAGCATTAATCAGGAAATTGGAAAAGAGATCCTCGCATTACTTCCCACAGAAATGGGCAATATGCCCGTGGTGGAGGGCAGTGATAATGTCAGCGGAGCATCCTATGGCTATGCAGGCCTTTATGTGAACCGGTCATATACCCTCGATACAACAGCCAGTTCATCGGTAGAAATTGTCAGTGATTCCCCCCTTCTGGCAGGGATCAATGCACTGCTGGCCATGCCTGCAATAGCATATACAGATCCGAACCAGAAACAGATCAAGATAAACAACTACAAAGCTATGCTGACAAAAAATGAGGATGAACAGGGGATAGCATCATACGATATTCAGCTGCCATTCAGTAATTCCCTGCTGTCTTTTCAGTGCACGGGGATCCAGGATGAAAAAGAGGTGATTGACATGGCTAATACAATTCCCGTAGATAAGATCGTAAAATTGACACAATAGAAAATATTTATTTTACATTAATTAAAATCTGGCATGTCAGCCGCTAGCTGACATGCCAGATTTTTTTTTAATATTTTTCAAGGTGTAAATATCTGATCTGTTAAACTTAAAACCATTCCCATTTTTATGGATGGCCTTTTATATCCGCCTATAGGAGTGGGTATAGGATTCAGAATCTTAAATCCCTTCGATTTATATAATCCGAAAGCTTTTTTGAGTTTGGGACTTGTATACAGAATCATCCTGCGATAATTCTTTTTCCTGGCCAGTTCGAGCAACCAGTCCAGCATCTTTTTACCAATTTGTTTCCCCTGATATTCCGGCTTTACAGCCATCTTTGTGAGTTCGCATTCCTGGTCGGATATATGCATTAAAGCAGATGTTCCAACAATCTGACCTTTCAGGCGGGCAAAAATAACACTCCCTCCGGATGCGATGACCTTTTCAGGATTTTTCAGGATCTCCTCATCTTTTTCCTCCACTTCAAAATACTCATTCAGCCATTCATAATTCATTTCCCTGAAATCCTTCCTGTAGATTTTCATGAAATCAATAATTTCAACCTCTTCGTACTGAACCTGCTTAAGAAGATCCCTGAACCTTTCATACATGCTTTTCCTTTCCAGTGCAAATTCAATATCTGTAAGGATCGAAAGAAAATCGGGCTGGGTTTCATAAAAAAGATCTGTCACAGCCGTCTCAATAACCTTCCATAAAGGATCCAGGTCTTTCGTTAATTGAACACCTTTCTTGCTCAATTGTATCAAACGTTTTCGTCTGTCAGTTTCTGAGACATAACTGTTTATCAGGCCTTTTTTCTCCAGTATATTGCAGATCTGGTTAACAGATGGATGTGTCATATTCAGATTTTTAGCAATTTCAATGATAGATAATTCACCTTTATCTTTTAACAGCTGCACTGTAGTGAACCATCTTGGTTCAAAATCCACACCCTGCTCCTGGTAAATCCGCACTGCATCCCGGATCAATATATCTGTCAATCCCCTAAGCCGGCTGGCAATGGCCACTGCTCCGATTTGTTGTATATAGTTCGTCATAATTTATGTAAGTTCTTACTAATATATACAATATAATCTATATATTTAATAGTATTGGCCTTTTTCTTAGATGTCTGAAAATAAATTAACAATCTGGAACCAGAAAAGGTATACTTTTCATGGTACCCGAAAGCAAAATTTTTCCTATTTTCACTTATCCTGAAGTTCAGGTTATTTTATTAAAGAATTTAACCACAGAGAAGAAGGCGATATTACAGTGTATACAGAGAGTGGCCGGATTTTATGTAATTTCTCTGCGACTTCTGTTTAATCTCTGTGGTCTCTGTGGTTAAAATATATTATTACAAAATCAAGCTCCAACAAGTTATATCATCAATATAATCCAATAAACTCCTTCACTATGAAAATCAAAGAAAAATTAACCTTCGGGCTGATTGTCGGCACCAGGGGATTCTTCAATGCCGAGCTGGCCAGGGGCGGCCGGAAAGACCTGCTGAATCTTCTGAAAAAGACCGGACACAACCATGTGATCCTTCCCCAAGATGAGACACCTACAGGTGCTGTTGAATCCCTGGAAGACGCACAGAAAGTAGCCAGACTTTTCAATCTGCACCGCAATGAAATTGATGGTGTTATTGTATCGCTTCCCAATTTCGGGGACGAACTGGGTATTGTCAACGCGTTACATATGGCCAAACTTGATGTTCCTGTGCTGATCCAGGCATGTGATGACGATAATGATAAGGTCGGGGTTAATGAGCGAAGGGATGCTTTCTGCGGTAAACTATCTGTGTGTAATAACCTGTACCAGTATAATATTCCCTTCACCGATACAACGTGGCATACCTGTAAAATAAACAGCAAAGTGTTCGTACAGGATATTGACCGTTTTTGGCGGATTTGCAGGGTCGTAAAAGGTCTAACCCACGCACGTATCGGTGCCATCGGTGCCAGGCCGGCAGCTTTTCAGACCATGCGGGCAAGTGAAAAACTCCTCCAGGCATCAGGCATAACAGTAGTACCCGTC
The DNA here is from genome assembly GCA_001304505.1 of Bacteroides sp. SM23_62_1. Classification (GTDB taxonomy): domain Bacteria; phylum Bacteroidota; class Bacteroidia; order Bacteroidales; family SM23-62; genus LJUQ01. The sequence goes on from LJUQ01000060.1 coordinate 35,074, forward strand.
GACCTGTCCGTAATATTAAGTGCTGCAGAAAAAATGGATGATTCTACTCCTTCCGTAAAAGCAAAGATTGATGAGATACATGCCTATGGTAACATCCCAGGCCATATCCCTAAAACCAATATTATTAAGCAGGCTAAATTTACGCTGTCGGCAGAAAAATGGATCACCGAAAACGATATTGATGCGGCAGCCTTCCAGTGCTGGACCTCCATCCAGGAAAATTACGGCTGTGCTGCATGCCTGACGATGAGTATGCTGGGTGACAGGTTATTACCATCTGCCTGTGAGGTGGATATCTGCGGGGTGGTTTCCATGTATGCCCTGGCACTTGCCTCAGGAAATGCAGCAGCTCTTCTTGATTGGAACAATAATTTCGGTGAAGACAGGGAAAAATGTGTCTGCACTCATTGCAGTAACTATCCGAAAAGTTTCGTTCAGAATGATATAGAAATCTCCAATCTTGATATTCTTGGTGTAACACTGGGGCCTGAAAATTGTTTCGGGGCAATCAAAGGAAAAGTTGCTGCCGGTCCATTTACCTTTTTCAGAATCTCCACTGATGATACGTTAGGTTCAATTAAATCATATCTCGGTGAAGGAGAATTTACGGATGATCCTTACGGAATGGATGGCGGCATAGCCGTCTGCCAGGTAAAGAACCTGCAAACACTAATGAAGGTCCTGTGCCGCAATGGATTTGAACACCATGTAGGAATGACCCGTACACACGTCGCAAATGTGCTTTCAGAAGCTGTGGAAAATTATCTTGGGTGGGAGATCTATTATCACAATTAAAAATTTGGAAATATTAAATAACTGGGGGTTAATCATTATTCATAGTAGTAAGATATTTATTTTTACGGACTCACCCCCTTTTGATTCCCCCTCTCTCGCGAGAGAGGGGGACAGGGGTTGAGTCCTGAGAAAAGTATGTGAATTCCATCTCCTTATGAGTTCCAAATGGATAAAATTTTATCACTCAAACAAAAGGCTGTCTCCATCCGTAAGCGCACTCTCCAGATGATCTGTGATGCAAAACACGGGCATACCGGTGGTTCGTTATCCTGTGTTGATATCCTTGTCACACTCTATTTTGAAATCCTTCGTTACGATCCTGCCAATCCCAAAGATCCTGGCAGGGACCGGTTCATCATGAGTAAAGGGCACAGCGCGGAAAGCTATTATTGCGTGCTTGCAGAAGCCGGGTTTTTTGCCAGAGATATCCTGAATACATATGGCAAATTCAACTCACCCCTGGCAGGTCATCCCGTTATAAAAGTGCCGGGAGTTGAACTGAATTCAGGATCACTCGGACATGGTCTTTCCGTTGGTACCGGAATGGCACTGGCCGGGAAAATGGATCATAAAGAATATAAGGTATGGGTGCTGATGGGTGACGGTGAACAGGCCGAAGGATCAGTCATGGAGGCTGTGATGGCTGCCAGCCATTATAAACTGGATAACCTGGTAGCTATTATTGACCGCAACCGTTTACAGATCAGCGGTGATACAGAAATGATCATGAAACTGGACAGCCTGGCAGAACGTTACGGGGCATTTGGCTGGCATACACAGGAGACGGATGGGAACAATATTGAAGAATTAATCCAAATCTTCAGGAGCATGCCCGTTGTCCCCGGCATTCCCCACCTTATTATCGCCAATACCACAAAAGGAAAAGGTATATCATTTATTGAGAACCAGGCTGGCTGGCATCATAAGGTGCCCACACCAGAACAACTGGAGGAAGCATTAAAGGAACTGGACTTACAAATGGAAAACCTGTCATCTGATGCAACATAAACCCTGCAGGCAAATATTTACAGAAACACTTCTTTCCCTGGCCAGGAATGACCGGGATATTATTGCTGTAACAACCGATGCCCGCGGATCTGTCACACTGACCGGCTTTGCTGATGAACTCCCCGATCAGTTTATTGAACTCGGTATAGCTGAACAAAATGCCCTTGGTATCGGAGCCGGACTGGCAGCTTCAGGAAAAAAGGTCTTTGTCTGCGGACCAGCCTGTTTTTATGCTGCCAGGGGAGTGGAACAAATCAAACTGGATATAGCATATACGGGTAATCCCGTCAAAATCATAGGTGTCAGCGGTGGTGTGAGCTATGGCGCCCTCGGCAGCTCACACCACAGCCTGAATGATATTGCGGTTATGAGAAGCTTTCCGGGATTGACGGTCATCCTGCCCTGTGATAATTACCAGACCAGGATCATGACTGAAAAGCTCGTTGATTATATCCACCCTGTCTTTGTGAGAATGGGCAGGGCTCCTGTACCTGATGTATATGAAAGTAACAATATAAATTTTGAAATTGGAAGAGCAAATATACTCATGGACGGAGAGGACATCGCATTGATCGGTACCGGCGAAACCGTCTATCATGTGCTTGAAGCAGGAAAGGCATTAAAACAATCAGGTATCCATGCAAGTGTGATTGATATGCATACAGTGAAACCCATCGATAGTGATGTTGTTTTAAAAGCTGCCAGGGAAACGGGAGTGATCATTACAGTTGAAGAACACAGTGTGCTTGGCGGATTGGGTTCTTCTGTCAGTGAATTAGTCAGCCAGTATCAATCTGTTCCGGTAAGGATACTTGGATTCCCCGATGAATGGGCGGCACATGGTAGTCCAACGGAACTTTTTCATCACTACGGCCTGACAAAAGAAAATATTGTTAAACAGGCTATTAAATTGTTAAATGAAAAGAAGTGATGATCCTATCTGTATCAGCTTGTCCTGAAACAGATTAATATCAGATAAAATGAAAGATTACATTCTTTCAGTTGACCAGAGCACATCCGCTACGAAAGCTATCCTTGTCAATAAAAAAGGAAAAATCCGGGATCAGGTTTCATTAGGTCATCAGCAGTATTACCCGCAGCCCGACTGGGTTGAACACGACCCTGTGGAGATCTATCAGAATACAGTCAAAGCTATCACGCAAATAATCAACAAATCGGGATTAAAACAGGATGACATCGCTGCGCTGGCTATCACCAACCAGAGAGAGACAGTGGTTGTCTGGGACAGGGTAACAGCCACTCCCATATATCCTGCTGTTGTATGGCAATGCCAGCGGGGAGCCGCCATCTGCAAAGAACTTCGGGAGAAGGGCTATGAGCCAATGATCCAATCCAGTACAGGCCTGATTATCGATCCTTATTTTTCTGCATCCGGGATCAAATGGATCCTTGATAATGTTGAGGGAGCCATGCAAAAGGCCCGCAATGGTGATCTGCTGATGGGTACCATCGACAGCTGGCTGTTATGGAAACTTTCCGGCGGTAGGGTTCATGCAACCGACTATTCAAATGCATGCAGGACCATGTTGTTTAATATCCATACCTGCACCTGGGATAAAGATATTGCTGATCTGCTGGGTATCCCGATGAGTATGTATCCTGAAGTTAAATATTCAGATGAGGTTTTCGGGTACTCACAACCATCTCCGGATTTTGATTTTTCACTCCCTGTTTCAGGTATTCTGGGTGATTCCCATGCTGCCCTGTTCGGTCAGAATTGTTTCAGTAAAGGTATGGGAAAAGCAACCTATGGCACCGGGTCATCCATTATGATGAATATCGGCGATCAACCTCTTGATTGCCCGGAAGGTTTGGTGACATCAATCGGTTGGGGCGCTCAGGGGAAAATAGTTTATGTCTTTGAAGGTAATATCCACTGTACCGGTGACACAATCAACTGGCTGGTAAATGATATCGGATTGATCAATGATCCCGGATCGAGTGAACAGATTGCATTGTCAGTGCCCGATAATAATGGTGTTTATCTTGTCCCCGCCTTCGTAGGACTTGGAGCACCATACTGGGATAATGATGCCCGTGCAATAATCTCCGGCATGCCAAGAAGTACCGGGAAAGCTCATCTCGTACGGGCAGCACTGGAAGCTATCGCATACCAGGTAAAGGATCTGGTAGATCTGATGACAACAGGTTCCGGTGTTAGCCTCGTTGAATTAAGGGTCGATGGTGGACCTACCAGAAATCGTTTCCTCATGCAATTCCAGGCCGATATGCTCAATGCATCCATCAACAGAAGCGATATCGCAGAGGTGTCCGCCCTGGGATCGGCATACATGGCAGGCCTGTCTACCGGCTTATGGAAAGACCTTGAAGAAATCAAATCCCTCAGAGGTAAGGATGAAATTTTCAAAGGGAAAATGCCGGAAGTACAGCGGGATAAATTATACAACGGCTGGAAAAAGGCGGTGGAAAGAACTTTATTATAAAACATACTAAATATCTAAAGCTATGGTAATCATTGAAAACTATTTCGTTGCCGTTTCCCTGTGTGTATTGACTATGATCTGCTGGGGATCATGGGCTAATACCCAGAAAATGGCTGCAAAGACATGGCGTTTTGAACTTTTCTACTGGGATCTTGCTATTGGTCTCCTCCTGTTTGCTGTCCTGGCAGCATTTACTGTCGGAAGCTTCGGCAGCGGGGGAAGGACTTTTCTCGAAGACCTCAAAACAGCTGATGGTTCCAGCATTCTTTTTGCCATGCTCGGAGGTGCTATATGGAATCTCGGGAACCTGCTCCTGGTGGCTGCCATTGCTGTTGCCGGACTATCAGTCGGATTTCCGATCGGGGGAGGAATAGCATGGGTACTAGGGATCATGGTAAATTATCTCCTGGTAATGCTCGATCCGAATAAGAAGTTTGAAGGCAGCAATATCCTTCTCTTTACAGGAGTGGCGGTTATTATTGCAGCTATCATACTCAGCATGTTTGCATACCGCAGGCTGGCAACAGAACAGAAAAAGCCGCCATTGAAAGGTATACTTCTCTCCGTCTTTGCAGGGCTTTTGATCGCATTCTTTTATGGGCTTGTTGTTAAATCACTCGATAATAATTTTGTTTCCGGCGGAACAGGAACATTAACACCCTATACCGCTGTATTTTTCTTCGCGATCGGAATATTTATCAGTACAATTTTCTTTAACCCTGTATTCATGGCCAGGCCTGTCAGCGGTGAACCGGTAAAAATGAAAGAATACTGGAAGGGAAATTTTAAAACACATTCTACCGGTGTCCTGGGTGGATTCATCTGGATGCTGGGTATGGTTGTCAGCTTTATGGCTGTGGGTGCGGCCAATCCTGCAATTGCCTATGCTCTCAGCAATGCTGCACCGGTAGTAGCTATCCTGTGGGGACTATTTGTATGGAAAGAATTTAAGGATGCCCCGAAAGGAACAAATATACTGTTACTCATTATGTTTATCTGCTATCTTGCAGGTCTTACGCTAATTACTTTTTCAAATGCTTAATAATAACGTATTGTGCTATTAAAGATGATAATATTGATAATCAGATTTATATCAGGCCATCCCGATAGCTATCGGGAGCGCGGCCTGATATAAAAACATAACATTCAATAACATACATTATTTAATAGTACAACACGTTAATAATAATCCTGTTAAATCATTCAATCAGGAAATCAAAAAAATTTGCCAATTCATCTTATTCATAATCAAAAAACCTAACTGTAAAGGAGAATAAATATGCAAACAATTTCAAGAAGAAAATTTTTAGGTACCTCCGCAATGGGTATCGTTGCTGCCGGGTACCTCCCACTGGATGCCATGGGATCTGCCAGAACCCCGTTTGATTGGCCGCTGAGCTTTCAGTCGTGGGGTATGAGAGAATTACTCGCAAAAGATTTTGATAATACGCTTGGTAAAATCAGGGCATTGGGATATAAAGGTATCGAGATGTGCTCTCCCGTTGGTTACAAACAAATCGGTTTTGGGCCCCTGGGAAAACTGAAAGTCACTGAACTTAGGCAGAAAATAGAAGCCGCAGACCTGTTCTGCAAAACATGCCATTTTATGCACTGGGAATTGCGTGGTGACGCACTTCAAAACACCATCAGTTATGGAAAGGAACTTGGTTTGCACGACCTGGTGCTGTCTGCTGCCGCTCTTCGCAATGATGCAACGCTCGATGCCTGGAAAGAAGTCGCTGACGAATTGAACAAGGCAGGTGAAGTGGTAAAGAATGCCGGCCTGCAGCTTGTTTATCATAATCACACCATCGGGCCCGAGATTAATGGTGTACAACTTTATGACGAGCTGATGCGTCTGTTTGATCCGGATCTTATTAAAATGCAATTCCAGATTGCTTCCATCTCGGAAGGTTTTGATGTCATTGAGTATATCGCAAAATATTCGGGCCGTTATATTTCATTACATATGCATGACTGGGACCCGGAACAAAAAAAGATAGTCCCAATCGGGCAGGGTGTGGTCGACTGGAAAAAATTACTGGCCACTGTAAAGGAAAGCGGTATCTCGGAATATGGTATGATTGTCGAAATGGAGACAAGGCCCCCGGATGATCCGTTCGAAGCCCTCGCCAGCAGCTATACTTACTTAAACAGCCTTGAGATTTAGTAAGGTGCAATTTGTAATAAGTCGCGCTTTAGACAATCTGGTAAATTTCTGCCGTTTAGGATGGCAGGGATAGTCCAGGTATGATTAATGTAAGATTAAGGATTAACGATTCTTGATTTAAGAAGTCTCTTTTTTACTGGTTTTTACTTATTCCCCAATTGAACTAGAAGGAGAAGAAATCACCTTTTTTTCAAGAATCGTGATTCTCGTCTATTTACAAAAAGTGAAAAACCTTGCCCAGCTCTGGCCGGGGAATTGATATCCGCCAGCCCATGCAGTCTCACTGGTGCCCAGAATAGGCTTGCACACGGCCGCGATCTCAATAATTGTTGTCTGTACAAAAGTAATCTGTGAAGTGCCATCGGCTGGTTTCAGAACTACTGCAATAAAATAACCACTGAAATTCCCTGTGTTGAAAATATATCTACTCTTCAACATATTCCCTCAGACAATCCGGGCAAAGACAATCGTTATATAATTTCTTAATTTCCAATAATTCTTTCCTGTGTAACGGAAGATTTTCACACCAGCAGTCATCCTCAGAATAGCAGTTAAAATCATTTTTACATTTCGGGCATTGTTTTATATTGGCAGTCTTTATCATAGGTTATCTGCTTAATGTAACACTGACTTTTTCGATCCTCCCTCCTCCCATCGGTGGATTCATCTTGGAAACTTTTACTGTTACTTTTTCAATACCATCAAAATGAACATAAATGGCATCAATGATCCTTTTTGCAATATTTTCCAGAAGTTTTGATTTTTTATCCATTTCCTCCTTAACCACACGATAGGCAGTAAAGTAGTTAATGGTGTCTTTGAGATTATCAGAGTCGGCAGGTTTGTTAAGATCAGCCTCAATGGTCAGGCTGACCAGAAATTTATTACCAACGATCTGCTCTTCACGATAATGCCCGTGAAAAGCATAAAACTCCATGTTCTCTATTGAAATTGTGCCCATTGTTGTAAAATCGAAACCTGCCTTGTGGAAGGCAAAATCGAAATTCCAAAAATCGAAATCCTAAATAAAGAAGAAATATCGAGAATAGAAAATCGAAACCTGTCTTAAAACAGGTAAAATCGAAATTACGAAAATCGAAATCCGGACAATTTCTGAAGCAAAGCGAAAGAAATTTCCCATGAGCGGGCAGTGGATTGGCATGTGGGTGACGAATAAATAAAGAATAAATATTGAAAATCGGAAATCGGACAATTTCTGAAGCAAAGCGGAAGAAATTCTCCATGAGCGGGTGATGGGTTGGCATTTGGGTGGTGAATACATAAAAAGAAATACCAAAAACCGAAACCTCCCGCAATTCCCTGATTCATAATTACTCCACAAACTCAATAAAAATCATTATCAAAGATTGTTACATTGCCTGTGCTGTAATAAATGACAGATGATCAGAGTAAATTCCTGGCTTTTAACAGGCTAAGGATAAATGTTATGGTGAGTATGACTAAGATAACGAAATAAACCCATAGCATTTTTTTGTTTTTCGCTTCAATTTCCTCGGTGTGCCCCAGATAACTGGCTTCAAGATCGTTTAAATAAGCTTTAAGTTTCCTCATGGATACTTCAGTCGATAACTTCTGGACTCCATAGATGAAAACCAGCATGGTCAATGAAATAATCACAAAAAAGCCAACTTTGTTAATCCTGAACACCCCATCCTGATTATCGACAAGTGTACCTAATGAAAAGGTTAGTATCCAGGCAATAATTGCAGTCAGGATTAACCATATTTCATAATGAAATCGCAGAAATCTTAATTTCGACTGAAGTAAATCCCTGAGATCTTTACTGAAATTATTTATTTCACGGATCTTCATGAAAATAAAGAATCCATATCCAAGGAAAATTAGTGACAGCACCAGTAATCCCGATTCAACCGTCAGCATGACCGGATTGGTGCGGTATCCATAAAGGTTCATTGATAACATGACAATGCTTGCCAGGATAGCCAGCAAATACAAGATCAAATTAAAATTAAAGGTCCAGTAAACCTTTGAAATTCTGGGTTTTAAATGTTTTGTTACCATATCAATATCAATTTTTAGGTGTTCAGGAACATGTTTTTCTTTTTCCCAGGTGTTTATAATATTATTGTCTTCCATTTTAATCCTGATTTAGGATGAGTTGCTTTAGTTTATCTTTAATCCTCACGATGCGTACACCGACATTTTTTGCGGTAATCCCCACGATATTCCCAATTTCCTCATAACCGTGCCTCTCCAGGTAAAGAAATATAATTGCACGATCGATCTGATTCAGAGTACGTATAGCCCTGTATAGTTTCTGCAACTCCTCCTTAAGCTCTTTCAGACTGTTGTCTTCCTCTATTTGAATATTCCTGAGATCGGTAGTTAACAGAGGTTTGTTTCTGTTAAAATACAGAGCAGTGTTGAGAGCTACCCTGTACATCCATGTTTGAAATTTTGATTCTCCACGGAATGAAGGATAAGAACGCCAGAGCTGATAGATGATCTCCTGTTTCAGATCCTGTTTTTCCTCATAAGAGGAAGCATATATGTTGCAGATTTTATGCACCATATCTTCATTTGAGGTCAGCTGATTCAAAAATTCCTGTTCCAGTTCTTTTCTTACCATTCAGATCTTTTTAACTTATTAGTTGAAAGAAAACCAAAAAAACTACAAATAATTATAATGAATACAATCATAAATTAAATTAATCATTTTGATTAATTCTTAATAAAGACTTTTTTATTCTAACAGCAGGCTTATGTCTCCAATCAACTTTTTTCTAATTTTGTTTTTCTGTGCACTCTGTATAATCTCTGTGGTCTCTGTGGTTAATAAATACAATTTTAGATAAACGATCATAATTAATTCATGAATAATACCGGTAAAGAATCCCGTCCTCTTAATTTCATCGAAACTATCATCGAAGAAGGCCTGAAGAATGGTAAAAATGAAGGCCGTGTTCATACCAGGTTCCCGCCGGAACCAAATGGATACCTTCATATCGGTCATGCAAAATCCATCTGCCTGAATTTCGGCCTTGCTGAAAAATATGGAGGAAAATGCAATCTTCGCTTTGATGATACCAATCCCGTTACCGAGGAAGTTGAATATGTTGATTCTATTAAGGAAGACATCAGGTGGCTTGGATTTGACTGGGAAGACAGGGAATATTACGCCTCCGATTATTTCGACCTGTTATATGAATTCGCATTGAAGCTTATCAAAAACGGCAAGGCCTATGTCGATGATCAGTCTGTTGAAGCTATCAGTGAACAGCGTGGCACACCAACACAATCGGGAACAGAAAGTCCCTGCAGAAACCGTTCTATAGAAGAAAATCTCGAGCTCTTTGAAAAAATGAGAAACGGAGAATTTGCTGAAGGTACACATGTCCTGAGGGCAAAGATCGATATGGCATCACCTAACATGCACATGCGTGATCCTGTAATATACCGGATCAAGCATGCCTCTCATCACCGTACCGGGGATACATGGTGTATCTACCCCATGTATGATTTTGCACACGGGCAGAGTGACTATTTTGAAGGGATCACCCATTCGATCTGTACACTGGAATTTGAGGTTCACCGTCCGCTTTATGATTGGCTTGTGGAAGAACTTAAAGAAAGTGATTACCGGCCACACCAGATTGAATTTGCCCGGTTAAATTTGAGTTTTACTATTATGAGTAAACGCCGGCTCCTTGAACTTGTGAAGAAAGGTTATGTCCGGGGCTGGGATGATCCCCGTATGCCAACGATCTGCGCATTCCGGAGAAGAGGGTATACACCGGAAGCCATAAGGTTCTTTGCTGAAAGGGTCGGTGTGGCAAAACGTGACAATGTGATCGATGTTGCCCTTCTGGAACATACCATCAGAGAAGATCTGAATATGAGGGCAAACCGTGTAATGGCTGTATTAAATCCTTTGAAGGTGGTTATCATCAATTATCCTGAAGATAAGGTAGAATGGATGGAAACAATCAATAATCCTGAAGATGAAAACATGGGTACACGCAAGATTCCTTTTTCCAGGGAATTGCTGATAGAGCAGGATGACTTTATGGAAGATCCTCCAAAAAAGTTCTTCAGATTGTCTCCCGGAAATGAAGTACGCCTCAAAAGTGCCTATATCATTAAATGTGAAAAAGTAATTAAAGATAATAATGGCCGGATTGTTGAACTGCATTGCACCTATGATCCGGATACCCGCTCAGGCGGGCCCCAAAGTAACAGGAAAGTTAAAAGCACCATCCACTGGCTGTCATCAAGACATGCATTTAAAGCTGAGATCAGGCTCTATGACAGACTCTTTAATAAAGAAGATCCCGGTGAGTTTGACGAGGGCCAGGATTTTATATCAAACCTGAACCCTGATTCCCTTGAAATTCTTGATGGCTATGTTGAACCTTCGCTGAAAGGCTCAAGGCCGCTGGAGAAATTCCAGTTTCAGCGACTGGGTTATTTCTGTGTCGATCCTGACTCAACTGAAGAAAAACTTGTTTTTAACAGGACGGTGACGCTCAGGGATACGTGGGCGAGGATTCAAGCTAAAGCTTGAATGGCTCAAAGTTCAAAGTTCAATGTTTAAAGTTTAAAGTTAGTGTGAGTTTGTGTGTGAGATTTTAGTTCTGGGTATCAAAGTTGTTGATTAAGAAAATGGAAATCCTAAACCGAAAAGATCTAACCATCCATCACCACCAATAAACCAATTCACACCAACCGAGAGCCGGGAACTTTTCATCAAACCCTTCACCCCTCACCCAAACCAACCTTAAACTTTAAACATTGAACTTTGAACTAAATCTCCGATCCTCCCAATCTCCTCTATTAATTCCAATACACTTCTAAAGAGACTAATGTGTTGTTATAGAGAGGTTATACATCCCTTCCGCCTCATCTGTTTCGATTTCATAGGTCCATTCACCAATATATTTGGCCACATTATCCCCGATGTTAATCACCTGCGACCAGTGTATATCTGCCGAATTATCAATCTCCATTTCTTTAAAAAGATCATCGCCCGGTGAATAAATAGTAATTGTTATCGATCCATCATTCCGTATTGATCCCTGGATGGATATTCTCAGTGACCTTATACCTTCATCAACTGTAAAATTACCACTTTTAGATACTGACTCACCGCTGAAATGCTTGCTGAGCATTAGCTGGGTGCTTTTTTCATCCTGCCCCAGATAGGTGATGCGCTCCTGCCTTTCTAATTGCTCGGAGCTGCTAATACCAGTCGCCCTTCTCAATTCCTGTGAAAAAACTTTCTGGTTATTAATCACCAGTCCTGCGAGGACCATTGCTGAAATGAGAATAAATGTTTTTTTCATGATTTCTTATTATTTGGTTGAATATATATAATTTGAATGATTTTGTTTCTTGCAGATAAACGCAGATTTTTACGCAGATTTTCGCTGATTAATATAAAATCTTATCTGCGATAATCAGCGGTATAATCCGCGTAAATCTACGAGAACTTTTAAATACCTGTACTAAATCCTAAGTTTCTAAATTGCCTTATACAAAACTAAAAATGAAATTCCTTCGTTATTGTTAATGTTGTGTTAATGTCTTGTTAATGATATACTTTACCTGTTTGATATTTTAATTTTATATTCGAAATTTGAACCTGTGAAACCCCGTATCGCTATATTGTTTTCTCTTTTTGCAGTGGTTCTGCTTGTATTGATTCAGTTTTATTCGATCTCCGAAATGTATCGCATAAAAAGAGAGCAGTTTGACAACCAGTATGGCAATCTTGTATATACTTCTATGGTGAATTATAACCGTAGTCCCAACCAGGCTTTTGACTCCCTGTTCTACGCATTTGATAACTACGCACGGCAGATGATCATCCAGTATGAACAATTGCAATCTGACGATGATGAAAACGCTTTCAGGCAGACTGTATTAGAAAATTTTTCAAAGATTCTCAATAACCAGAAAAAGCCGGAGGAATTTGTCCGGCAGTTTCTTAAAAACCGGGGAGTTGAAACAGATTTCAGATCCGGTTATTATATACAGGAGCTGTACCTGATCAACTTTGATGAAATGATTCCTCTATTTTCAGATACAATTCCGCATGATCAGTCTGATTTATCCGAAGCACTCCAGGCTTATTCCTATACCTCTGAAGGAAATTACTACCGGATCAGGTATGATTATTTTATTGATTTCACACATAAATCCCTTATTATTTATGGTGAAATGGTTGTAACCCTTATACTGGCTTTTGCTACAATCCTGATCGTATGTATCGTGTTTTACCTTACAGTAAAGAACCTCCTTCTGCAAAAGAAATTATCCGACCTGAAAACGGATTTCATCAACAACATGACCCACGAGCTGAAAACACCATTATCAACGATTGCCGTGGCTACCTCTTCATTGAGTGATGAGAAGTTCCTCAAACAGCAGGAAAGAGTGAAGGAAATCTCCACCCTGATCAAAAAACAGAACCGCCATCTTACCCAGCTTATAGACCGGATCCTTGATATCAGTATCTGGGAAAAAGATCAGGTTAAACTGGAAAAAAAATCTGTCCATATACTCGATTTTTTTAAGGAAAGACTTGATTCATTCAGGATAGAATACAGGGATCTGGAATTGAATATCCATGAAGATTATGACCTGGATAAAGACTATGTTAAAATTGATGAGGTTCATATGACAACAGTCCTGAATAACCTGCTGACAAATGCGGTAAAATATTCCACCAGAACACCTGAAATACATGTAAAGGTATCGGTTAAAAATTCCATGACAATTCAGATACAGGATAACGGGATAGGTATCAGCAGGGAAGAACAGAAATATATTTTTGATAAATTTTACCGTTCCGGAAAGGGAGATTTTAAAACTGTTAAAGGATTGGGATTGGGATTATATTATGTTAAACAGATTATAACTGCACATAGTGGGGACATTCATGTGGTCAGTCAGCCGGGAAGAGGAACTACTTTCACCATTAATATACCATTGAACAATGAACATTCTGCTGGCAGAAGATGATACAGACCTGCGTAATATACTTACGCAGTATCTCGAACTACAGGGCTTCACAATTTATTCAGCTGAAAATGGAAAGGTGGGACTCGAACTTTTTAAAAATGAACATGTCGACCTGTGTATTCTTGATATCATGATGCCTGTGATGGATGGCTTTGCCCTGGCACAGAAGATCAGGAAGCTCGACAGCTTCATGCCTGTTATTTTTCTCACTGCAAAAAGCCAGAAAGCAGATAAAATTAAAGGATTAAAGATTGGTGCGGATGACTACATCACCAAACCTTTTGAAGTTGAAGAACTGATTCTCCGCATTAAAAATATTCTCAGGCGATCCGGCAGGGCCGATGGGGAAACCCTTTCAATCGGCGGTTTTGAGTTCAGGTTTGATGAACTGACACTGAAAGGATACGGACAGGAACATCAGATGACCCTGAAAGAGGCCGAACTTTTGAAATACCTTCTTAAGAACAGCAACAGGGTATTAAAGAGGGAACAACTGCTGAAAGAATTATGGGGTGAAGATGATTATTTTCTTGGTCGCAGCATGGATGTTTTCATTACACGCCTGCGTAAATACCTTCAACCTGAGAACAAAGTATCGATTGACAATATACGGGGAGTGGGATTTATTCTGAGAATGAATGAGTGATTATAGGGTTGTCGGTTGTCAGTTGTCGGTTGTCAGCTTTTGAGATTAGGGGTATTTGAATCCTTTTCTGCTACTATTTTTGAGATAGTTCATTAATCCCGATATCTGTTTTCCTGTAAGTGAAGCAAGGGAATAAGCTTCCTGAAATTCCTGGTCATCAATATATTCCTGATCCAGGGCTCTATAGAATTGTGATTTCAACTCTCCAACAGAACCTCTTGAAATTGAGAGGAAATGGATAAACTCTTTGTTACCTCCCCTGTCAAATCGCTCTGAGATGTTATCCATAGCGGATCCGGAAGAACTTCTGACCTGATCTACAGGGGTAAAATCTTTGGAGAACTTTTCTTTCCTCGTTAGTTTATAAACTAACTTACACAATCTTCTTGCACTTTTCCAGCATTCAAGATCTTCAAATCTTTTTACAGTTGCCATAATAAATTGGATTAAGATTAAACATTCTAATCCTTAATCCAACTTATGCTAAAATATCTGTCTTAGAAATAAAAAAAATCACATCTGTCTTAAAATTCTTAATAACAGACAACCGACAACAGACAACTGACAACCATTACTTCGGATCCACAAATTTCGTTGGAATATTTTTATCACTCTTTAAGAATAAAAACTTAAAATCTAAGTTTAACTTTTGTCCCTTTCCCCGGCTTAGAATCTATTTCGATCTCCCCCTGGTGCATCCTCATGATCTGCCGGCACAGGCTCAATCCGATGCCGGACCCTCCTTCCTTGGTGGTAAAGAATGGAACGAATACCTGATCAAGGGCTTCCGGTTCTATACCAGCACCATTATCGGTGACCGTTATAATCCTTCGTTGTTCTTCATCCAGGTAATATCCAAGTTCAATAAAAGGATCTTTGACATTCTCCAGGGCCTCCATCGAATTTTTTACCAGGTTGATCATCACCTGCTCCAGCATTTTAGGATCCGTCTGGAGTGGTTCAGTGTTTTTGCAATCAACTTTAAGCCTGATACCCTTCATGCCGGGTTCTTCTTTAAACAGAAACTGTATCTTCCCGCACATTTCTTTTATATCAACTGACGCTAACTGTAATGGAGCGAGTTTTGTCAGTTTCCTGTAACGGTCAATGAAATTGATCAGACCCCTGCTTCGTTCTTCAATGATATCCGAACTGGCAAGAGCATCCTTAATATCTTTATCATCAATAGCACTCAAAGACTTCTTATCCTGTTTTTTCTGAAGCTTGTTTTTAATAGTGGTAGTAAGCGTGATGATTGGCGTGATGGAATTCATAACCTCATGGTTAATTACACGGATCAGTTTCTTCCATGAGACAATCTCCTGTTCTTCCATCTGATGCCTGATATCATTCAAAGTAATAATATGGTTCCGTATACCTTTCATCTTAATTATGGAAGTGTTGATTGACAAATAATGAAATTTATCCCTCGCAATAATCTTTTCAGCTATTTCTTCCCGTGGTTTCAGAAGCATGATCCTCGATCCCAATCCCTGATAGTATTTATTGAGGTCTTCAATCATATTTAATTGCCTGATGTTTAACAATTCCCGTGCAGCGTTGTTCAGCAGGTGAACAGATCCTGAATGGTCAAAACTGATGATCCCGGTAGTGACATTGTCTACAATGGTCTGAAGGTATTTCGCCTGGATTTCTTTTTCCATCCTATCCTCTTTAAATTCATGAATTAAAAGTTCCAGTTTTTCATTCAGGCCCTTAAAACTCCTGTCAGCATATTTCCTGGTATAAGTCAATGATGGATCTTCTTCCTTCATAT
>LJUQ01000002.1 GCA_001304505.1 Bacteroides sp. SM23_62_1
CTGGTTGCTTCAAATAAAATCAGTAATTATCCTGAATTTCAAAAAAAATGGAATAAGACTATTTACAAGCATTATTACAATAAAATTCTCGAATATTTAGGAAATGAACCAGTATTTAGCACTAGTATGAGGTTTAACTGACTTTGATTTATTAAGATGACTCTATTTTCTTTTTCTCACCAATTATTATTTATAAACAAAGACTTTCTGCGAATGTACATCAGATCTGAATATTGAGGTTTTCTATCTTCATGCCACAATCTCCCAATGAATGTATGATTCTGTTATATTGGGATAAGACCACATGGTATGCATTAGGGGCATTGAGTTCTAGTCTTCAGCAATATAATCTTCCTTACAAAATTATCAGGGGAGATCCAATCCCTCAAATTCAGTCTTTGCTAGATCAAGGATTGCATGTAATATATGGAGAATCTGCTCGAATTACAACCATGGATGCTTTAAAAGAGCGATTAAAACAATTAAAAGCCCATATATCCTCTCCAAGGTTAATGACAGTAGTTGGAGGTCCCTCTGCCTCTGGTGCTCCTGAAAAAATCTTGAGTTTGGGAGCAGATTTTGTTGTGATAGGTGAAGGAGAGGTAACTTTTCCTAAATTAGTACAAACGTGGATTAAAGCTAATTTTCAGAAGAAATATTTGAATTCATTACCTGGAATCGCATTATTTGATGAAGCTGGAGAATGTATTCAAACCCCTTCTAGACCTCGGATCAATCTGGATGAATACTATCCGTACTCTGATAATGAAGAATTTCCATTACATCCTCCCATTGAATTAATGCGAGGATGTGCGTTCCGCTGTCGCTTTTGTCAAGTACCCTATACATATGGTAATCCCCGATTTCGATCCATTGAAAGTATTACAAAGATCATCGAGCATTATGTTCATTATTTCAAACCCTTGAAAATTAATGTTGATATTCGTTTTATTGCCCCAAACTCACTTGGTTATATGGAGAAAAAAAGAGGCCAACCAAATTATGAAGCTCTGGCTAACCTTTTGAGGCATCTCTCGCAATATGAGATCCGTCTATTTTTCGGAACGTTTCCCTCAGAAATTCGCCCCGAATATATAACTGAGCAAACTATATCACTTTTTGATATGATTACTAATCGTCAGATCTCAGTTGGATTTCAAAGCGGTTCTGATCGTGTTCTTAAAGAAATGCGTAGAGGGCATTCTGTTGCAGATGGGCTCCAGGCATATGATTTATTAGTTTCTCAAGGATTTACACCAGTTTTTGATTTTTTACTCGGAGTACCCTCTGAAACAACAGCTGAACAGTGGCAAACACTTACTTTGATCCGTGACTTAGGTAGAAAAGCTCAAACTAGACTTCATTATTTCATCCCTTTACCAGGAACTCCATGGGAAGCTAGTCCATCATCCCCTCTTAGCTCCGAAATTCAATCCGAGATTGGGAGATTAGCTAAAGCAAAAATCGTTAGAGGTGCATTCGCTAGGCAATTACAAATCGCATTAAAAGGTAAATAAAGAATCCATTAAATTGCAGAATACTTGATGATTGAAACTGAAATAAGAAAGGTTTATTAGATCCAGAAAATGACCGTGTCATAATATTCTTTGAAATGAAGGTACTGAATACAATGGAAGCTCGAGACGTATTAGTTATATTTCTAACTTTTCTAGTCATGATAGCGATCATAGGGTCAATAGGAGCACTAATTTATCATGTTCTAAATTATGATGTGCCAGTATATATGACTCAAGAAGGCAGTTTTAATGGTACGGTTGTAGAAGAAGTGGTTTATAGTGAGTTTTACGTTGGTAAAAGAGACACCAACTTATTTCTTCTAATCCTTGGCATCTTTATTTTATCTATCTCCATCTTTTATACTGGGCTATTGAACTATTTAAAACAACCAGCTCAGATAAAGCGTAAGCCGTAGAGGACGATTGAACTGGAATTCAAAGCCTTTTGTCTCATGATGGAGAAAGTTGATGCTACTAGTAAGAAGAATGAAAAGATCGCACTATTTGCATCATTTTTACAGCAATTGTCTGTAAACGAACTCCCCCTTGCCTGTTACTATGCTACAGGCCAACCATTTTCTGAAACTTCCGGTGAGAAGATTCAATTTGGTTGGAGTTCTTTTATGAACGTTGTCCATCAATTGACAAACAGGACAAACGACGACCTACGAGGTTTTTATAGAAAAAAAGCAGATTTTGGGAGTCTAGTTGAATATGCTCTATTAAAACGGAAACCACAACCCCAATCACTAGGGAGCTATTTTGGACAGATTGAAAGGGAGGAGCATTCTATTGAAGGGATGCATGAGTATCTAAGAAAAATTGCTACTTATAAAGGAAAGGGTTCGCTAAAAGCTAAGAAAAATCAATTAATACAATTATTAAGACACTCCTCTCCTTTGGAAGCAAAATACATTGCCAGAGTCATTACATCTGACACAAGAACAGGTTTTAGAGGGGGATTATTATTAGATGCGATTACCAAAGCATTTGATCGCCAAGGTAAATCCGTACGATACGCATATATGGTTCTTAGTGACGTAGGAGAAGTGGCTCTAGTAGCTAAAGATCATAGTATAGATCTGTTATCATTAAAGCCAAGGATTTTTCATCCCATACGTTCTATGTTAGCATCAAAAGCTGAGTCGATTGAAGATGCACTGAGTAGTAATAAAAAGTTGATCTGTGAACCCAAAATTGATGGTTTTCGTGCACAACTTCATGTTGATAAGAAAGAGTGTCGACTCTACTCTCGGAACCTTGAAGATGTCACTCACGCATTTCCAGAAATTATCGCTTCGTTTTCCGATGATCTTAGGAAAGAATTAGCTCCTATGATTCTTGATGGGGAAGTTGTCGCACTCGTTGCTGGAAAACCTGTATTTTTTCAAGACTTATTAACTCGCATTCAAAGAAAGCGAGATATTCGAGCTTCGGTAGAGTCTACTCCGTGTTATTATTACGTCTTTGATATCTTATTACATCAAGAAGAGTCGCTCTTAAATACTCCTTTGAGTAAACGAAAGGAATTACTGAATTCACAGCTTCCTGACTTAACAAATATCATTAAGATGGAATATTACGAATATCAAAATTTCGTAAATATCCAAAATCAACTTAACAGGGCTATTCAGAACGGTTCAGAGGGTTTAATGCTAAAAGATCCCAACTCAGAGTATCAAGCGGGAAAACGGGGGAAGGGGTGGTTAAAACTCAAAGTTACCTTGCCGACTCTTGATTTAGCTATTATCGGAGCTGAATGGGGGCATGGTAGACGAACTGGATGGTTATCAAACTATCATTTAGCAGCCCAAGGGACTAATGATTATCATATGATCGGTAAAACTTTCAAAGGGTTAACTGACAATGAATTTGCCCAATTAACTGAACAACTACAAGAGTTGGAATTGTCAAAAGAACCATATGGAATAAGCGTCCAACCAAAAATAGTTGTAGAAGTTGAATTTGATAATATCCAAGAATCATCGAAGTATCCGTCAGGTATGGCGTTACGCTTCGCAAGAATAAAAAGAATCCGGAATGATAAGGACATTGAAGATATAGACACGATTGAAACAGTTAGACAGCTATATCATCAGCAACTCGAACGTCAAAAACGAGCAGACAAAGCGTGAAATAGTTCATGGCAAAGAAGAGGAGTAAGACGCAAAAAAAAGGTCAAAGTTGTGTAAATCATCCGAATCGCTTTGAAACGAAAGAGTGTGAGCGATGTAATGACTATTTTTGTGAAGATTGTATAATTGAAGATTGGTCGGTGAACTTTTTTCAACAATTTATTGGTCAGAAACGAGATTTTGTCAAAAAAACTTATTGTAAACCGTGTTACAAAAGAGTTGTACGGATTCGTATGATAGCATATGCAGGATTATTATTACTCTTTGGTGGTCCCCTTGTATTGTGGCTTATTTCAAATATCTTCTTCAGACCATGAAAACACAGTTTTACTTCCTTATTACGGATGATTGCAGCTTTGCCCTCACATTCCTTGAAAGAATATCAAGTAAACCGTCATGAACGGGGAGTGTATGATAAGCGTAACACCATCAATGATTTAACTGGTAAAGAATGGTTATTCTCCACAAAAACAGTTATACCAAAAGCTTACCCCCGAATATGGCCCCAAAAGGAGAGTAAGTATCATGACCCTATTCCTATCAATTTAAGTAAAGAGCTGATTGAGACTTTTTCAAAACCAGGGGAAACTATCTTAGATCCCTTTGCAGGAATCGGAAGTACATTGATAGGGTGCTATTATGCAAATATTAACTCCCCAGCTGCTAAAAGAAAATGTATTGGCATAGAACAAAATGAATCCCTTTTAAAAGGGTACTATCACTTATTAAAATCATTAAACATCCCAGATCAAGGAATGATCCTAGGTGATCCCAATGAAATTCTGTCAGATGAGAAAATTAATTCTGTAGATTTTATTCTCACTGATATTCCGGTTTGGAATTCTGGGGCTGCGAGTGTTGGCATGGAACTTAGTCATTATCAAAAAAATCATTTGAAGGTTTTACAACACTGGTGTACATTGGTTTTTAACCTTCTTTCAAAAGCAAAAGGTAAATTAAAAGAATCAAAGTATTTTGTTGTTGCGATTCCAGGCAGATCTCATGAAAAAGAATATCCCTCATTGAATTTTGCCCTTTCAGGAATTCTTACTTTTCATCTACAAAAAATAGGATTAATCCTAAAAGCTGAAAGAATATGGTTTGAAAATGATTCCCAGAGGAAGGGAGAAATTTATAATGAATTGGATCGGCGGTTCTTAGTCTTTCGTAAAGAATCGCTTCTTACCAATCATCTGGAAATTAATTCTTTATTTTTTGACAGAAAGGTTCCTATAGGTAAGACTAACATTATACACAAGTCATTTCCACCCTCCTTTGATCATAAACTCCGAAGTGAACATGGAGGTATGAAACCTCCAGAATTGGCTCAATTATTAATTGAAAACTACTCTAAAAACCAAGAAGATGTTATATTAGATCCATTCGCTGGAGTTGGAGGAACATTATTGGGCGCAAGTCTAGCTGAAAAAAAGGCAATAGGAATAGACATTAATGCACGTTGGAAGACCATATACCAACAGGTATCCCAGAATCATGGGCTCAAACCCCAGGAATTTCTTATAGGAGACTCTCGGCTTTTAGTTAGAGATTCCATTGATGAAGGAGGAATTGACTTAATCCTGACAGACGTCCCATACTGGGCAATGGATAAGCTTCAAAAAACCCGAGGACGTTTCTCCAAGGCTGGTGAGGAATCTCGAGGTAAATTACCCTCACCACTCCATAGTTTCAATCGAGCATCCATTCTTACAATTGATGAATGGCTTGAATTGTTAAAAACTGTTTTTAATCACTGTTATCTTAAGCTCATTGATGGAAAATACTTAATAGTTTTCATTGGTAATATGTATCGAACTATCAAGGAAACGAGAACAGGACAAGTTCGAAAGGTGGGGAAATATTTACTCTTATCTTCACTGTTAGCAAAAGTACTATTAGAGATTGGATATTCTTTTGAAGAGGAAATAATCTGGTATTCACCAGATAAAGCATTGCATGTGTTTGGATACCCCTTTTCCTACATACCGAGTATCGTTCATCAATCAATTCTTGTTTTCACAAAATAATTGAGATTAGGGACTTTTACTTTGTCGGTTCCTAATAAGAAGAGTGATGGCCAAGATTGTCATTACTAACATAAACCCTGGAATCGGAATACCATTTTTGGGGCTTGTGCTTTCACTAGACGATTGAGAAAGATTAGAATATTCGACTGTAAATAGTTCAGAGAAAGCGCAACCACTATGAGTAGAATTAAAAAAATGATACTTAACCTGATACGAAGAGTTTTCCTCTGCTAGACTTGAAATATCAATAGATTCGGACGTCCAGAAGTTAACTTCAGAATTATAAGTCAGATTCCCACTGATTCCAGTAGAATTTCCTGAATCTGTTAATATCGTATAAGTTGCTCCATCAGCTTCCTCCCAATAGTATCCTTTTTGATCAGATACCTTTATATCATAAAGCTGGAGAGAGAGGCCTTTAAGGGAGATCGACAACTCTCCTGAAGAGATTATTACCCCCATAGGATTGATCATAAACCAATAATTTTGTGCAGGGCCAGGATCTTCATCACTATGGTCATTACTGCCAATGGAGGTATACGAGCTAATGGTTAAGATGATTTCATCTGCTGAAACATCATGGTCTTCTATTGAAAAGTTCCCAAAGCTGTCAGGAGAGATGTCAACGGGAATTACTATAGTATTAAGAGGTGGTGTTGTATTGTTTGTCAGAATAGCTGTAACTAGGAACTTAGATTTCTGTTCACCTTGAAATTCTAAGAAAAAAGGTTGGCCCATTCGTGACGTAAATCTTATGTAATCTGTGCCCCAATAAGGAACGGAATTCTCGGTTCGGGGAAGAGCTGATGCAAAATAAGAATCTTCTATTGACATACTAAGGGAAATGTTGTAGTATCCATATGTTCCGTTTGCAAACGAAGTATCGTCTAGAAAATTCGCTATTGTCCAGTTACGGAAGACTTCCTTAAATTTTACTAGATATCCTTCACTTTTAAGAGCTTGTAACACACTATCTATTCCATTTTCGGGGCGAGTTACAATTTTCTGGATAATTTGTGAACCACCATATTGCTCTGCAAGATACAGGTAAAATGCATAAGAAGCACCATAATTAGCCAATACTAGGTTTTCGCTACCGTAGTAATCCCAATACGTCAATGAAACATCGGGATTCGAGCTAAATGCGGATTTATATGTAGTAGAGGTGCTAAAGGGATCCTTTCCAATGAGGTATTCAGCAAACATTGATGCTCCTTCATCCAGCCAAATGTTCTCGTCATTATCGTGACCAAAGTGGATTAAATGCTGTAATTCATGAGCTAAGGTTTCAAAATTACCATATACTAAGTTTTGATAGCCTTCCTTACCATCAATACAGAGGATTTCCGCCTCATTACTATATCGCTGGCTTGGGGAAAGATCCTTATTGAGATATTGGTTAAGAGGATAAAAAAAACCAGCAACATACTGTCCTCCTCCTAAATCGTCCTTGATGTCGAATACCAAAAGAATTATTCTGTAATTCTCATCTATATCGGGAGGAGAACCATAAAATTCATTGAGTATTGGGTAAATGTAAGTTTCAAAAGAATGATTCATGTCTAAGAAGGTTGGGTTGAGACTTGATGATAAGTTTGAATATATCAGGTTATGGGGCCCAATTGCTCTCAGGGACGCATTGATTTCATAATGTTCTAGTGGATCAGTCGAAACATCAGGAACTGTAAAAATCTT
This sequence comes from Bacteroides sp. SM23_62_1, assembly GCA_001304505.1. Lineage (GTDB taxonomy): Bacteria > Bacteroidota > Bacteroidia > Bacteroidales > SM23-62 > LJUQ01. The sequence goes on from LJUQ01000002.1 coordinate 7,375, forward strand.
CCATTCATCAAATTCCTCATTTTGAATATCCGCATGTGGAACTGGGGAAGGAGTACTCTGATCAAAGATATTCTTATCTTTTATTTCAGCTTGGAAAAAAGGTTTTGAATCGGTTTGGGAGTATTGTTGACTATTTTCATGTTCAATCGTTGATGGTGGAATTAGCATGGACCATGCAGTTATGGCAATCATCAGTAACAGAGTAAATGATGCGATCTTGGAAAAGTACAAGAGTTTAAATCACCTATAATGGTAGAGCTTTAGCTTTATTCTCTGATTTCTAGCTTTAATAGGAACCTAAATTACCTATTCAAATTGATATCGAAATAGAAAGGTAAAGTACTAATCAAAGAAAATTATTTTTGGAGTTAAATAAATTTTTTTTTGATTGAAAACGGCTTAAAACGGTTATTATAGGTAGGAATCCGAGATAATGTATCCATCTTCCATTTTAATTAGGCGCATTCCAGCTTTTAACATTTCCTCGTCATGAGTTACGCAAACAATGGTTTTTTTATGTGTCTGATTGAGGGATCTTAATAAGGTCATTATTTCGTTACCTATGGCCGAATCTAAATCTCCTGTGGGCTCATCCGCTAGAATAACTTCTGGATCGTTTGCTAAAGACCGTGCAATACCTACTCGTTGTTTTTCTCCTCCCGAAAGTTCGTGAGGTTGATGGTTTTTTCGATTCTCTAGATTTACTAACCTCAATAATTCTAGTGCACGAGGTTCCCGATATTTCCGCTTAAGTCCACTAATTAGCATGGGTAATTCCACATTTTCAAGGGCATTTAGAACAGGATGGAGGTTGAAGAATTGGAATACAAAACCTAATGTGTGGCGTCGAAGTTGGCATAGGTCCCGATCACTAAGTGTAGACAATTCTTCTTGATTGATACGAACCGTACCTGCAGCAGGTCGTTCGAGGCCAGCCATTACATTAATAAGAGTAGATTTTCCACTTCCGGAAGGCCCCATTACCATGATGAATTCCTCTTTAAAGATTGACAGGTTTATATTGTTAAGAGCATCAATAGTATGCCCTCCAAGAGTATATCTCTGATTCACACCTTCTAATTCAATAATTGGTAACTTCCCTTCAGTCACTAGTATCACCTCGAACAGGAATTAGTGTGGCAAATCCTTCTCGCATTTCGATTTGTATGTGGTTTTTGATTCCCGCCTGCTGTCGGATCTCATCTGGAAGTCGTAAATTACCATGGTCATCCACGTAAATCACTTCTTCTCGAGCTGCCAACGATGTTGTTGGATCGATTGCTCGATGTAATCCAACTATCCTGCCATCAAGAATTCTCATTGCTTTCTTTGTCATGTTAGCAAATCTATAATCATGAGTAACCACAATGAAAGTCTTTCCAAGACTTTTGTTAAGGGATTTGAAATAATCTATGATTTTCATAGTAGTTACGCTATCTAGTTCCCCAGTTGGTTCATCTGCAAGTACTATATCTGGATCATTGGCTAGGGCAACTGCAATCCCGGCACGTTGCGCTTCTCCTCCTGATAATTGGGGTGGTTTATGGTGAATCCGTCGGTCTAAACCAACATCTTCTAACAATTGCATGGCTCTTTGTTTCTGTTCACTATACGTCCATGAACCTGAGAGTTTCATTGGTAACATCACATTCTTCAAAGCAGTCAGATTCCAGATTAAATTCCGTTCTGGAAGCTGATATAAGAAACCCACTCGTTTTCGTCGATATTGAGTCAGTTGTCTTGAATTCATTTTAGTGACGATATCTTCTCCCAAAATAATTTCTCCTGACGATGGACGGTCAATTCCCCCTATGAGATTTACTAAAGTACTTTTCCCTGAACCACTGGGACCAATGATAGCGATTAAATCTCCCTCATTGACTGCGAGCTCAATTCCCCGCAAAGCAGGCACTTGAATTTTGCTTTGTTCCTCGATATATAATTTTATTAAATCTTGACACTCAAGAAAAGCCATAATCTCATTCCACCTTTAAAATCCGACTGATATCTTTTCGTGTGGCCAAATAAGCAGGTACAATAGTACCGATTCCTGCAGTGATACCGATTCCGAGAATTATCTGAAGTAACAATGTTGTTGGATGAGTTACTACAATAGGAGGGATTGATTCGCCAAATTGGATGATTTGGAGGAACATAGTCATAAAATAAGCCCCAGTGAAGTAACCAATAATCGAACCAAAAGCCAAAATAGTAGCAGCTTCTACCAAAAAGGATTGAGCTGTTTGAAGTTGAGTCATACCAAGAGCTCGTTCTACTCCAATCTCTTTTCCGCGTTCAACATACGTGAAGAAAGCAAACATGATTACTCCAATCACCGCGACTGTGATACACACGATTAGATCCGAATTCAGGATTGAAAGCGAAAAGCGGCGTCCAAACCCTGTTTTATATTCTCTGTAGTCAAGAGCAGGAGACTGTGGAGTGATCCCCGTAACATTGTGTATTCTCTCTATGGTAATATCAATATTGTCTAACGAGTCAATTTTAGCTTGGTAGGACGCTTTAGGAATATCTAAATAACCTGATTGATTTAATTGATCATACATTCTCAAACTACCTATAATCCAGTAATTATCTCTTGGATCATCCCATTCATAAGGAAACATTTGAGGCCAATATTTGAATGTTCCTCCAACTCGAAATGATAAATATTCAGACGTAGTTAAATTCTCAAAAGCAAGAGAAATATTATCTCCAATCTTTGGTTTTGAAATGTATGCTTCAAGATTTCCTTGATAGAGAATTATTGTTTGATTATCATTAATTTCATCCATGAGGTCACTTAATGAGTCACTCAGCTTGAAGCTGGGGTCTACAAAAGCTGTTTCTGCATAGGTATTGGGATCTACAAACAAAAATTGATAATTTCGATAGTTATGATTAGAAGAGTAGTAAGACCATATCGAATAAACTCCAGAAATACTAGCTAAATGAGAAACATTTTGCTCAAGACTTTGCAAAATGGTAGTATTTAAGGAGTTACCTGTAGGAATTGTCAAATCAGCTCCTATCTTGTAATAGTATTTAAGATGTTCTGTTTCGTCTAAAGAATAAACCAAAGAAGATGATAGAATTGAAAATGACAATGCAAGGGTAATAAGAAGCACAGCACGATTCGCTGCATGTTTATGGCGAACGATATTTCGAATTGCAAACGCGTTAATACCTCCTTCTATTCGCCAGAATATTTCTGCTAGCTTTTTCATGAGGAGTGGAAAAAATCGTGAAATAACCATAATTGTCCCGAAAAACATAAAGAATGGAGCTGGAAGTCCCAATAAGGATACTAGCATATACAGTATGTAGGTTGCAGGGCCATAGATATCGCCACCACTGCGAATCAGAGTCATAAGAATTACCCAGGTAGCGGTACCAATACAAAACATCACAACATCGAGATAGTATCTTTTCCAAACTGGGGGTCTAGTTTCAACTGGTTCCAAGGTCTCTGTTATTTCCTGCCGACTCATTCGAATGATATTTCGGAAGTTAAGGAGCAGTGCAAATATTAAACCCCACAAAATCAAATTTTGAACCATATCAATAGTAATACGAATTGGAACAGGCAGACCTAGAAATTCAAGATAGTTAGTTGAACGCAGTACAACATCTGCTAGGAAAGTACTGAGTAAAAAACCAAGTATTACAGCTAAAATTGTTGAAAGAAGCATTTCTCCAAGTAGAACAATAAGAATTTGAAACCACGAACCGCCTCGTGTTTTGATAATCCCTATTTGTTCTTGTTTTTGCCGTTTTATAAGACTAAACGAATATACCACAAGATAAAGAGCAATACAAAGAACAGGGAAGCTTAAGAGGAGTAGTATAATGAGTAATCCATAAACTTGCATTTCATATGAACGCATATATCTTAGAATTCGGGAATAAATGTGAAAATCACGACTTTCACCTTTAAATTGCCATTCTAAGGCATTGACAAAAGTTTGTAAAGCTTTAATTTCTTTATTAATATTGTAAGCATCAAAATGGGTCTTATCTAACGTCATTATACCTTCAGATCTGACTTCAATCTCTTCGATACCTTCAGAAAGGTCTTCTATGATTTCCTGAGCAAAAGCTGGTTGTGTAATGAAACCGTACTCCCACCCAAATCCATTAAAGTATTTTCTAAGTAATAATGTGCTATTATCAGGTATATACAAATCATCATAATTAGGGGAGTACTCAATAAGCCCTACTATCGTTACAGTTTTATTGGGGCCCCCTTCATCACCCCGCCGTGAGCGACTTAAAGTAATGTTCACTTCTGCACCGATAGTAACATTTTCGAATTTCTTTGATTTCTCAATAAACCACTCATCGTAAGGATCCCCTTTATTACGTATAAAAACAATTTCTGAAGAATCCCTAGGGAGACGCCCTTGTCCTTTAATAGTTAGAATTAGTTCTAAAGCAGTGTATAAGTCATTTGCAGAAGAAATATAAATAGAAGCACGTTCTGTATCCATTTCACTGTAACCATTCCAAGTCTCGTTCACCCAAATATAATTGTTAATTCTACTATACCAATAATAATCCAAAACATATCTTGAATAATTGGCTTGCATGATAGATTGGTTGATGAGGGTGTTATATGATTCATAATCACCAATATCAGTAGGTTTTCTTCGCCACTGCCACATGTTAATATTAACATCTCCCAAATCGTATCTATTATCTTCTAGTGGTTTGAGGACGACTTCTTCAAAAATTTCCTGTCGGTAGGCTTCAACTAACACTCCAGTTTGCGAGATAACTGTCAATGCGATGATAAGGCCGATCATTGTTGGAATGATAAGACGCCTATTCCCAATCACTAACTCGTACGTTAAAAAAATATAATTTGTTACTTTTGTGATAAATAATTTTAATGGCATGAGGTTCAAGTTCCCACGAAATATTGTGTTAAGATTGTCTACTAATAAAGACTACAATTTTCCTCAAAATGATATCTGATATCAGAGAGGTCTTTATTAAACTGAAGATATCGGTAGATCATTATCCCTATCCGTTTTTAGCGGAGGTAGAGGGGAAATGAATATTCTTTTTACCTCCAAATAATGTCTTTATTGAAGCTATTTTTTCGAACAGCTGGTAAATTCCCGTTCTATTTTATGACACACTAATTACTATAAGTTTTGTGGTACATTTTTAGAACATAGTGATGAATTCAAAATATTCATTCTCAGAACTCCTATCTATCTTTAATTTCTTTAAAAAAGGTAGAAAATCATTCCCAAGCCACAAAATATGGTACCCGATAATTGCATCACCCAAAACCATGCCAATTCTGGGGTTGGTTTTTCTGTTTTAGTTATTAAATAATTTGATCCCCACTTTTCGATTCGTTTCCCAATGGCTATTCTATGATCTGCAGTTACATAAATAGCTGCAGTTCGCTCCCCAAAGAAAATACCCCCGATGTAGATGGGTTCTAATCCAGAGAACAAGTCAACTCCATAATGAATTGCTATTCCAGTTGCTAATAACCAAATTCCTGGATTGTTATAGAAGTATGCGCTTGGATCTATAATTAAGATGAGTAACCATAAAAAAACTACAATGATGTAATCATGAGTTAATTTACGAACCAAATCAGGTGGAAGAGATAATTTTCTTAAGGTTAGTGAGGTAAAATCTGGTAGTTGGCTGCCAATAAGAACGATAAATATCCAAGTTGCTGTAAGTTGAGCGTTATGGAAAGCAAACCAAAAAAATATTACTCCTAAAGTCCATTCAGAATGTTTTAAAGCTTCCATTATCTCAAATCACTTTTTCATAACATATTACTAAAATAAAGAAATATTCCAATCAGTAAAATCCATGATCCCAAAATGGTGAGGAACCAGAGCCATGAGAGCTCATCACCTATGTTTTCAGAACCAGTATATGATCCTTTGATTATTTTTCTAAACCAGGCTCCAATTCTAATAGATTGCTCTTTACTGAGAATTAAAATACTACCTCGATGAGTTATAGGGGAGAAGAGATAAACAGGATTACCACCTGACACAATATCTTCTACAATATGGAGAAAAGATCCTAAGGTTAAGAAACCTAAGACGGGAAACATCCAACTGATGACAATAAGACTAAGGATAAAGAAGATTGTGTGAGATAATTCACGATGGCCACGAATGAACCGTTTTCCACTAAATAAAGCCCAATCAAAAATGTCTGGAAATACTGATCCGATACACAATAAGAAAAGTCCCAATGCGTCAATTGTTGTATTTAATATAGATAAGCAGATTAAACCGATACCCAGTGTCCATTCTAGGTGGGCAATTGGTTCCATTGAATCATTAGTCTCCATGTTTTCTATTGTATTTGATTGTGGTTCCAGAAATATTGAGATCTACTTTGGTTACTGTCTTAAAACGTTCGTAGGTGTATACTCTCAAAGGGTTATTCATCTAGTGATGATAAGACAGTGTATTCTTACTGACAAAGCAGATTTTTTTAAGCTTGTTGAATCATTTTGTTGGTTAATTCGAGAAAAGTAAAGTGATCTTATTTTTACGCGGAATTATTTTATGAAGAATTAGCAAGAATATTCAACTGCCAATTTTTCTGGCAAATTAATTAAGAAGTTCGAGATCCTGTCAGGCAGAGTGGTTTATTATTAGGATAATCAATCTTAATTTCGACAAATGCAAGCCTGATCTCTGTGGATACGCCTGTCTCAAGTATTGCCCTCTTGTAAATAAGGGGATTAAAAACGTTATTACGATTCGCAAGGCCACAGGAAAGCCTATCATTAATAATAGTAAATGTTTAATGGCTAAAAAGGGAACCTGTGGCGTTTGTATAAATAAATGTTTTCCAGGGGCAATCAGTGTTGTTAATCTTCCCAGTACTGATACTGCAGGACTTCAAGTTCACTGTTATGGTGAAAATGGGTTTCGTTTTTTTGGAGTTCCACAGATCAGTCCTGGAAAAGTCATTGGATTGCTAGGTGTAAATGGTATTGGTAAATCCACCATACTTGAAATCTTAGCAGGAAGAAAACTCCCAAACGGAGGAAATTTTCACAATCCAGAAAGGGGGTTTCAGAATTTTTCAGACCAATTATCAGTCGCCAGTTTCCGTCAATTTCTCGATGATCTAGCTTCTAAAAGGTTGTCTATTGCATACAAACCCCAGGTATTTACAGAGCTTCTCATAAGAAAAGAATCAGTTCGAGAGATTATCTCGTCCAATCACCAAGAAGGTTCGTTTTCAAAAGCAGCAGTAACTAAGCTGATGGAATTGGAACCTATTCTGGACCGGATTCCATCAGAATTATCTGGAGGGGAATTACAGCGACTTGCAATAGGTATTGTGCTTCTGCAAAATGCAGATATGTATCTAATCGATGAGCCATGCACTTTTCTTGATTTTCGTCAGCGAATAAAGATGGCTGAGATCTTTCATAGGATGGCTAACAAAGGAAGAGTGGTTTTTATCGCGGAACATGATATTGCCATTCACGATTTCCAAAGTGATGTAATCTACATATTTTATGGTGAGCCACATAAATTTGGAGTCATGTCTCGATTAGCTTACACAGTAAAAAAAGGGATAAATAATTTCTTGCTCGGGAGATTAAAAGATGAGAACATTCGGATTCGTGGAAAGGAGATTATTTTTACCCGAGTTGTTAAAGAACGACAATGGAAAGATATTCCTGGAATAGAGTATTCTTCATTCACTAAGCAATTGGGGACGTTTACGTTAACTGCCAACGAAGGAATCATTCATTTTGGAGGGATACTTGGGGTGCTAGGAGAAAATGGATTGGGAAAAACTACATTTGCTCAATATTTGTTTAACACCTTGACAACAGCCAAAGTTTCTTATAAACCCCAATTTTTACATCGAAAATTTCAAGGGACGGTACGTGACTTTCTAACACGCTACTCAAATACTTACATTGACTCTAAAGAATATAAACTCTATATTCTCAAACCTTTTTCCATTTCACATTTATTAGAAAAACCAATAAGTTCATTGAGTGGGGGGGAATTACAACGATGCTTTTTAGCAGGTTGTTTAGGGAAGAAGGCTGATTTATATATTATTGATGAAGGAAGTGCGTTCTTAGATGTTGAAGAACGATTGAATGCCACACGAGTGATTCGTCATATTGTATCTAAAAATAGAGCAGCTTGCATTGCCATAGAGCATGATATACAAATTGCTGAAGCCTTAGCTGATATAATACTATTATTCGAGGGGGAACCTGGGTATTCTGGAAGAACAATAGGTCCCCTTTCCAAAAGAGCGGGGCTCAATCGTTTTTTACAAAGAGTGAATATAACATTCAGACGTGATCCCGAAACAGGTCGTGCTCGCTTAAATAAACCAGGGAGTCGTTTAGATCGCGAACAACGAAAAATTGAAGCCTATTATTATGATTTATGACCGTGATATTACATTCAGGTCCTCTAGCTAAAGAAAGGGAATATTAGATTAAAAATTTCTGCTGGAATCGGTAAGCATAGTATTGCCAAAATAATAGAAACGGCAGCAATAATCTTTCTACTTGTTGTAATTGAAGACAGATCGTCTAAAGGGCCCGCATGTCCCGTCCTTGAATACATTAGAAGGATAAGAATCGCAAAAAACCAAAATCCTAAGAGCGTCATTAGTGCTGCACTAATATAAGTCAATATCCGGTGATTATTTTCAGAGAATAGACTTCTCGCAACGTGTCCACCATCGAGTTGTCCAACGGGGATGAGATTTAAGCCTGTTAACAATAAGCCAATGTAACCAGCAATAGCAAGAGGATGGAGAAAGATTTCTGTGCTCGGTCCTGTATTCGGTATAATAATTAATGCAAGAGTTTCAAATAAGAGAATTCGGAATCGTGTGTCACTAACTAATCTAAAATCTATAGGGTTAAGAGGATTAAATATATCTGCAGGAACGGCCGAGTTTTCAACAGCGAACGAGATCATTAATCCTATAACAGTAAAAAAAATAGAAGCTACAAATCCAAAGATTGGTCCTGCAAGTCCGACATCAAATAAATCGTTTCTGGATTTAATAGGGGTTTTTTGTGAAATAAAAGCTCCGAAGGTTCCATAACCAAAAGGGAAGGGGAGAAAATATGGCCAACTTGCCTTAATACCATGAATTCTCGATGCAAACATATGGCCCAATTCATGAATGCCCACTATCCCAATCAAACCAATGGCATACAACATACTTGTCACGATCGGATTAAGGTCTGGTTTAATTTTCCTTAATACATCCCAGCTCGTGAATCCTACGAAGAACACAGATAAAACAGTAAGACCAAAGAGAATGAGTGGAGTAGTTAGTTTTTGTCCTGTTTCCTGCATCCTCTTACTAAGAGGGAAAATATATAACATGGCTCGTGATTCTTGAGTAGGATGAGGACGGAGAAGGGGAATAAAACCAAGATTCTTAAGTTCTTGGTTAACTATCTGCATGTTTGAAGTTAAATCACTTCGTCTGAGGATTTCATAGGCAGGAACAACATCAATCTGTAGGGGGCTACTGACTTGCCTATTTGTTTGGGGTAATGGTTTGTAAGAAATAGCTGTTACGGTAAAGAGGTGATTAATGACTTCATCAATTTGTGAATAGGACTCGAATTTAATATTGGTAAACATATGAATTTCAAGTTCTCCTCTCAAAGTGAGGATTGATAAATCCTTTGATGCGAACATCTATCATAAGTAATAATATGTGATTCATTCCAATTACCACGTAGATAATTATGGATTTGACCAAATATTTGCTCTGGATATAGTAGATAAGATGTGAGGATTAAATAAATTAAGATATTACCAATTATGATAATCTATCCATTAAATGGAAACCCGGAATTCATTGTTTGGAAAGGATTCTGGGGCAATAATATCAAGTAATCTAAGATCGTTTTTTGATCTTAAGTACTTCTCAACCTGTATTTTCCAATATTTTCTTATTTTGGCGAACTCAAATTGTGATAATGCGGTTTCTGTTGGGATTAAGAACAATTTTCCAACACGGTTTAGAACCATAATTAGCTCCAGAGGCTTAACCCAACCTGGTAAAATAAGATCAGCTAGTAAAGCAATATATCTTAGACTTGTATGTTGAATAACAGGTTGAATTAGACGGAATAAGATGTCCTGTGTATTACAGAGGATTTTAAAAACACACTGTTCTCTAGAACAATTGATTTGGACTATTGGAACTTCTCGCCAGTAGATCTGACTAGAATGATCTGGTTGATGGCATATATCATAAAGAAAATCAATACTAATTTGTTTTACACGTCCAATTTTTAAAATTGTTTCTATCTGAGCATCACGATCAAATGAGAAGTGAAACGGTTCTTTTCTTTCGAAAATTAACTGGATCATCTTACAGTTCATTCTAAAACAATAGGGTTGATCAGAATATAATAGGGTTATAGATACATTCTACCGCAAATTACCAATAGAATTATTGGTTCACCTTTGATTCCAGAAATTTCATTCCTTTATAACTGCAATGAAAAGCATCAAATGGGTTTTAAAGAAATTCAGGACTCTATCATGCTTTTTAGCTGGGAACTAAAAGCAAGGACTTTATTATAAAGGGAAGGGATTTGCTCATTTTTCTCTCTAAGAAGATCTTTCGGGAATCCAAAGAACAAGGCGAGACCACTTTCCATGAATCTTATGATAAACACACGACGGTCTGACTCAATTAAAATTGATGTAGATTTTTGGTTTTCTGAAGCAGACAATCGTTCAACCACCGCGTCGAAGAACTCCTTAACCTCAGAAAGTGTTATATGGTCAAATCTAGAAACATTATTTACTTTTGTAAGAGGAGCCCCCTCTTTTGTAAATATCTGAGCCATATCAGCACCATTGTGGCGAATAAAAGTTTCTAAAAGAGGTCTGAGAGTTTTACGGGCACCACTGGCTTCTGCGTACACGTCTCCCATCGCTCGAAAAATAGAGTCGTCAAAAACAGATGTTGAAAAATACTTTGTGCTCTGGGTTACACCAGAGGAAAGATAATCATTAATTGTTTTTCTAACTTCATCTTTAAGCTTCCTTGGGATAAGATCCGTTTTATGCTGAAAAATGAAGATAGTAGCCTCAGGACTAAATTGTTTTAATTTCTTTAAAGACAGATCTAAATAATATTTCGCCCGCGAGATATCCTTTATTTCAATTGAATCAACAACAAACACAAGAGATTTCACACCACTAAAAATAAATTCTGATAATTCTCCTGTGAACCGATCTAAGAATGCAGTTTGGCCTCCTAAATCAAAAATGGTGAGTTCAGTTCCTGCAATGACTTTTTGCTTTCGTTCATAATCAATAGTAGCATGATAACTGTCGTCTTTCGAAGGGATCTTCCCCTCAGTTACTACACGGATGATTGTCGACTTTCCTGATTTGGCTAGCCCTAGAATCAGAATTTTACTTGTTTTCTTTCTTGCTAGATAGGACATACTTCGTGGACCTCATTTAAACGCCAATTTTTTGAATGGTTCCGATTTTTTCAAGGATCATCTCACGTTCGATTGGATCCGTTACATCTCGAATTGTAAATTCGTTTTTAAACCTGTTTGAATTTAAATTCGTAGCAGTGCGTCCAGCTAGAAACATGAGTCGCTGAGGAGCGGAATCGTTGAGTTTTATTAGGAGTATTCGTTTTATTACTCCATTGATTATGATTAATATTGGATGAATGGTGAAATCATCACTAGGTTTTAAAGTGATTAATTCCCCTTCAGCATTAATGGTAAAGAATTCCAAACCACCCCTTTCAGGAATATAGTAAGGTTTCTCTGGTTCAACAGGAATATCTACGCTTGAAATTTCTTTAATACGTTTTAAGATTCGCTCCATGATAGTAGGGTCAGTGAGGTTATCCTCAATATAGATTGTCTGAATTTCCTCTTTTAACGCTTTTTCAATAGTAGCATGTTGAAGAAAAATCCGATCACGGTCTTTAGAGTTAAATAACAACCAAATAGTGGATTCACGACCATGTTGATCAATTCGTATATCATCTGTCTGAGTGGGGGCAACAGTAAATGACATTGCTAAAGCTTCTAGGTTGGGAGAATCAGGAATTGGAATAGATCCATGTAACCGATAATGTTGTTTCTCCGCTACTGTTCCTGCGCCCATTGAAAGAATAGTCATCCCAATAACACTTAACTTAACCGTAGTGTCTTCCCCTATTGGAGAGAGATTTAAAAGTGGAAATGGTCCCATATCGGTCATAGTCGTTACAATTAATCCAGAAATCATCTTAAGTGTCTCCTTTTCAAGTTATTCACCTTACTTTAGCCATGAAGTAATTTTAGTAGAGATCTCGCGACATTCTTTTTCAATAGTGGTATAAGCTTCAGCATTGAACTTAAATGCTGATTCTATTCCAATAAATATCAATTTTATTCCTATATCAACCGATTGAGTTATCATTAAAAAATCTTCAATTCTAAGAATATTGGTTTTAGCTTTTGGAGCAGTATCAAACGCTTCAGATTGATCCAACATTCTAATAAGTTGGGGACCGACTTTTTCCTCCCAGCTTTGGGTCTTCCCTACTGCTTGAAGGATTTTATGGTTCGAAGATAATAGGAATGCTCCTGCAAATCCAAAAGCAATCATTTTGTCTTTTATAAAGCCACGAATCTTACGTTGTTTTTCTTGATCTATAGTTAGAAGTGCTTCTGAAGCTAGATCTTGACGAGTTTCAATGAAATTAGAGGCTTTGTTAATTAATTGGGTGAAGATTAGGTTAGTTAACCTCTGTTCATCTGGTCCTTTAAGAGAAACAATGTATGAAGGGATATCACGGGGGTAAAATTGCTGAAAACGAGTAACTACTTCATTCTTTATTCGGGTTCGTTCTGTTTCGTTAGTAATTAAGTGTCCTCGATTTAGAAGCAAAATGACCTGATAATTCTTATTTACGTCAGTGATCTCTGCAGTAATTTTCTGAAAGTCAGTTGCGACTTCATCTAATAATTGATAGGAAATATCATGGATGTAGACTAAGGTATTTATTTTCATTAGAATTTTTTCACGAATAGGAGGAACTAGATTTGTGATATAGTCAGAGTCTTCTTTCTTGATACGAGATGGGCTTAACCAATCATAATAAACGACATTCTGGAATATATTAAGATCCGGATCCGATCTTCCAAGTCTCATTATCTGGTTGAAGAGAAGATCTTTTCCAGAATGTGACATTCCTGAAAATGCGATAAGGTTTTGCCGCAAGATGACTCCTCTAAATTGGCGTTTTAAGCATAGTTTCAAGTTGGTTTGACAGTAAATTGATTGTCTCTTCAATTTCTTGAAGATTGCGTGTTTCTAACATTGATTTCTCATCACTGGAGATTAGAATAAGTAAGTGATGTGGTGGTAATTTTGATTTGTACATCATTACTGATCCAAGTCGTTTTAATTCAGATTTTGAACCGGTAATTAATTTTAGATCATTTGATTTATCTAAAAGTGTTAAAATATGTTGAATTTCGTTTACTTCTAAATCCGAGGCGTTCACTTTGAAATTAGGATCCTCCAAAGACATCAAAATGACTTCGTCTAGACGATTCATAAACTTAAGAGTGTGGAGAACTTGTTGAATTGGTCGAAGTCGAAGCCTCTGTTTAATTGCCTGTAAATCTTCTTCTTTTTCAACGGTTTCAGCTTCAGGTATGACTTCACTTGCCTCTGCAGTAATCCGTTTAAACGCCTCATGAATCGAATTGTCATATATTGATGTTTGTAAGAATGTAATACTTTTTGCTGGCGCTGAATCTTGAAACATCTCCATTAGGAACTCCATTCTTTCCGCTCTTTGTGTAAGATCGGGCAAAAGATCAGTCTTGTGTAAAAGTACATAAATTGCAGGTTGGACATCTGACATCTCTTCTAGCCTGCCGACACCTTCAACAAATGCTTTTAAAGAAGCGGGGAACTTCTCTGGAGTAGCAATATCACAGATAAAGACTAATACAGCTACATTACTAAAGATGAACGAACTCATGCTGCTTAAGAAGCGCTTCAGAAAAACTTCCTGGCCACCGAGGTCCATAACGGTGATCGGTTCATCTGCGACTTGTTCAATCTGTCGTTCGTAATTTAAAGTCGCCGCATAATTCTGAGTCTCTTCAGGGGCCTTTCCTTCAAAAACAACATCTCTAATCGACGTTTTTCCAGCCTGTGACAGTCCTAGTAGGATTATTTTCCGAGCACTCTGTGTTTTCAGCTGTTTCAAGTAGTGGCTCACGGGGGATTACCTCTCTAATCTCACATCTAATTCTGAAAATATATCTTTTTCTATATACTCTATCAGAAGTAAATTTCTTGTTGATTTTATATCACCGGAAATTCATCGATTCAACCAACAAGCATCCCAATATTCTTAATTTCCATTAAGCTTACAAATTACCTTTCTAGCAAAACATATAAATATTAAATTAGGTGTGTTTCATACAAGGGGAAAATCTGTTAGTCAAAAATGATATATGTGTGAAAAAACCTCAAGACACTTTTCTTTTTTATGCTAATTTTGGAGCGGTTAATTTTTGCAGCAACACAAAAAAAGGGATATTTTGTGTGAAACCACATGTAAATCATTTCGTTGTAGCGAAAAATTCCTACAGATAAAACATATGCGTGGAAAAAAACAGATTTTGTGCAGAATGGTTGAAGGGGATGAATGCATAGGTTATAAATGTAAATATGCTGTATGTTTTTATCGTCCTCCAGCTTTGGATATTACAACTGGTAATTGTGCTCAAAAGATGAAAAATCAACAGCCTCAACGGCCTGAAAAAACCTATAAAGATGATGAGATGGACGATCCATTAAAATATCGCAAGCTTCTTGATAAAAAATTACGGAAGAATTTAAAGATCAAAGATTTTTATTAACGTTTTAATCCACTTTTATGACCTCAGATTAATTGTATCCAAGGGGGGATAGTCGGCTCAGACCAGCTTGTGTGTAAAATGGTAAAAGCCACTTGTTTCATATAGAAACAAAACAATGATGACTATAGCAATCAAACTAAGCCCAAAGCAGAAAAGAAATAATCCAATAATTCCCGCAGGCCCCAAACCAACAAAATATCCTCCGATGGAAGCCCCTATAATGTTTCCCATGGCCATAAGGGATTGAGTAAAACCCATCTCGCGTCCTCGATGTTCTGATTTAGCCACATCGCTAATCAAACCCAAAGCAGCTGAAGCAAAACCAGAAGCGCTAAGCCCAAAAATTGCTATCATTAACACAAGAATGATATGTGGGATCTGAAAAGGATAATCAGGAATAAATCTTAAGGAGATTGTTTCTGTAAATGAGAAGGGGTTTCGTAATAAATCAGAAACTTCTGAGAGTTCCCATTCTTGATCCCCATTCGTGGATTTGTAATCAAGAATAGAAGCAAGTGTTACTAATAACATACTAGTTCCAACCACTCCAATCACCAGGAAAGGCTTTCTTCCAACATTATCCGAAAGTTTACCTAGCACAGGTTGGAGAATTCCCATTATACAAATAGCAATAAATCCAATTATCGCAATGAGAATTCCTACCGCGTCAACAAGCTCGATTATTACAAGGGGTGCTACAAAAGCACTTGCTCCTATTAAAGTGGTATAAGCCAACCATGCAATTGCAAATTTTCGAAACTGTTTATCTTGAAGACTTTCTATCATTGTTTTAAAGGGATTCATGTCAATATCTGAATCTTTTACAATTTGACTAAAATCTGATAGCAGAGTTTCACTTTCATCAATGGCCAAATCTCTACGGGGTTCAAAGAACCTAAACAGATAAATTGATGTAGCTAAAAACATTACGATTGCAAAGAAGAAGAATGCTCCCTCTTTTAAAATGGTCCATGAAATTAATCCAAATGGATATCCAATAGCACCTCCAGCCGACTTTGCCAGATAAAATTTCCCCATTGTCTCACCATGGTTTTCATCAGGTGAAATATCAGCAAATACTGCTAACACTGGCCCAGATATCATTGCGGCCGCTAATCCTTTCATACCATTAGTAATAACCAGAATGAAGAAGCTGAATGGATTCTCTGAGTAGAAAGTGTACATAATTGGAAAAATAAGGAAAGAGATTCCTGCTATTGCAGTTCCAAGAATTAAAAACGGACGCCGTCCAAAACGGTCACTAAACGATCCAAAAAATGAAGCTGTTGATAAAGACACGATAAAATATACAGAGGTGATAATTGAAAGCTGTATTCCGAGTAGTTCAGTTTGCCCACCCTCCTCTGCTAATTGACCAAGGTATAAGGGTAACCCCCATGCTGCGGAAGAGAATGCACACTCAGTTACAGCTACAGCAACGAAAAGGAGCATACTCTGCTTCTTCAACAAGAAAAAGATTGGTTGACCAATGAAATGCAGTGTGTCTTTAGTGTATTTTGATATTAAGCGATGTGGCACGGCTTTATTTTCCTTTAAGAAAGAATAATCTCTCTAATTATCTTATTGATTCAAATTTTTGGGCTTGTGAACCAATTATTGACTTCTTCTTACTTGTTTTATTAAGTTTACATATTCATTGAACTTCATATTACAGCTAATTTTTAATAAAATAAGCAAAACTTAAAATTCTTTGTGCCTTATGGGTTGTGAACGGTTTTATTAACTAAATTAGTTGTTATAGATCTAATTTTATTTCATTTTTCAAATTGAGGAATTCGTTATGAAAATTTCGCTTGTCGGACTAAGTGGTTGTGGTAAAACATCGATTTATTCGACTACACTAGGTGGAATGGCTCCTATGGAGGTTAAAGACATAGGGCCAACCGTCATGTATGAAGTCAAGTCCCATAATTATTTGGGTCTCCAGATATCTCTTTGGGATTTTGGTGGACAAGAAAAATATAGGCAATCCTACCTAGAAACACCAAAACTTCTAGCAAATACTACAATTCTGGTCTTTGTACTTGATCTTCATCATCCAGAAGATTTTATGAAGGCAGATAATTATTTTAAGGAGGTTTTTGCCGCTATTAAAGAAAATGGGGGAGATCCTCGTATGGTAATTTTCTATCATAAGTATGATACAGAGGAATATCCAAAGGAACAGCTGGAAGAGAATTTAACCAAGGCCAGAGAACTACCATTTATCAATGAAATTGACCCTGAATCCTTTATAACATCCATTTATCGGCAAGAAGAATTAAGCGAAGTATTTAGACAAATTCTGATTTCAGATTTTGACCAATTAAGAGATAGTGTCGAACATGCCCAAAAACACCTCATGAAACTAAATTCAAAGGTCATTGTAAGCGATGTGAATGGAAATGTCATAACTCACAGTATCAAGGGTTTTTCCACTGGAATCCAGCTTCGTGAGGACTTGCGAGATTATATTCTTTCTTGTAATGTACTACGAGAAAATTTCCTCACTAGTGATTCAGCTTCTTTTTCTGCCATTTCAGACACAAAAAAATTACAATTACATATCTTTAGTTTTGTTCTAGCAGTACTCATCATGATAGATGAAGGTGCAGCAATTGACCCGCCAGAAGATATCGAAGCTTTACTAAAAGATATGAAGGTCTTTGCAGAATTGATTATCGAAGCGAGTAGAGAAGAATAAATCAGGCCTTCTATTTAGCCTCTGCTAAAAGCTCTGCTACTGACACTTTCTTCGTAAGTAGCTTTCCTTCAGAATCCGATAAACTCACCATATATTCACTATTGTCATCAAAACGTGGAAATTCAAAATCTAGCGCTTCTGCAGGGAACCATTCACGAATGGTAGTCTCCCAGTTGTGTGACTCAAATAATTCCCCTGCTAGTAAAGTTATACGAACTTGAACTCGTTCTAGAACCTTTCCACTGCGATTCTGTAAGATTACCTGGATGTTACGACCTTCATCTATCAGATTTGTACTTTGGATTCGGACTATCCTGCGCTTTTTAACCCCACTGACTCCTTTTTCGACCAAAAGCTCTCTTGATGGAAGGGGCTGGCGGTCAGTGGGTAGAATTGAGGGAACTTGGAAAGCAAAGGATCGACGTCGATTGACTGTGTATAATTGAACCTTTTTTAGATTGGCAAGTCTCAGAACAGGTTTAAGTTGTTTTTCAGTAATTAATTGAAGTTCGATATACCCATTGTCAGCAGCATCTTGAAGGATTTCTAATCCTAGTCCTGTACGTACAAGCACAGTGTTGAATCCCTCTGGAGCTCCTACTGAACCAACACTAATGTCAGCATTTTCACTTGAGAAGTCAACACAATAATGGCAGGAGCTTGCTCGTAATCTATCCATTTCCTTTACTGGATGACTAATAGTCTCCCCGTTCTCTTGTATCATGTGGAATTTACCCTTAGAAATCGTCATTTTTTCAATATCTTCTAAGCGGATCTTATCAACTTCTTCAACAAAATGGCGTAATCTGTCATAAGAAAACGCATCCATACAGAAAAGACCTATTTTAAGAACGGAACTACGCATGAAGAGTCTGACAAGTCCATATGGAGAACTCTGCATCTTATTAACAGCATCAATATTGCATGGACATCCAACAAAAGCAATAGAATTCATTCCAGATTTAATTGCTTCAAGAAGTTTTCCCACTGCGGAACTTTGACTATATATGGATCCTGAAGAAGACAGTATTTGATCTTCCTTCGTAGCAATGATAGGTTTTGGTTTCCAATATTCAATCTCATCTTTTTTAGTTAACACAGCTCCATCGATCATACCCTCACGTAAGAGATAGATCAGGAGACTAGTCACTACTCCACCATCTTGGCCAGTAACTTCTGGAAGCAGACTTTTTGCCCGAAAAGCTTCAATGAAATTACCAATTAATTGAGGAACAGTAGTTTTTGTTTTGGGACATTGGTGAACGCAGACCCCACAAGCAGTGCATTTCCCTGTTAGGTGTGGCCGATCATTAATCATCTCTAACGCGTTTTCAACACATGAAGCAACACAGGCTCCACAAGCACTACATAATCCAGTGTCAATAACTTGTTTTTTCAAAGTGGAAAATTTGGCATCCTTACTCCCTTGCAATCTTCGTTTAGACAATCGATAACTAATTAACTGTTCATCTTCTTGGTTAATTTCTGTCATCATTTTCCATCCATATGTTAGGTGTTAGAATCATCATTCTCTGTGGGGGAGAACTCTTTTAGAGATGATATGAGAGGCTCTAGTGAACTGAATGCAGCAATTAAATCGTGTGTAGTAATTATTCCTACTAAATTAAAATTATCAGGATCTTTAACAAGAACTCTTTTGATATTATGTTTATACATCAGCACTAAGACATCTTTAATCGTTTCTCTTAAAGAAATCGTAATAAGGTTTTTTGTAGCTACATCCTTTGCTTTTACTTTACAAGGATCTTGACAGTTCAAAATAACTCGTTCAATTATGTCTCTTTTTGTGATAATTCCAATTGGTTCATGATCTTGATGTACTAAGACTGAACCAATGTGATTTTCAGCCATTAATTGAGCGACTTTTTCGAGACTGTCATCTGCAGTCACAGCCACTATTTCTTTCTTCATAAGGTCCTTAACTTTAGTTGAATACACACTACAACACCCTAGCCTACAATTCTTTTTACTCTTATTGTCCCTTTTTCATCTTCAATCTTAAGGAAATATATTATTCCACTTGAATCAGCCGGCTCAAAATCAATGGTAACTTCCTCATTTGGTGCCCATTTCTTTATCTTTGAAACAAGAATGTCCTTTCCAAAAAATCCTTGCGATTCATATATTTTCAGAATGGCATTAACAATCACATCTGAACTGCTATTGCGTGCTGTTACTTGGACCAGCTTTTCATCTTCAGAATGTTTTATATTTACGATTCTCACGCGTTTTGGTTCTGGAGCTAGTTTTACATCAGTTTTTTCCTTTTTAAAATCATTCTTGTGTCCTGTCGGTATTGAAAATCGTAATTGGGGTTTTTTACTGGTTTGTATTTGCAGTTCTTGAATAGAAGTAGTTGTCTCATCTATTGCTCCTAAGGAATTTTCCTCTAATTGGACTTCGAGTTTAGCTATGGGCATTTTAGGAATTAACGAAGTACATAATTTTATAAGTTCATGTTCAATATCAGCAGATTTCTGTTTCAGAAATTCTTCAACGTCCAAATTTTCTTGCTTTTTAAGGTGATTTTCAACAAGAATGCATAAATTTTCTCCAATTGACCCTTGTATTCTTGTCTTTAACTCATGTAATATTTCTTGAGCGATGAAAGAGACTGTTGATGGAGCTCTCACAATTAAAACAAATCTTTCTGCTTGCCATTTCTTAGAGTCCATTCCCGAACGTCTTTTAGCTCGTCTAGTCTGACATAATATAAGTGTAGCACAATAGATAACCCCCTCCAATTCTAGATCCATGGAGATAAACTTTTCTGACTCTAAAAACTTATCCTGATGCCACCATATACTATGTATCGAAATGATCTTTTTTTCCTGCTTATTTTTTAATAATTCTTGAGGATACGCAAAAAGTGGGACATGTCCTTTTACTTCGTCAAAGAAGTAAAGAAAAAATCCATAAGAATTATCTGTGATTGATTGGTCAAGATCAGTAGGAAGGGAATGATCCCCATGACTCATAACTAGACTATTCTCCTTTTTTTTGAGATTAAAGCATATTTTAATGGTTTTCAGAGACTCAGATAAGTTGATACCTCTTTTTTTAGGAAGCTAAAATGTGTTACTACCTTGTTAATCTTTAGTTTATCAATTTTCTTGATTTTAATGATCTTACCTGTAAAGAGAATGTATAACCTAGCTAACTGTAGCAGTACCAACCTCAAGAGATTTGATATCTATTGTTGTTCTTTTGCTGCTGATTTTGATGAGATAGTTTTCAGTTGTATCAGATCTAGGAAATTCTAAAATCAAATCCTCCTTTAAGGGCCATTCTTCAAGTTCTTGCTCCCAAATAGGTTCACTAAAAAATTCAGTTCTTTTTGAGATTTGAATTAGGATATCCCTCAAATGTTCGCTTTGGTTAATTAAAATTACCATTAATCCACCAGTTTCTTCCGATGGTAAAATTCTCATCGTAATTCTCTGTTTAAACAAATCATGAGCGCAAAGAGTCGTCTCTAATGGAGTCATTGATGAATTAACTGGACTAGGAATTATCTCCGTTGTAGGAGTACTTATTTTCTCGCTAACGCGGTTGGAAAAATTCCTCCATATAGATTCAAGCTCTTTTTCGACCTTTGTTGTTTGTTTTAGAAGCTCTTTGTACTCCCTCTTTCTAATGGGATTTGATTCTAGTTTTTCACGAGCGTACAATAAATCAAGATTTGAACCGATTTTATCTTCTAATGTAGTCTTGAAATTGAGAAAAGTCTCATTAGGAATAGGATTAGTATCTTTCCAATTTTTAATCACTATACCATAGATTGTATCTTTCTTTAGAGAGCTTTCTTGTGTTGTTTGAAGTTGAAACGCTGAATACACAAATTCGGAGAATTTCAGGTCAATACGGAGAGGTACATTTTCTATTTTCCATACACAATGCGTCTTCAGAATATTAATCTCATTTTTATCATCCTGTAATCTTGCTGGATACGAGAAGAGGATCCGTAATCCATGAGTAGTATCAAAAGAACATAAAAAGAACCCTATTAAACCTACTTTTGAGTCAAAAGCATGCTTTTTAGGTGATGTTATGATCTTGGTTTCGAAGAAGGGATCGATATTCATCGTTTCTCCTTACAAGTACAGTTTATTGAAGAGAATAAATCTTTTTAGAAAAGTTTACAGATGAGGACGTATACTCACCTCACCTTCAAAAGTTTTCGCAAATGACACGCAAATCATTTCTTAATTGTCTATCAGTTATATATTGACTTTAAGCGATCTTATTGAAGATTTCTGGTTTTCCTATTAAAATTCAATACTGAAATAGAGAAGAAGCTCCTCTAGACATCAAAATTAGATAAAAATCTCATTTAATGAGAGTAAAAGTATTTAGATTTAAAATCAGAGAAAAGTCTTTCCAAGAAACACAATTTTTTAGTATATCCTCAGTTCCTCACTTTAATCGAAATAAAACCTGAAATAACTCGGAAATATACGGAGAAGAATATTTTGAGTTCGGAGATATGGGATCTCGTTGTTGTAGGAGGTGGGCCAGCAGGTCTTTCTGGGGCTATTCGGGCCGCAGAACTAGGTCTCCACGTTCTTGTTCTCGAAGCGCGTTCTGGAATCGCTACTGCAGGTAGTATGGCTGTAGACGGTTACCCAGGGTTTTTCAGCATAACTCGGCAAGAGCTCTTAGATAAAATGGCCAAGCAAGCAAAATATCATGCAACAATAAATTATGCAGAAAAAGTGAGTAGACTTGACTTAAAAGATCCCATAAAACGTGTTTATACCCAAGTTACACGAGGAGAATTCTTTACTGAAGAATTCAAGTATGGATGTAGAGCTGTACTTATTGCTACGGGACTCCAGCCAAAAAAACTTGACATTCCAGGAGAGGGGAAATTTAAAGGTAAAGGGGTATTTTATTCCCTTCCTGATGGAGATTATACAGATAAAAATGTTGCTATTATAGGACATACTTCGTGGGCTGTTCGGAATGCCCTTCATTATGATGCCATGGGAGCACACGTCTACCTGATTACTTCTCGAGATTCGTTTGATGCTCATCCTGCTCTTATGAGAAAATTAAATGAAAGTTTTGTTGAAGTTCTTTATTCCCATGAAGCATTATATTTTGAAGGCACAGAGAAGTTAACAAAGACACGTTTGAAAAGTGGAGATGGAAAACAGTTCTCTATTCTCACAGAAATGGTTTTAATACTTAGTAGTAAGAATACAAACCGTGAATTATTTCAAGATGCAGGATTAACAACTACTCCTCAAGGTAGAATAATCGTACAATCAGCTAATCAAGATACAAACATTCAGGGGGTATACGCCGTAGGGAGTGCCACAAGAGGGGATTCAATAGTCGGGGTTGGAGCTGCAGAAGGCATTAAGGCTGCAGAAGGTATTTCGCGGTATCTTACCCAGCTTGAAGAAAAAAGACTTGTAGAAGAAAAGAAAGAGCCATCTATCCAAGTTGAAAGATTCACTGAAGGTAGATGCATTATCATCGAAAAGGAAGATTTATCTCCCGAAATAGTTAGATGGGTTGTGAAGGCACCTTTAATTGCAAAAAAAACTCAACCTGGACAATTTGTGATTCTTAGAGTGGCTCAACATGGAGAAAGAATTCCTTTAACTATAGCTGATAGTGATAAGAAAAAAGGGACGATAACATTAATCTTTCAAAAGATTGGGAAGAGTACTAAGCTTATGGGAACTATGCAAGCTGGTGACCATATTCTTGATCTCTTAGGCCCTTTAGGAAAACCCGTGGAAATAAAAAAGTGGGGGACAGTTGCTGTTCTTGGTGGTGGGTGTGGTGTTGCTCCAGTATTGCCTAAGACCAGGGCGTTAAAAGACATAGGTAATTATGTGGTAAGTATCATCTCAGCTAGAACATCTTCACTTTTAATTTGCCGAGATGAGATGCGAGAAGTTAGTGATGAACTTCATATTGCTACAGATGATGGAACAGAAGGACATCATGGATTTGGGCTTGATCTCTTAAAACACTTTGTAGAAGAAGGAAGACACTTTGATCATGTAGTCGCAGTTGGGCCAATACCAATGATGAAGTTTACCTGTGCTTTCACCAAGGAACATAACATTCCAACAACCGTTAGTCTAGCTCCTATAATGGTTGATGGTACTGGAATGTGTGGTGCTTGTCGAGTGACTGTTGGTGGCGAGGTTAAGTTCGCCTGTGTTGACGGCCCCAATTTCGATGGACTAAAGGTAGATTTTGAAGAATTGACACTTAGATCACGGGCTTATCTTTACGAGGAGCGTATTTCCAGTGGTAAAATGGCTCGAGAGAAATCCTAGAAGGAACATAGACAATGGCTAAACGAAAAAGAACAAAGAAACAAAGAGTTCGAATGCAAATTCAAGAATCAGGTGAACGCATTCGAAACTTTGAAGAAGTTGCTTTGGGTTTTACTGAAGATGAGGCGGTAGAGGAAGCGTCTCGTTGTTTACAATGCAAACATCCACGCTGTATAAAGGGCTGTCCCGTAAATGTACGAATACCTGAATTTATCCTGAAATTGAAAGAAGGAGATATTGATTCTGCGAAAGAAATAATTCTCTCAACTAATAGTTTGCCCGCCATAACAGGACGAGTATGTCCTCAAGAAAACCAGTGTCAAGAGTTTTGTATTCACCCCAATGCGATTAGTATTGGTGGACTAGAAAGATTTGTTGCAGATCACGGAAAACGTCCTGAAATTGTACCTTCCGAAAAATTACAATCCAAAGTTGCGATTATTGGATCGGGTCCTTCGGGTTTGACTTGTGCAGCTGAATTAGCTAATTTTGGGCACGAAGTGGTTTTGTACGAAGCACTCCATGAATATGGGGGTGTTTTGACTTATGGGATTCCAGAATTTCGAATGCCCAAACAGGTAGTTAAAGAGGAAGTTGAGTATGTACAAAGTCTAGGGGTCCGATTAGAAAAAGATATTCTCATAGGAAAGACTATTACTATTGATGAGCTACTTAATGAATACGAATATGATGCTGTATATATTGCATCTGGGGCTGGAACACCAAACTTTCTAAAGATACCTGGAGAGAATTTGAAAGGAGTTTATTCTGCTAATGAATTTTTAACTCGTGTGAATCTTCTCAAAGGATATGATTTTCCTGAGTATGATACTCCCGTTTCAGTTGGTGAAAAAGTTGCGGTCATTGGAGCAGGTAATGTTGCAATGGATGCTGCTAGAACCTCACTCCGATTAGGAGCCCGAGAAGTTGATATCATTTATCGTCGTACTGAAGGGGAGTGTCCAGCACGATTGGAGGAGATTATTCACGCTAAAGAAGAAGGTGTCGTCATAGGTGAATTAACATCCCCAGTGGAAATTCTTGGAGATAAAAAAGGGAATGTGATTGGTTTGAAGTGTTTACGTATGCAATTAGGTGAGAAAGATGCATCTGGCCGTAGAAGACCCATCCCAATTCCTAATACAGAATTTATTTTTCCTGTAGATACAGTAATCATTGCTATTGGTCAAAAACCAAATCAATTGATAGCTCAAACTACACCAGGCCTCGAATCCACTAGGTGGGGTACCCTGGTTCACAAGGAAGAGACTGGAGAAACAACTCGAGAACGAGTTTACACAGGGGGTGATGTGGCTACTGGAGCTGCTACAGTTATCCTAGCAATGGAAGCTGGCCGAAAAGCAGCCAAAGCGATTCATGAGAAGATATTAGGGAAAATAAAAGTCGAATAGGTTATATAGCTATGGAAATAACGAATCCTTAAATAAATGCATTTTCTAAGGTTAGTAACTTAATTGGTGGGAAACCTATGAAAGATAAATGGCGAGTCATGCCAACTCGTATTGGAAGAAGTCGAAAAATTCAAGTAAGGCAGTTCGAACCCGAAGAAATTTGGATTGAATACGAGTTACATGTTGAAGATGCAACTTCAGCTAATGAGGCACTCCAAGAAGCAACAAAGTTGGCTATTACTTATTTGAATGAGGAAGAGAAGAAATTACGGGACAAAACGAAGTTTCCAGATGAAGAAGTTGAAAAACCTGTTGTAGAATATTCTTTAGAAATTACAGAAACAGGAAAGAGCTTGGGTAATTTTCGAGTGAAACCATCGGAAGATCCACAATATGCAAATTTCGTACATCTTTGGCTAGAAAAAGATCAAAAAGAGTTTTACGTTGGTTTTCTCCGTAAAGATACTGGAGATTTTAAATTTAAATCGAAGAACAAAGAACTAATTCAACAATATGGAATCAAGAAGGATATACATTTCCATATTGTGAAGAACTAAAAAGAAAAGGGCAAAGAATCGATCAAGAAGGTAAACATTATAAGATCGGTTCTAGTTAACTCAGTATATCTCAATAATCTACTTCTTAAGAAATTAAGATTTGAGTTGGAAATAAAATGCGAGTTCGTGCTGCCATTCGTGCGGGAAGCTGGTATTCTGGTCAGAAAGATCGGTTAATTAATGAAATCAATGCAATGTACCTGCATAAAATAGGACCAGGTAGAAAACCCCTGGCATTAGATCAAAGAAAAAATATTAGAAATATCCTAGGACTAGTTTCTCCCCACGCAGGATACGCGTGTTCCGCACCAACAGCTGCTCATGGTTTTATAGCACTAGCTGAAGATCGAAAGGAAATCGATACAGTTATCATACTTGGCACTAAACACACACCTTATGGACCAGAAATATCTGTAGCCTCATTCGATGCTTGGGAGACACCTCTTGGTCAAGTTCCTGTGAATATGTCTTTATTAAATAGAATAGTAAACAATAAAAATCAATTAACAGATCAAGTTGCCCAAATATTAGATTTTGATGACTCTGCTCATGTGAATGAACACTCGATTGAATTACAGATCCCTTTTCTTCAAAACATTTTTTCTGATTTAAAGATTGCTCCAATAGGTATTGATCGCCTCCCAACCAACATCACCCAGGTTTTTGGGTATTATCTAGCTGAAATGGTAAAGGAAGAAGGGATTGAAGATTCATCAATCGCAATAGCTAGTTCGGATATGACTCATGGTAATTATTTTCCCTTGTTAAATCATGATGAAGTTACTTCTCTTGATCAATTAGCTTTGACCCCAATGTTAAATCGCGATCCTGAAGCATTAGAAGATGCTGTACGGGAAAATAACATATCTATGTGTGGTGTGGGGCCTGTAAAAGTTCTTCTTTCGTTCACAGAAAAGTTGGGAGCTAAATCAGCTAAATTGTTGAATTATTCAACCAGTGGATTGACTTGTGGCTCTAGGAGCTCAGTGGTCGGTTATACTTCGGTCGCGGTTATGAGAAGTGGGAATTAGAACCTTTTTTGCTACCATCTGAAGGATGTGGGCTTTTGGAAAACAGAATTCTTGTAGTAGGGAAAGTCTATTATCATTTAAATTTTTTAATTTCTGATAATTTTGTTTTAATAACTTCTGAAGAGGAGAAAGAACCTACTACCAGTGCATCTGATGTTAAGAGAGTACTTAACGGAATGGGTGCAAATATTGCTTATGGTTTAGCAATTTTAGGGTCATATCCAATCATTGTGTCTCAGGTTGGGTATGATTTTAATTGGTTTCATCGTCCTCATCTGGAAAGACTTGGAATTGATGTGAGACCATTTATTCATCCAGAAAAAGAAACTGCTTGCTTATATGAGATTAAAGACGATCAGAACAGAAACTTGCAAATTTTTCAAGAAAATTCTTATCATTTCTTTGCAGAACGAGATATAGAAGATCAGCTTGAACCAAATGAATTTCAAGCACTGAATGCTGTGTTTATTGGAACAGGAAAGGTTGAGGCTGATGCGAAATTTATTTCTAGAGTCTTTGATCTGAATAAAAGACTCCCAGTAATCTATTCACCTGACACTAATATTCAGGAATTAACAAAGTGGCGATTAACACAAATTTTCGACAAGATATCGGTTTTAATTTGCACAGAAGATGAATTGAAACTGATTGAAGAACGGATGAAACAAAAATGTCCTGACATTTTAGTAAATTCGCAACGGTTGAAATATATTATATCACTGGTTGATCGATCAAGAATTATTATCTTCTCTAAAGAATTTAAAGTGAAAGTATCTGAAGGCCCAGCAGGGGAAGTTTTATCTCATGACTTTTGGTATGATGCATTCCGTGCTGGTGTTATTTATGGTGTTTCTCTGAAGAAGCCAATTGAAGAGGCCGCGAAGCTTGGTTCTGCTTTAGCATCTTATGCAGTTGAGACTCGAGAGAACCAACAATACTCACCTAGTTTAGAACAGGTATCTCTAAGAGCTTTTGAAGTGAAAACAACCCGGAAAGAGAACTAAAAGCCTATCAGATTTGATAATACTAAGAAATGAAATTCGGGATATATGATTTTGCTAAATCATAATATCTATTTGAAAGAGCAACTAAATCCTCTTTTTTCTGAGTGTCGGGTTCATTCATACCTTGAAATCCATAAACTTTTCCTCGAACATATGCTCGATAACATTTAAAGAAATCTATGATCTCTGGTAATAATTCATCTCTACTGTAATCAACGTATTTTTCAACAAATAGCTTTGATAATTTTCGTTCACCCCAAAAATCGAGGTCCATGGCCAGAAAGCCAACATCCTCACAGAGATCCCCATATCGCAAGAGAGGATTGAACTCAATACAGTCGAATATTTTTATCTCATTGTTTGGAAGAATGAAAATGTTATTGCTACAGAGATCCCCATGATTATCTGTTATACGGTTGTCATTAATACGCTCTTGAAATAACCCCTGGTTTCCTCGCATAAATCCAAAGATTTGCTCTTGAAACTCCTCACTTTCAGTCCGAAATTGAGAGGTAGTTCGAAAGTTTTCATCCCATTTTTCCCAAATATACTTCAATTTCCCTCTTTCAGGAACTTTTTTGGTATTCTCATGAAATTTTGCTAATTCAGCTGCAATTTTTTCAATAGCAAAGGTAGATACACCTTTCTCCATCAAAATATTCTTCATAAGATATTTTTCAGGTAATTGATTCATTTTTACCCCATATTCAATAATTTCCCCTGGACGGTTGATTTTCCCCTTAGAGTTAACTGTAAAGACTTCAATGTAAATATCAGGAGAAAATCGACTATTTAGTTCAATTTCTTGATGACAATATTTTTTCCGGAGTTCTAACGTTGAAAAATCAAGAATATCTCCAAACTTAACAGCTTTTTTGATCTTATAAGCGAAAGAACCCGTCAAATAAACCCATGAAATATGAGTTTCTCGTATTTCTATTGATTCAATAGGATGTTCATATGCAGCAGCAGTTTTAAGCATCTTAGGATCAAATGTTGGCAATATATTGGATCACTTCCTTAAGAAAGATTGGTAGTTCTTTACCTGTATCAATCTCTAAATATGGGATATTTATTTTCTCAAATCTTTCCTTAATTTCCAGATAGATGTTAAAATCGGCATCGCTTGCGTTGTTATTTTGAGATTTTCGTTCTTGGATACGTTGTTTGACCAGATCTTCTGAACACGTTGTTTTGATGATATAATACTTCTGATTCAATTTTTGGCATATTTGAATAAGGGGTTGTCTTTTTGCTTGAGAATAAAAGGTGCCATCCACCAATAAAGAGAGTTTTTGACCAAGTAAAATTTCCACGACCATATATAATGCGTTATAAACGAGATCACGTTTTTCTTGAGTATATAATTTGTTTCCAAAGGGTAAATATTGATGATGAGAGAAATCAAAAAGAGCTCGACGAATTTGATCAGTATTTAAGTAAATAGGGGGATTAGATAATGATTTAATTAATTCTCTAGCTAAATAGCTTTTTCCTGTAGCTGGTAGACCTAATATCACAATCAAGGGCATATAAATCAATTCTCACTATGTAACAGTTTGATAACTCACCTTTCTTGAACGTTGATCCGCAGGCTACAGAAACTTGCTTTTTTTAGAATTATCTTATCAGGATTTTAGGTGTCATAATTGTATTCCTCGGTCAGCAGCCCCATGACTCCACAGTGATATTCTCCTGAAGTCTACGAGTTCAAGACCGATATCTTGAAGTTCTTTCCGAAGTATCAATTTCAATCGATTAATGGTTATTGGTCGTTGCGTGAGAATCTCATCCTCACTTACATCATTGAGCACAAGATCGATGTGACGCTGAACTTGGAAAAATAAAAAAATGTTGACATCATCCTGTTCCAAAAATCCTCTAGTAGCTTCCTTGATCTGTTCTAGATCTTTAACATGATAACTAAGGACTCCCCGAAAGTCAATTTCATTTTGTTTTGGTGTTATACGAGTATAGGAAAAATCTAGATTATATATGCAATGTTCTCGGACCTTCATTATGTACTTCTCATCCTAGTATTTCCTATTTTAAGATTCATAAAATAATAGAAGAATTTTCATTTATAAACTAATGGATAATAAGATTTGTAAAGGTAAATTTACCTACATCCACAAGACCTTTGTCAGTAAGTTTTAGATGAGGGATCACAGAGAGTGCCATAAAGGATAATGCCATTAAGGGTTCATCAAACTCAGTAATATCTTTGAAAATACTGTTTAGCTGAATTAATTGATCGTGAAGTATTGAATACGGTTCTAAGGTCATCAAACCACCATAAGGAAGGGGTAACCTTTGGGTTTTGTCTTCTGCAATGACAACATATCCTCCCTTGATTCTATGTAATTCTTTAGCTGCATTAACCATTACATTATGATCAGTTCCAGCAACAATGAGGTTGTGACAATCGTGAGCTACAGTAGTCGCCATAGCGAAATTTTTGCTCTTAATACCAAATCCTTTGATAAAAGCATTGGCAATATTTCCATTAATCCCATAACGCTCAATAACAGACAATGATAGTATATCTTTTTCAGGTGCGGGGTGTATCCATCCATTCTTCACCTGTAAATTTTCTTCCAGTGCTCCTGTTATGACTGAATGTGGTAGAACCTCAATAACCCGTGTAAGATAAGTACCATCTACAAGAGATATAGTTGCCCGAAGAGATTCGTGATTGAAGTTAGGGGGTAATTTAACTGTATCAATTGCCCAAAATGGAAATTCTGGTTCAGAAAAAATCCATTTAAGGTTTTTATCTTTAAAAACGACTTTTCCACCAAAAATTACCGAATCTACCTTAAATTGTTTAAGATCTTCAAAAATTACCATGTCCGCTATTTTCCCAGGAGCGATACTACCAATCTCATTTTCTAGTCCAAGGTATGTCGCTGGATTGATAGTAGCCATTTGTAACACTGATAATGGAGGAAGCCCTTCCTCAACAGCTATTCTTAATTGAGTATCTAAATGCCCGTTTCTTAGTAAATCGATAATATTGCGATCATCGGAGGCCATAAGACAATTCCTTAGATCTAAATTCGTACCTTTCACAGCTTTCAGTACATTACGTAGATCTTTTGTTAAAGAACCCTCTCGCGCCATTACCCTCATCCCTTTACGTAATTTCTCTAGAAATTCCTCTGCTGTGGTACTCTCATGGTCAGACTGAGGGCCAGCTGCAATATAGGCATCTAAATTATTACCAGAAACCCCAGGGCTATGTCCATCTACTACGTTTAACTTAGAACCCAAAACAATTTTGGTTAAAACCTCCTCATCTTTGTAAAGTACTCCTGGATAATTCATCACCTCTCCAAGTCCAAAGAACCGTGATTCTTTTTCAATTAGCTCTTTTATTGTTTTGGAGTCAATGTTGTGGGCAGAAGTTTCCAGACCTGGTGCTGCAGGCACACAAGAAGGAATCTCGATGAGAAAACGTAAAGGGAGGCCTTCAGATTGAGATAAAAGAAGAAGTAAACCTTTTACACCAAGAGCATTTCCTATCTCGTGTGGATCTAGGAGGACTGTTGTTGTTCCTCGAGGTACTACAACCTTAGCAAATTCACTTGGGGGCATCATAGTGCTCTCAATATGAAGATGCGACTCAATAAGCCCAGGAGAAATATATTTTCCAGTCATGTCCATTTGTTTTTTAGTATTCTTTGGGTCTAATGAGCCTGGGATTGCTACATTTGCTATCCGATTATTATAGATAGTTATATCAGCTTTATATAATTCCCGAGTGATTACATTTACAAGAGTCCCGTTTTTAATTAGTAAATCAGATGGAATTTCTCCACGAGCACATGAAATTAATTCTTTAAGGAATGAGATATCCATGAAAAAAGCTCCCAATATTTGAAAAGTTCGTGGGTCTTATTTATAAGATTTATAGATTATATCCCAAAGGTCTTCTACCGTTACACTCTTCCGCTTGATGATTTTCAATTCCAGTTTTAAATTATCTAATTCTAATTGAAAATAATCGGTAAAATTCTCAAATAATGCTTGTTTTAGCATAAGGGGTAGTGTCAAACGAAGGAAAGCCTTGTTACGCTCTGCTGTCTGATCCATATTATAATTGACAATGGTAATGAGTTCATCTGTCCGTGAGATAAGTCGTTTGAAGTCACTACCAATGATATTTACAATGGATTTATCAGAATCCAATTCTTTGTCTAAAGAAAACACCTCACTCATAGTTTCTGACATAGGTTTAAGGACGTTTTCAGAAAAAGTGGCTAGGGAATTTTCTAACTGTGCCTCAAAATCAATCTCAAGTAAAGCGTTCAGTGCTACAAAATAATCCTTTCTCAAAGGTCTAAACTCTGCTGTTTGGGCATAGAGCTGTTTTTCAGAACCACGGATAGAGATAGGATAAAGATCTCCTCGATAAAACTCTAGGTAACCAGTTTTCGGGGGTTCCGAGAAAATTAGAGTGTATCCTTCAATCTTTTGAGCTATTTCTTCTAGAAATTCTATTGTAACAAGTGGCATTAGCTCTAAGGGAAAATCAGCATCAGGTACAATCCGATGATTAACATCTGGAACAGGATCATTGAATTTAATAACATCGAATGTTTTCTCAACACCATCTACTTCAATGACGCAGCTTACTTTGTCTGTCGAAAGATGAATAGTTTTTAAGGCCTCTAGTCCAGAAACATCAATGATTTTCTCTGTTGTTGTCCCTTCAATCGTGATAGGAGGGAATAAGGTAAAATACAATTAGCTTTCACCAGTTTAATATCTTTTATCAGAAAATCTTTACTTTATTATTATGATAATCTCTTACATATAAGCCTTGTTTTAATCTAACTTTTTTTACATATATAGAACAATTAGTATCTATTTTTTCAATAAATCTGCTAATCCACTTGACTCCAACCATTCCCGATCACTCTTCTCCATTCGTGAAAAAGCATGAATTTCTTTTTTCAGTGTATTAGACGGTTTCTGTGAAGTTAAGGTATTAATCATTTGGAGAATCAGTGTTTTTGCATTCGATATTGATACTTCGTGAATCCTATCCGAAAACCAAGGTTCTATACTCTTCACTCTCTTTTTTAATAGCCAACGGAAGTTACCATCAAAACAAATAGATATTCCCCAATCTGAGTTGTTTCGCTGAATTCTCCCATGAGCCTGTTGTATTGATATTAAAACATCATTTTCAAGGAATTGAGGATATTTTTTAGTTTTTTTCTGAATAATAGGATCTTTTAGCATAGGAAACGGTAATTTAGGGATTAAACATAAACGTGCTAGGTCATTATCTAAAGAGATTCCCTCCCAAGCTGAAGGAGTAATGAGGACATCTCCTTTACGATTTACAACAAAATCTTTGATAGCAGTATCAGATTTCCCAGCTGTGTGGGTAATCACTTGAAGTTTATTTGCTTTAGCAAGCTGGCCCATCAAATTTGCTAGTTCAAAGCTGGAGGTTAAGATTAACCCGCGTAGACGATGCTGTTTCAAAAGTTGTAGGAATTTCTGAGATTGATTTTCTATAGATCTAAAGGAATTTTGTTTTTTTTCGCGAGTGGCCGTAGATAATCTTTCTGCTTCATTTAATAAAATGAAAGGGTGATTTTCTTTCCTAAATGAGGAGGTTTCATGAATGTAATGACAATATTGAGGATTCAAGCCAAGTAGCTGAGCCAAATATTCGCCATCACCAATCGTTGCTGATAAAAAGAGATTCTTACTCCCTCGGAATAATCTAGAAAAAATGAATGCGATATCAAATGGTTGAATAACAAGTCGTACTTTTTTTGAAAATCTGTCACGTTGAAAAAAGAAGGATAAATCTGATGATTCTGGATTTTTAATTAAATCTGATAGCGCTGATATCATTTCAGTTATTTTTCTTAGCTCCCTCAAAGTTTCTAAATCAGTTTTTCTAGGATTTTCATTCAAAACAGTTGCAATGTTCTTTTCACGTTCTATTAAGACGGAATGAAGGCTTTTGATGAAATCCAGACCTTTCTCCATTGCAACTTCAATAAAATGGTTATTATTCAGTTGATTCTCCCAAACAATGAATTTTTGGGAAATATCTTGATCATTTGTGATTTCCTGTAAAAATTTAGGGTGGATTTCAAGACGTAACAAGCTTTCTAGATTTAACAAATTATGAGCTTCATCAAAAATACGAAAAATAGCCTTATCTTCACCTAAAACTAGATATTTAAAAACCCACCAATTCAAAATCCGAACCTGACTTTTTCTAATTCTCCTCCGAGCTTTCAAGAGGTGACAACTCTGTTTCGAACGGCAGCTCTGTGCATAAGTGGGATCAAAGGCACACGGAGAGATATTAGCACCTGATCTGATGATAGGGCAATAATAAGAAGATCTTCCTTTGAGTAATGCTACAGAAAAGTCATGTTTTCGTGCATACGCCTTTAAGATATTATACCAGAAATCTTGATGCATACGGTATGGCACTAGAATATCAATTTTATCCATCGAGTTTGTATGAAGATAATCAGCTACTAGACAAGCTGCGAGATCTGTTTTACCAGATCCAGTAGGGAGTGAACAAAAAAACGAGTTATATCGTGACCAATTTTGTTGAATAGAATCAAATGTACGTTGTTGCTGGGGACGAACTGTAGGATGGATAATTAATTGTGAAATGGGAGTGTTCAATTGCTTTCCTCAAATTCAAGACCATTAAGAAGACCTCTTTTATATTAAATTCTATGATTAGAATAAAAGATGTAAAAATGGATTTTCCTAGATTTTATACCGAGTTGCTTTCTTTAACTTTTTTGCTGTTTTTTTGTCCATTCCTTTTGGGACTCGGGTAGATGGGAAAAGAACTCCGTCTCCTTTCTGACTTCCAGCAGCTTTTGACCGCTGGCTTTTAGGTTTCAGTCGAGGTGGACGTTTACGTTTTCTTCCTCGTAGTGAATCTAGTTTTGGCGACATAATGGATCCAAATATACTCTTAACTATCTTTTCCGGAATCGACCAATGAAACGATTTAAAAATGATTGTTTTTGTTCTAATTCTGTAATTTTAGTTTTTACCTCGGGATCACGATGATGAATGGCTTTAAGGTGGATGAGGGCCTCCGTGTTCTCTCCGTGTTCAATATAATAGTTCGCAATAAGTTTATTAGTTTCAGGATCATTTGGATTAAGTTGTTGACTCTTTTTGAGTTTCTCAAGAGCTTTTTCGGGTTCACCTTGGTTTATTAGAATTTCTGCTTGGTGGCAAAGCGCCTGAGAAAAGTCGGGTTTCAGTTTTATTGCCTGGCCATATTTCTCATAAGCCCTATCCAACTGATCTTGAAGTTGAAGAATTCTCGCAGAATTGAAATAAGCCCATTCGTTCTCATCAATGAAATTACTTAGATTATAATATTCCAATGCCTGAGAGAAATCTCCCTCATAATAGAAATAATTTCCTAAACGGACAAATAAACGTTGATCGAAACCTTGTTCAAGATGAGTGGGGTTGTTACGTATTTCTTCAAGGCCAAATTCAAATTTTTCGATCAAGAGAGTTAACTGATCATGTTCCTGTGGTGATAACTCATCTAAAGACAACTTGTCCTGAATTTCTTGAGTAATTCCAAGTCTATCAAAAATCATCGAAAGATTGGTCTGTAGATGATAAAGTTCCTGGAGTTTTGTCACTATATTTCGACTCTTCACGAAAGCATGTTGATTTTTGATAGTTATTAACGTGAGTTATTCATCCATTATTCGACTATGAGCTTCATTCGGTTTTGTGTTCATCAGAAATTATGATTCCTGAAGAATAACTTTACGAGTTGATAAAAAAGTTTTTCCTTTGTATCTCACACAGTTTACTACTCGGAATTCAAAACCTACTTGGAAGAATTAGTGAATTTTAGTAAGAATTACGTTTCTTTATTTCTATAAGCTATTCATTTTTGATAATATCTGCAACTAAACTATATACCAAGTTTTCCAATCTACTGTGGGCTATTCATCCTTTCCCTAGAAAAAAGAGGCTCATTGAAAATTTTTGAGGGAATAATTATAATAAACAAACAATTTTAATAGTCGATTTATTTCTAATTATCATAACAAAATCACCATGTAGGAGAGTATTTTTAATTATTGGAACAAAAGAATCCAGCGAAAAGGAATGAGATCCATGGTTGATGCTGTTGTTTTATTATGTGTTTTTCCTGGAAAGGAACATCCTGTAAAAGACGAAATATCAAGAATCGAACAGGTAAAATCTTGTCGTGTTACCTTTGGTGAGTATGATCTAGTCGCTGAGGTTCAAACCGAGAAAATTAAAGAACTTGGAACTCTTATGACAAAAAAAATTCGAGCAATTGAAGGTATTACGAAATCAGTAACCCTCATAATCAGTGAGTCATTAGAGAACAATAATCCAGCTTAATTCTGGTTCATATATGGGGAATTTAGTGATATGACTTAATATCTTGTTAAAACCAGTGCATTTTCTGTTGAGGGATTACTAGGGAAAGAGATTCTCCTATCGTAGGAATAAATTCATTGTTTGTCGATATTTGAACAGTGAGCTGCTTCTCATTTTGAAGCTGGAAAATGAGTTGATGCTTAGTACGCCCCCAAATAATGCCCAATAATTCTCCAACAATCCGAAAATCATCACTGAGGTTTTCAGCTGACTTTTGAATTGATATATCGGTTTCGGGGATCCAGAATCCCGATAGAGGTTTCTCACGCGTATAATCTGGACGGGGAAACCAGCCAAGCGAGGTCAATAATAGTTCTTTTCCTGTTTCATCTTGAGTTCGCTGAATAACTGGAAATATGTTTGATCTTCCCATAATCTGTAAGACTTTCGCAGAACTGGGAGACGTGAAAACATCTTTTGCTGGGACAGATTGAATAGTTTTTCCCGAGTCCATTAAAACTAAGCGATCACAAACCGAAATAGCTTCCTCAGGATTATGGGTTACAAAAATAGCTGTTGTTGTGGTTGTTTTGAGAACTTTCCTAACTTCCCAACGTAAGTGGAAAGATAATGTAGTATCTAGTGAGGACAAAGGTTCATCCATTAACAAGAGGTTTGGTTCTGGAGCAAGAGCTCGTGCAAGAGCAACTCTTTGTTGTTGCCCCCCACTAATCTCATGAGGTAATTTTGATTCTAATTTTTGTAACTTCAGCAATTTCATGAGAGATTGAGTTTTTTGGATTAGATCTTCCTTTTCCCATCTTTTTGCTTTCAATCCGAATGAGATGTTCTCAAAAACAGTCAAGTGAGGGAATAAGGCTAAATTCTGGGGAATATATCCAAAATTTCGCAATTCTGGAGGAGTTTTAACTATCGACACACCTTCAAGACGAATGTCTCCATTTGTAGGAGTCAATAATCCCAGAATAGCTTTCAGAATAGTTGTTTTACCACACCCCGAGGGGCCAAGAATACCTAATATTTCTCCTTTTGAAACAGAAAAACTAACTGAATCAACTGCAATAATGTCTTCAAAATGCTTTGATAATTCCTCAATTTCAAGGAATGCCATGTTTCTTTTCAAGCTCCTATATTAAAAGTGAAATTCGTCTTCCCCAAGTTTTTGAACGAGGAGAAAAGCGATACTGCAAACTAGGATTAAGATTGAAGCCATTATTGAAGAGTTTTGTAATTGCCTTAGACTTAGGAATTTATAGATTCCGATCGTCATCGTTGTGAATTCTGAACGAGCAATAAAATAAGTTGCACCAAATTCACCAAAACTAATAGCTAATGCAAAAGTTGCTCCAGCTAATATACCAGATGAAATTATCGGTAATTCAATATTTCGGAAAATGTGCCATCTGGAAGCTCCTAATGTTTTCCCCATCTCGATGAGGCCAAAATCAATTTTGTTATACGCTGTGCTAACACTTCGAGATACAAAGGGATACGCAGCAATAAGATGAGCAAGGATAATAGGTATCCATGCATCTTGGGAGGAAATACGAATAAAACCAAACGCACGAAGCATACCCAGGCCAATGGTAATAGATGAGGTAACTAAGGGAAGGACAAGAGACCAAGAGAGGAGTAACCCCATGACTGGATGTCGTCCTAAGAAATCAGATCTTCTAATCATATAAATAGATAAAACTCCAAAGAAAGTAGAAAGTACCAATGTAATAAGCGCAAAAGCAAGAGAATTGAAAATTAAATTGATCGCTGTTGTACCTGCTCCTAATGCAGGAATTGACTCCGGGGCCCAAATGATTCCCTTCTCTATAGATCTCAAACCAAGAAGGTGGAAAAACGCATCGATGTTCCAACTGTTAGTAATACGATCATAGAAGGCCGAAATAAAGATGATCAAAATAGGGAGAAGAAGAAAAATCGTTAAAGATAATAGATAAATGATTACCATACTGAAATAGATTTTATTCCTAGCGAAAAGTTCTCCTAATTTTTCCCCTGATCTTTCTCGAATTTCTCCGATGGTTAGGGGAGTGGTACGGCCAAACTTCCAAAAGCTCACTCCAATGAGTCCTAATAATAGTATCAGCAGAATCTCAACTCGAAAGTAGAGAAACATTAGAATAGTCCCTCCAATAACTAAACATTGGAGGACTCTTCTCAAAATTGATGGTAAGAAAGTAGTGAATTTTTCACGTTTCAATACAGGTTCAGAGAAATAAAGATACAATATAATAAGAACAGATGTAATCAATAATTGAAACAAAGCTAAAGCTGCAGCTTGGTGATAATCGTATCGATAGTGAAATAACGAATAGATCTGTACTTCTAAGGTCTTATATTGAATTCCTCCCAGTGATAGGACAACCGCAAAAGACGTAAAGCAATAAAGAAAAGTAAGGATACCACTAGCAAAAATAGCAGAACTAATCTGTGGAAATGTTACATAACGAAAGAAATGAAATTTTCGACTTCCAAGAGTGATTGCAACTTCTTCCATATCCACGTTTGCTTGTTTCCAAGCGCTAGATACCAGATGTAAAACGATAGGGATATTATAAAACGCATGAACCAAAATTATCCCTTCGAATGTTTTATACAATTGGATTGGAGGATTTTCGAGATGAAAAGAGGTCATTAAAACAGAATTGAGGATTCCGTTTGGCCCAATAAGCAGAACAAAACCTAACACTACAACAATTGGAGGTAACACAAACGGTATCGTTAGTATTGTTTTAAGAATTCGATCACCAGTAAAACGATACTTAGCAAAGATATAGGCGCCAGGTAAACCAAGAATTACTGTAATGATTGCGCTGATAATTGCTTGATTTAAGGTAAATCGGATAAAGTGTAGATTTAACGGATTTAGTAGTGCCTCTATTATAAATTCAGATGTAATATTACCAGAGTCAGACAGAACTGCATCAATTAAAACAAAAAGAAGGGGGATGAAGAAAAAGAAAAATGAAACTAGTATGGGTATCAATAAGATAAAGTTGAAAGAACTGTTAATGATTTTGTCTTTTGATGAGAAATTCTTGATCGCGTGAACCACATAAGATCCCTGACACTAATTAATTAGCTAGTAAGTCTTATCTTTTCCTTCGAATAACAACAATCAGAATCGGGATTAAAAAGAATATACTTGGAGGCAATGGTGCAGATGAACCTAAAATTACCACTTGTTCCCAAGTTTCTTGCCACTCACTAAGGGATTCATTTAATTCATTAGCAGTAAATAAATCATTCAAAGGTGTAACAGTTGTAGGATCTATGGCATAAGTATAACTCTCTGGGAGTTCTGCAAGGGTATTAGCAGGGTACATCCAATTATTTTCAGGAATTATTTCTTGGACAGTTTTCCCTGTAAACCAATCAATGAATTTTTGAGCCAGAGAAAGATTTTGTGTGCCCTTGAGAATACCTATCCCTTCAATTTGTAACCATCCATATTTCGAACCGTTTTCATGAGATACCGTTGCTCCTATGGAGGGTGACCCACCTGGTTCACCATAGAAAAGGAAATCATATGCAGGATCGGTTCCGTAAGACACCACCATAGGGCGATTAGCTGCAGGAGTGTAAAACACATCAAAGGCATCACCCCAGCTATCTTCAATTTGGAGATCGTTTCTTATATCTTTCCACCAAAGGTCCCAGTCTTTCTCAAGTACTTTTTCATATATACCAATTGTCCACATTAAAAACCCGAGTCCTGTACTACTTAAGGTTGGATCTTCAGTAACAAGCATTTGAGCTACTTTCGGATCGAGTAAATCCTCAAGTTTTAGATTGTCTATAGTCGGCACATTTGTTGAATTCACTAGATGTTTGTGATAAACAATAGCGATAAGGCCGTAATCGTAGGGAGTGACGTAGTGTTCAGAATCAAGTCCATTGACTGCACTTTCCATGAGATCAGGTAAAGTTGCGGCTTCATATTGAACTAGAATCTCTTGAGCTTTTGCTTCGTAAATGAGGACATTATCAATACCTATTATAATATCAGCCTTTGGTGAATTTTTTTCTGCTATTGCTTTAGCCAGAACAGAATTCGCATCATCAAAATATTCTAATTCGATTTCGCAATTTTCTTGGGCTTCGAAGGCATCGAAAACGCGGATATTGGCATCAGTAGCGTTTAATCCCCAATTCATTAGAGAATCATAAGTATAAATCGTCAATGTTGGCGTTTGATTGGTTGAATTAAAATGATTACTAATTGAAGAAACTTGAACGATGACAAAGGAGGTTGAAACAATCAGAATTGCTACCATTAAGGCCCACCTGTAGTATATTCCCTGACCAGGTTTAAAATCGTCTTTTATCATGTCTATACAACCCTAATCAATATATGTTGAAACCAAGAGACCTGTATTTTAATAACTTAATAAGTATAGCTTAATAATATAGGGCAACTATAATGCCTATATAAGCTGTAATGCTTGAAAACTCTCTTGAGCTAAAGAAATGTATTTAGAAAAAGAAATTTCTTGCTCTGAAAGAAAATTGGGAGCTGATTTAAACCTTGCTGCTTGGATTATATACCATAATCCCGACATTAAATTCATTAAATCACAGGTTAATTCTAAAACCTTTGGTATGATTTGAAAGTTTATTTTTTTTTCAAATTCTTCTATGAAAAATTTCTGTAATTCAGGTGAAATCTGGTTTTGAGTTATAAAATAAGCTAAATCAATACATGGATCAGCTAAGGTTGAATATTCCCAGTCAATGAAGACTATGTTAGATTTTGGGGTGAGTATGATGTTAGAAAACACTAAATCTCCATGTATTCGGACAATAGGCTTGATTGAATTTATTTTCTGGAGTTGGTTAATGTGGTCCTCAAAAAACCGATCCATCCTTTCATAAGCAGGGGTATGTGGAAACTTCATCTCCAGCAAGGGTGAGGTTGGGTAATGACGGTTTAATCCTTTGTATTCAAGAAGATATCGTTTTATAACATCATAGTAATGGAAATCCCCATCTGTGGCTTCAGTTGTACTATGAATCGATAGAATGGCATTGACCAATGATTCAATATTAGATTGGAGATGATCATGAGTGAGGGTTTGTCCTTGAACCCATTCCCGAGTAATGTAAAATCTACTACCATCATCATAATATTTCAATAGTTCTGGGGTATGATGGTCACTTTTGAATAACAAAAGACTGTCTTTTTCCCGTAGAAAACGTAATTGGACTGGATCATTTGCTTCATCTCTAATATGGTATTCTTTCACAAGCCATGATTCATTGATGAGGATATTCTTGTTGTTCAACCCACCTTTAATTAAACGGGTGGAAGTTATTTCTTTTGGCAAAAGAATGGGAGGAACATGTTCTAATAGATTTAAGGGGTGATTCATTTGAGAATATATCCTTATTAATAAGCTTTTAATCCTATATAGACGTGTTGTGGTAAGATCATCAACTTCAAGCTTTCTCCCTTTGGCTGTTTAAAGGACTATGACAAATTTAAATGAGGGTCTTTTTCTTAAGATATTTGATAATTAATCCCTAATCATTGTAAAAGGTAAGTTTTCGAACCAACAGAGTAAGATTTCGTATGCAGTTTATATGTGAAATTGTTCCATCAAGTTTTTTGACTCCCTTAAGAAGAGCAATAGCTCAAGAATTAGCAAATCTCGGTTACGTTCAAATCGAGATTGCTAAGATCCTTGGTGTTTCTCAACCAGTCGTTTCATCATATTTGAAAGATCCCAAAGGCTCTTCATCTTCAATTACATCAAGAGGGGCTTTTGAAGAGCTAGTTTCAGGTCTTGTGATGAGAATAAAGAGTGAGTCGACGTCACCAATCAATCTTATGGAAGTAATTTGCCAGGAATGCCAACAATTTAGAACAGCTGGACCATTATGTGATGTTCACAGAAAAAAAACATCCATTGATTTCCCCCCTGATTGCAATATCTGTTTTCCTTCCCCTGAACTCACTGAAGTCTTTAACCAACGGCTTCAAACAACACGAGAGTTGTTCGAAGCAGCGCAAAAATTAATTCAAACAGGAGAGAAATTTGGTGTTATTATCCCTGAAATAGGATGTCAATTTGTCAGCCTGGCTGAAAACGGACAAAAAGCTTCAGATGTTGCTGGCTTTCCAGGAAGAATTATTAAAGTTAAAGGGAAAGGAAAAATCGTAGCTTTACCCGAATTCCAACAAGGTCCGACCCTTGCTCAAATTCTGATTTATTTCAAAACACACGGGTCACCCTATAGATCGATTATTTCATTACGAAACACAAAAGAAATTCAGAAAAGCATTATCTCAGAGAAAGTAGTTATTCAAACAGAGGAAGCTGATAGAAATTGGAAAAAAACGCTTGAATCGATGCCTCCTGGAAAATTCAAAGATTTTGATGTAATTGCAGATGCAGGTGGACATGGATTCGAGGCTATCCTTTATCTCTTTGGAAGAACTCCTTCAGAAATCACAGACTACCTCATTTCTAAGATTCAATGAATTTATTTTTTGAATGGTGTCCTGAAAACCAATAGAAAAAGTGAGGAAGAAAATTGTTGTTTCTATTATTGAAAACAAGCTCCAATATCATTTTTACGACTGGTTTATTGGGAAAAAATGCCTCGTTCCATTAGGAAGAGGTTAAAAAGGAAAAAATTGAAAAATTCCCTGTTAGTGTGAAATAGAAATCTCATGAGTTGAAATGCCTATTATTACCATAATATGGAATATTTCAACTAATGACTAATCTCTCACAGCTATAAATAGGATGGATGTACATTTCCGTTTCAGGCAGTTTATTTTTGTAAGCCATTGAAATAACCAGACTGGTTTGAGGATAGCGTAGATGCGATTAAAATACCATAATTACTTCATAAAAGGATTTTTATTGCTGTTACTGTGTGTAATAATAACCTCTGTTTCAGCAATTCGACCTGACAATACCATTTATCCGTTATACAACTATTTTGCCTTTGGAAAGGACGGAGTCATAAAAAATGGTCTTCATAACCAGACCTTTGTTTCAGAAGAGGGACTGAAGATCTATGAGGTTATAAGTAATCAAGATGCTTACAAATTTCGTTTTATCTTTCAAACTCCTAAGGATCCATTTAATGTACTTTCTTTACGTGTGAGGGCACTTTTCACATGGAATACATCAGGCTTCATTCGTTG
Organism: Bacteroides sp. SM23_62_1; assembly: GCA_001304505.1. Taxonomy (GTDB): domain Bacteria; phylum Bacteroidota; class Bacteroidia; order Bacteroidales; family SM23-62; genus LJUQ01. Next base: position 50,915 of record LJUQ01000002.1, read on the forward strand.
GGGAGGACAACATAATGTTACTATCAGCGTTTTTCCTTTCGAGTTGGCGACAATTGAGGGAAAAAATAACTCTGTTCAAGTTATAAATGGACGAAATTTATATCAGGGAGCGACTATTCAATTTAAGTTTAATACAAGTGCATTTGAAGAAGTTGAATACTTTGAATTAGCTTTTTCGTCATGGAATGGTAGTGAAAGCCTGCGAGGGGTACAATTCGAGCAAATCCACTTCTATAAAGAATATGGTAATTATCTTCCAGAGACTCTAATATTGTTGGGTAGTTCTTTATGTATAATCAGCCTTACTATGCTATTTCCTCGGAAATTTGGAGTTCTATTAACGGTATTAATCGCGGCTGTTCTTGTACTAGTACCTCTAGTTATGATTATGCGGACCCAGAATTATCTAAATGCTCTTCCTCAAAATGAAGAGGGAGTAGAACGGTTTACTTTCTTTGGCCGAGTCTATGAACGTCGGGATTTAGGTAATGGATTGTTTTCCCTCCAAATGGTAAAGGATCTTTCAACAGCTTTTGAATTACAGGCTTTATCAGGAACGGGAGGACAGGTAGTTTATCCACAACTCGAAAGCGAAAAGACAACTGAAGAGATTGAAACACAGGACGAGATTGAAAGTGAAGAAACAGATAATTCAAAAATACAAACGGATGAACCAACATCTATATCCAATACCCCAGCATCATCCTTTAACCGTTTTCTCCCTCTATTTGATGCTGGAACTGTGCAAATCGATGTGAGTAACATCTCAATTACTGATTCAGATTCTGGAGTTGTCTATTCCAAAATGAAGTATTATTCCTTTGAGGTAATAGCCAGTGACGAAGATGGATATGGGGACTTAGAATTTGTACAGCTAAACTTTACAGTCAATTCCTTCGAATATTCAGTTGGATACGACAATGGAACAAATACCTTCATTGAAATCAACGATGATGGTTCCGACCATATTACCTTAGACACAGGAGGAGGGTCAACAACCAGTCGTAACGGGAATTATTTAACGGTAACATTTAAAATTCAAACAGATTGGGACTTTCCTAATGGAAATAATGTTAATCTCGAAGCATGGGCAAATGATACGGACTCAAATACCGATTCGGCACTTTCTTCCGCTAGTTACGACTTTAATCATGATATTGAAGTAGCTTCTTTTAGTGTTGATTATATTAACATCAATCCAGACTATGCATCTAATCTCATATTTACAGGTAATGTTTATTATCAAGGCACCGCTCTTGCTGTTCCCGCTGTTGAGATTGATGTTGTGACAATATTTCGTGAAGATACTCCTTCAGATATCAATGTTGCCATTGCAAATGATACAGATGCATCAATTAGTATTTCTGTAGATTCTGAAACAATTATGGGTAATTACACTTACTACCCATTTGTTGAATTAGCTGGCGATGGATCTGATTTGAATGGATCAGCAACCACAACACAGGAAGTCCATGTTGATTGTGTAAAAATAACCAATATTGTAGCTTCTAATTATGAATATGATGATGGATCTCGGTATTGGGATAATGATAATGCTTCTCAAGATGAGATAACCATTACAATTACCGCTGTATGGAATTATACGGGGAATCCTTATCAAGGAGAAGTAAATATAGGTTACAGTGGTAATGAGAACATATATGGGGCCTCTTCAGGATTAATAAAGGATATTGAAGAAGATCCTTCCTCAGGAACCTCAATAACCAGAGATGGTATAACTGTTGGATCAGCTATAGTAGGAACGGGCAATGACTACGGGTCACAGGTCTATCTTGCTAGTGGACTCACTTTTCCAAATGTTGGTTGGGATAATGCTTTTCCCACACTAAGTGATGCCATGTCGGTTTATGGTGAATCAGGGGATACGGATGAAGTGCATGGTGTAGAAGGTAGTAATACATTGTATTTCTCTAACTCCTTTGATTCAGCTGCAACAATCACATTCACTGCAACAGGGACAGACAGTGGTTCAGGTGTGCGGGGGATTGATTTTGGCACTTTTGGAGCTGACAATCCTGGTGAGGATACCAGCGCTCCCTATCAGGGCCAATATACTCTGAATACTGATGATAATTCTGGATCCATTACCGTTACAATTTATGATAATGCAGGCAATTCTGCCTCCGATACGATCACTTGTACAGAGGATGCCAGTATTCCAACTATTTCCGTCACAGGTGAATCAGAAAGTAGCCAATATCTTTATTCAGGATATGGAACTGGAATTCAAGGAGTTTATGGCTCAGGGATGGGTTCAACTCAAACTTACACGATTAGTGGTACTGCTTCGGATGTTGGTTCAGATTTACTCTCCATAACTGATAATACTGCTTTTGGGGATAATCCTGGAAATACTGGTACAGTCACGAATTGGGAGTTTGCTTACAAAATAGATGCAGCAGATAATGGCGATGTCACGGTGACTTATACTGCTATTGATAATGTCGGAAATACCAATACTACTTCATACACATTTTATGAGGACAATACTGCTCCTACTTTAAGTGATGCGATGTCGGTTTATGGTGAATCAGGGGATATGGATGAGGTATATGGTGTAGATGGTAGTAATACCTTCTATTTCTCCAATTCTTTTGATTCTGCCGCAACCATCACATTTACAGCGACAGGCTCTGATACGGGGCCTGCAGACGTTCGGGGGGTAGATTTTGGTATTTTCGGAGCAGATAATCCTGCAGAAGATACCAGCGCACCTTATCAAGGACAATATACTTTGGATGATGCTGACACTTCAGGTAGCATCACAGTCACCATTTATGATAATGTGGGCAATTCTGATTCAGATACGATTACGTGTACTGAAGATGCCACTAATCCGACTCTCTCTGATGCAATGTCGGCTTATATGGAGGATGCAGGAGATACTACCGATGTTTATGGCGATATTGCTATAAACACCTTCTATTTCTCGAACTCCATTCCTTCTTCAGCAGCAGTTACGTTTACTGCTACAGGGTCAGATGCAGGTGGTTCAGGACTACGTGGGGTCGATTTTGGTGCTTTTGGAGAGGATCCTGCAGAAGATTCGAGTACTCCTTATACAGGACAGTATATCCTAGAAAACGCTGACGTATCAGGTACAATCACGGTCACAATTTATGATAATGTAGGCAATTCAGCCTCTGATACGATCACCTGTACGGAAGATGGGGTAAATCCGAGTATTACTATCACAGGTGAGTCAGAAAGCAGTGTGTATCTGTATGCGGAATATGGGACGGGAGTTCAAGGAGCTTATGGCTCTTTAATGTCTTCAGGTCAATCTTATGTAATCAGTGGAACCACTTCCGATGCGGCTGCTGATTTGTTGTCTGTCGAAGATGATACAACTACGTTTGGTGGAAATCCAGGCCGAGGGGGGACTCTGGCCAACTGGCAATTTGACTATCAAATCACTTCCGCTGACAATGGCGATGTCACTATAACCTATACAGCAACCGATAATGTCGGAAATACCAATACTGCTTCATACACATTTTATGAGGACAATACCGCTCCTACTTTAAGTGATGCCATGTCAGCTTATGGTGAATCAGGTGACACTGATGAGGTGTATGGTATAGAAGGTAGTAATACCTTCTATTTCTCTAACTCCTTTGATTCTGCCGCTACCATCACATTTACAGCTACAGGTTCTGATACGGGGCCTGCCGACGTTCGGGGTATTGATTTTGGTATTTTTGGAGCAGACAATCCTGCAGAGGATACCAGTGCTCCTTATCAAGGCCAATATACTCTAAATAGTGATGATGGATCTGGATCAGTTACAGTTACAATTTATGATAATGTAGGTAATTCTGCCTCCGATAGTATTACTTGTACGGAGGATGCTGCTAATCCGACTCTCTCTGATGCAATGTCTGCCTACACGGAGGATGCAGGAGATACTGCCGATGTGTATGGTGATATTACCATCAATACCTTCTATTTCTCAAACTCCATTCCCTCTTCAACAACAGTTACGTTTACCGCCACAGGATCTGATGCGTCTTCTGGTGTTCGTGGGGTCGATTTTAGCGCTTTTGGGGAGGATCCTGCAGAAGATCCGAGTGCACCTTATACAGGCCAATATATCCTTGATAATTCTGATGTTTCAGGCACAATCACAGTCACAATTTATGATAATGTAGGAAATTCGGCCTCTGATACAATTACCTGCACTGAGGATGCCATTAATCCGACTCTCTCTGATGCGATGTCTGCCTATACGGAGGATGCAGGAGATACCACTGATGTCTATGGAGATATT